>CAIKZD010000001.1 GCA_903831805.1 uncultured bacterium
GAGTCCACAGAGGACTGACGCAAGAGCGCAGATACAAACTAATTCAAGAAATTTTGGAAAAATAGCCTCCCGATTGTTTAATTAACCCTGAAATCGCGTTTATTCCGGCCGAACTATTTGACCGCACAACACTTCTGACGCCCCAAATAGAAAAACTGATAATGCCGACAAAAAACGCTCCCGCCACCAGAGTTGAGATGATATTTTTTTTAAATTTATCCATTCTTTTTTTATTATTTTTTCTATTTTAATTATATCACACTCTCTCTGAATAAAATATAAAAAAAGTCGGAGTCCTCTCGCGAGAGACTCCGACTGGGAGGACTTTCGTATTTTCATTCAGTGTAATCAGTGAGCTCACGCGCTTTGAAGCCACCGAGTGGCTCAAGCTTGAGCCACTCGGTGGCTTCAAAACTTAATCAGTGGTTCTGACAATTTTCACACATCCAAATTCTTCACACTTTTCGCGTGCGCTTGAATGAAATGGCGCCGCGGTTCCACTTCGGAACCCATCAAGACATCAAACATCTTGTCAGCCGCTTCGGCGTCCCCGATGGCCACCTGCAACATCAAACGAGTGTCCGGGTTCATGGTTGTTTCCCAAAGTTGCTCCGGATTCATCTCTCCCAAACCTTTGTAGCGTTGCAAATTGATGCCGGCAATTTTTTCTTCTCCTGCGTCACTTGACATCGCTTCGTCGGAAGACGGTTCGTCGCCACTCGCATCCGTTTCCATAACCACTTCTTCAATTTGATTTTTTTTGTCCTTGCTGTTTTTGCTTTTCTCAGCCATGGTTTTTTGGATCTCCGCCACGACTTGATTTTTTTGTTCCTCAGTGAAAACATATCTCACCTCTTTGCCTTTTTGAATCCGATAGAGCGGCGGCTGAGCAATGTAGATATGGCCGGCGCGAATGAGCGGCTCAAAATAGCGATAGAAAAAAGTCAAAAGCAACGTCCGAATATGCGAACCGTCCACGTCGGCATCCGCCATGATAATGATTTTATGATAACGGATTTTGTCGATATTAAAACTGTCTCCGATGCCGGCCCCGAGTGCAATGATGATCGGTTTCAAAGTGTCGGATTTGACCACCTTGTCCAGGGTCGTCTTTTCCACGTTCACCAATTTTCCCCGCAGTGGCAAGATGGCTTGGAAGCGTCTGTTGCGGCCTTGCTTGGCACTACCGCCAGCCGAGTCTCCCTCCACGATGTAGAGTTCCGAAGCGGAAGCGTCCCGCGAAGAACAATCCGCCAGTTTCCCCGGCAGCGTCATACCTTCCAAGGCGCCCTTCCGAATGACAGCGTCTTTGGCCGCGCGAGCCGCGATGCGCGCCTTAGCGGTAATCAAAACTTTTGAAATGATCGCTTTCGCGTTAGACGGATGCGCTTCCAGATATTCTGCCAGCGCTTCCGAAACCACACCAGAAACAATGCCGCGCATTTCTCCGTTACCCAACTTCGCTTTCGTCTGACCTTCAAATTGCGGGTTTCTGAGTTTCACACTGACCACCGCTGTCAAGCCTTCTTGCAAGTCTTCCGCCGTCAAGCTGCCGTCTTTTTCTTTCAGGATATTATTTTTCTTGGCATAAGAATTGATGACGCGCGTGAGGGCAGCGCGAAAACCGGCTTCATGCATTCCGCCTTCCGGGGTGAAAATATTATTGGCAAAAGAAAAAACATGCTCTTTGTATCCATCTGTATATTGCACCGCCACTTCCACCACATTGTCATCGATTTCTTTTTCCACATAAAACGGCATTTCATTTTTAATCTCTTTGCCACGATTCAAAAACTTCACATACGACACCACTCCCCCGTCGAACAGAAAACCATAAGATCTTTCTTTGCCTTTTTCCCGTTCGTCATAAATCTTCACGCACAAGCCTTTGGTCAAATAGGATTGCTGGCGCAAGTAGGCTAAAATCTTTTCCCAACTGTAATCTATCTCCGGAAAAATTTGCGGATCAGCTTGGAAAATGATTCTTGTGCCGGTGTTCTTCGCTTTCCCAACAATCACCGGCTCTTTGGTTTTCGGCACTCCCCTTTCAAATTCCATGGCATATATTTTCCCATCACGTTTGACTTCGGCTCGCACGAAAACCGACAGAGCGTTCACCACCGACACGCCCACGCCGTGCAGTCCCCCGGAAATTTTGTAGCCGTTGCCGCCGAATTTTCCGCCGGCATGCAGCACGGTCATAACTGTTTCCAAGGTGGATTTTTTGGTCTGCGGATGCTTTTCCACCGGAATGCCGCGCCCGTCATCATCGATGTCGATGACATTGTCCGGCAACAATTTGACAATGATATTTTTGCAGTGTCCGGCCATCGCTTCATCCACCGCATTGTTCACCACTTCCCAAATCAGATGATGCAACCCTTCCGTGGAAGTGCCGCCAATATACATCCCGGGGCGCTTCCTGACCGGGTCCAATCCTTCCAAGACTTGGATGGATTTCGCTCCATATTCTTCATCGCTTGCTTTTGCAACTTTTTCTTTAGCCATAATTTTGATTAAAATCCAAATTACAAAATCCAAATTTCAAATAAATTACAAATGCCAAATTATAAAAAATCAAATTGGTCTTTAATTTGGATTTTTGTAATTTGATATTTATTTGAAATTTGTAATTTGATATTTGATATTTTTTTGATTAATACGCCGATTAACTACTCTCTTGATAAAAAATATAATTCTATGAGAAATACTCCCACCGCCACCAAGAGTGCATCCCACCAAACCAGCACTCGGAAACCTTGCAAGATCAGAAATCCCAAAATTATGACCGCCAAAAGAATCCCTTGCCGGAAACTCAAGCCCACGCTCTCGGCCGCAGCCGCTTCGCCCAACAGCTTCCGCCGCAGGAAAAGGAGCAGCAGATTAAACATCCCGCTGACCAGAAAGAAGGCTGCCAGATAGAAAAGGACCAGCCCGAGGAGCGCTGAATTTTGCGGATCAACAAAAAAAATCACCGCAGAGAGAGCTGCCAGTGAAAACAGCGTCACGAGGCGAATCCCCCAAATGTAGGCTCTAAATGTCATATTAGCCTTTAAAATATGGCCTTACTTAAAATAAGGCCTAAACCTCTCACCTAACAATTATAGTCTTTTCACACTAATTTTGCAAGAGTTTGTATCGTACGCATTCTAGCGTTTGACAATCCGCCATATTTTGCATAGAATAGAAAACAGTTGCTTTTGTATTAGGCAATAATATCATAGCGGGGTAGAGCAGTCTGGTAGCTCGGGTGGCTCATAACCACCAGGTCGCCGGTTCGAATCCGGCCCCCGCAACAAAATGAATGCCAGGGTAGCTCAGTTGGTTAGAGCACAGCACTCATAACGCTGAGGTCGAGGGTTCGAATCTCTCCCCTGGTACGATAGACCAAATTTTCAATTTTCAATTCACAATTTTCAAACAATCTTTCAATGGATTAATTTTCAATTTTTAAAATTGGAAAATTAGAAATTGTTTAGAAATTAGAAATTGGAAATTAGAAATTTCCTTTTGGGGGCGTAGCTCAGTTGGTTAGAGCGACTGCCTGTCACGCAGTAGGTCACCGGTTCGAGTCCGGCCGTCCCCGCCAAAGAAATGCAGGTCATCCCGCTTAAGCGGGGCCGTCCCCGCACACTAGATATAAAATATTCCAAATAAAATAAAAAAGCCGTCCAGGCTTTTTTTACTTTTTCTTTTTCAACTCCCCTATTCCAACACTTCAAAATATCTTAAAAAGTTTTCATAGTAGCCAATGATTTCTTCGGCTTGTTTTTTGTCCAGTTTGAAATTTTCGTCATGGATGATCCGGTTTCTCATCTCATGGGCGCGTCGCAATTCTTCGATGTTATCAATCTGCCCGGGGTTGATGCCGTCCAGCCGCTCGCTCATGTTCTCGCCGGGGTATTTCATCCGCGCAATCAAATCATCAATGACATTGTCCGCCTCAATGATGGCCACTTTCCACAGCGATTCATTATCGGTTTTCAGGCCGGCCGTAATCTTATCCCACTTGCGTCGCATCTGAGGTTTCTTGGTAGACAGTTCCGGCGGCATATTCACCCCGATGATCGTGTCCCGCATATCACCAGCAACCCAACCGCGCTGGATGAACAAAAGCACGATATCAGCCAAAAGAACGACAGTATAGATGCCCAAGATAAATTCCACCATCGAAAAAAAAGCGGAGTGGTAGATAGCCCTTAGGGGTGGCAGAATAGTGCCAAAAATATCATCCATAGCTTAATCTAAAAAATTTATTTTTTATCAATCAACATTCTCTCATACGCATCGGCCGCCCGCAGCAAGTTCTCTTCATCGAACCATTTGCCCATCAATTGAAATCCGATCGGCAGATCTTTGCCATCAACCGGAACGGTGCCAGCTGGGACCGAAATTGCGGGCACACCTAAAATATTGGCTGTGACCGTGAAAATATCTTCCAAATACATCTGCAATGGATCATTAGTGTTCTCGCCAATTTTGAAAGCGGGCGTCGGCGTGGTGGGCGTGAGCACCATATCCACCTCTTGCAAAACTTTTTCAAATTCTTGCTTGATGAGCGTGCGCACCTTTTGCGCCCGCAGATAATAGGCGTCGTAATATCCAGCGCTCAAGGCGTAGGTGCCGAGCATGATGCGCCGCTTCACCTCCGCACCTAGATTATATTGACGCGTATCCAAATAGGTCTCCAGCAAATTTTTTTCTTCCACAAAATCCGCATCAGTCAAATCAGTTTCTTTTTTGTCATCGCTGCGCATCCCATATTTGACGCCGTCATAGCGCGCCAGATTGGAACTGATTTCGGAAAAATTTATGATGTAATAGGCCGGCAAAGCATATTTATTATGCGGCAACTCAATCTCCACAATTTCCGCCCCCAGTTTTTTGTATTTTTCGAGCACCGTTTCCATGACTTTCTTAACATCTTCCCGCAGGCCTGATAAATGTTCCTTGATGATGCCGATTTTCATGCCGGAAACGTCCCCCGTCAAATAATCTTCGAATTTTTTATCAAAACTATCGCCAGTGGTCGCATCAAATCTGTCCCTACCGGAGACGGCGCTGAGCACAATAGCCGCGTCTTCCACACTTCCAGTGATGATCCCAATCTGCTCCAAACTGGAAGCTGCGGCCATCACTCCGTATCGCGAAATCCGACCGTATGTCGGCTTCAAACCGACCACCCCACAAAAGGCCGCCGGTTGACGCGAAGATCCGCCCGTATCCGTGCCCAAAGTCCAAGCCGCCATTCCCGCCCCCATGGCCGCGGCTGATCCGCTGGAAGTGCCACCAGGAACGCGGGTCAAATCATGCGGATTTTTAGTCTGGCCATAGGCGCTGTTTTCACCGGAAGACCCCATAGCAAATTCATCACAATTAGTCTTGCCCAAAAAGACCGCTCCGACTTCGCGCAATTTCTCCACTACCGTAGCGTCATACGGCGCGATATAATTATCCAAAATTTTTGAGCCGCCGGTCGAGCGCACACCTTCCAGCAAAATCAAATCTTTTATCCCGCCCGGAATTCCTTCTAGCAGCTCTATCGCTTCTCCCCTGGCAATTTTTTCATCCACTTTTTTGGCTTGCTCCAAGGCCAATTCCTTCGTCAAAGTCAGATATGCGTTCAAGTCCCCATCTTTTTTTTCAATCACGGCAAAATATTGCTCAGCCAATTCGGTCGCAGTAATTTCTCGGTTGATTAATTTTTGGTGTAGCTCTCTAATCATAAAACATTATAAGGATAATATGGGTTGCGGACCGTTCGCAAAAACAATTTTGTGTATCTCCGCGAACGGTCCGTCGAGTACGACGAACAGTCCGCTCTTCGCAAACTAATCATATTCAAATTATTTTTGCGAGGATAATTTTTATTTTTTGCATAATTCTTCACCTTGGCGTCGCTACTAAATGCTCGGAAGACTTGGAGCAAAAAATAAAAAGTATCCGAGCATTATTACATTACACTTTTCACCTTATCATACCCATTTTTTTCTTCCGGAAACAACTTAACTATCCCGGCTTTATTTTCAAACTCATGTGCTTTGTCTTCCCGCATCCGGTTCACTATTCCCGTAATATGCGCGGTCGGTTCGACGCCGGTTACGTCCACGGTTTCCAACTCGGAAATCCAATCCAAAATAGACGACAAATCCTTGGAAAATTTCTCAATCTCCTTTTCATCCAAGCCCACGCGGGCCAGAGCAGCGATGTGCTTTACTTCGTCTCGACTAATCATAATACAAAATTTATTTTCCGTTTAACAATTTTCTAAATTCTTCCTCTTCCATTATCTTCACGCCCAAGTCTTTGGCTTTTTGATATTTAGACCCGGGATTTTCTCCGACTAGTAGGTAATCATTCTTGCTGGAAACCGAGGAAGAAACGCTCCCTCCTGCTTTTCTTATCATACCTTTTGCCTCGTCTCTTGTAAAGTTTTTCAGCTCCCCCGTCAACACAAAAGTCTGGCCGGTTAGTTTTTCATTTCCCGCCACCACTGGATTGGATACTGCAATTTCCACCCCTGAATTTTCCATTTTTTCTAGCAATTTAATATTTTCTGCGTCAGAAAACCAGGCTGCCAAACTCTCCGCCGACTTCTCCCCAATTCCTTTGATTTTTCTCCATTCTTCTTCTGAAATTAAATGCATTTTTTCACCCAATTCCCTTAAGCTCCCTAAGAAACCTAACATCCCTAAGAATTTAAGATTGTTTGCAATCAATACGGCCGTTTCTTCCCCCACGAACCTAATCCCCAGCGCAAACAAAAATTTTTCCAAATCTATTTTCTTGCTTTCTTGGATAGCGCTTATCAGATTATTAGAAGACTTTTCCGCAAAGCGTTCCAGTGAAGAAAGGTCGCCTTTCGTGAGTTCGAATATTTCCGCCATGTTCGTCACTAACCCTTCATTCATAAGTTGTTCCACAATTTTTTCGCCGAAGCCGTCTATATTGAAACCTTTTTTGGAAACGAAATGGATGATCTTTTCCACCTCCACTGCAAAACATTTCTGGTTGGTACAATAGGTGGCCGCTTCGCCCGCCCGCCGCGCCACAGCACTGCCGCAGATCGGGCAAGTTTTCGGCATGTGAAATTTTTTCTCTTTTCCCGTGCGTAGATTCGGCAAAACTTCCACCACTTCCGGAATCACATCGCCGGCTTTTTGGATGACTACCGTATCGCCAATTCTGATGTCCAAACGCGCAATTTCGTCTTCATTGTGCAACGTAGCCCGTGAAACAGTCGACCCCGCCACTAGGACCGGTTTCAGGTGTGCGACCGGTGTGAGGGCGCCTGTGCGCCCTACCTGCACGAAGATGCCTTCTACAACTGTGGTCACGCGCTCGGCCGGAAATTTGTAAGCCACGCCCCAGCGCGGCGATTTGCCTGTATAACCCAGCTTTTCCTGAGTTTCTCGTGAGTTTATCTTAATCACCACCCCGTCAATCCCATATTCTTGCCGGTCTTTTTTGCCTTTCCAAGCATCATAATATTTCTGAATTTCAAAAACATTTTTACATAATGCATGTTCTTGATTAACTTTGAATCCCAACTTTTCCAACAACTCCAATTCTTCCAATTGAGTCTCAGGAATTTTCAACATCCCCCTCCCCTTTACTAAGGGGGGGTGCCCTGACGTAATCGTCGGGGCGGAGGGGTTCTGAACGGTACCTGTGTCCAAGTAGTCGATGTCATAGATGAACGAATCCAAATTACGGCTGGCGGCGATTTTGGGATCCAATTGCCGGATTGATCCGGCAGCCGCATTTCTGGAATTGGCAAAAACCATTTCGCCCTTAGCTTTTCTATTTTTGTTAATTCTTTCCAATTCCGATTTCCCCAACCAACATTCCCCCACCACCACACAGTCGACCGGATAATTCAATTTAAGCGGAATGCTTTTGATCGTTTTCAAATTTTCCGTCACATTTTCGCCAATCACGCCGTCGCCGCGAGTAGCACCACTGACAAAAATCCCTTCTTCATAAGTCAAAATAATTTTAAGTCCGTCAATCTTCACTTCGCAACAGTACTCAATCCCCCTCCCCTTTACTAAGGGGAGGTGCCCCGATGTACTCGTCGGGGCGGAGGGGTGCCGTCTTTCCCCCTCCTCTGTACTCAGGGGAGGGCTGGGGAGGGGTTGGGAACGTTCCACCATCCTCCCTACTTTCTCATCCCACTTCTTAAGTTCTGCTTCACCAAAAACATCATCGAACGACCACTGGCGCACGCGGTGTTTCACTTTCTGGAATTTTTGGAGCGGTGCGCCGCCGATCCGTTGGGTCGGAGAATCGGGCGTCCGAAGTTGCGGAAATTGTTCTTCTAAATTCCGCAATTCCACCATCAATGAATCATAAATCTCATCCGTCACGTCCGGTTTGTCCAGAACATGATATTCATAACGGCGCGCCGAAATCTCCGCTGCCAGCTTTTTCGCCCGTTCCAGCGCTTCTTTTTTGTCCAATTTTTTTGCTTTTTTGTCCATCAATTTTTCGAAGTTTAGTCTTAATTTCTTCCATTATAGCACAAAAAGCGCACTAGCGCTTTTTGTTGGAAAATTTTTCAAACACTCCATTCCCTGTGACTAGAGGCGCTACCCGACTCAATCGTCGGTGCGGGAAGTTGAAAGAGACCAAAAAAACTACGGCCGATGAAAAATTTTCCCCGCATTATAGTCCACCTGGATATCACTGTCACTCTTATCTTTTGCATCCACTATGACTTCGTCGATGATTCCCAAGAAAGGGACCGAAAGGGCAATGCCTGGCGAAGCGCCCATAATCAAATCACTATTGTCCGTTGCCGGCGTAATGGCACAAGGGCTCGAACTAGCCGGCGCTCCATCAATATACAGTTTTATATTCGATCCATCATACACACCAGCGATGAAATGCCAGCTGCCAGCGGCTGTGACACTCTTTGAGACGTCACATGCTACTCCTGCCCCATTATTAAATTGGAATTCCCAGCCACTGGCGGAGACACCCAAATCATAATTCCTTTTAGCGTCATTGCCCTTACCTACAATTCTTTCCCATTTCGTGATGGCCGCTCCGCCCAATTTGACCCAAGCTTCTAGGGACATTTTAGGATTACCAGGATTAATCCCGGGAATCCTAAGGGTATTATTGGTCGGGGTGGGGTCGTTGTAATCTTTCGCACTGATATAATCAGAAGGGTTACCGTCGTATGACCGCGCATTGCAAATCCCAGTGATTACCGGAACCGTGCCAGATACTCCTGCCACATTATTCCTCCCACTGTAATCCAAAATGGAATTTCCAGTTTCTTGGAAGCTGTACAGCGCCACAGTACTCGCGTCCGGCTTGAAAGGTGAGTGACAGATTACATCTGCTTCCACAGCACGCGACTGATTCTTCATATTGCTGACGGATTTTATTGTGATTACGTTGGAAATTGAAATATTTTGCGAACAATTGATGGGAGCACCGCTGCCATCCAATAAAGTAACAATATAATTTCCAACTGCGATTAGGCCGCCTGGCTTACAGCCAGTCAGCTCATTGACATTGGTCTTGCCGGCCTTAGTCAGATCATACATCAAATTCTCAATGCCAGTGTCTGCCATTTGGAAAGATTGACTAGAGGCAGCCTCACCTCCTGAAGCAGTTTGATTTTGGACCGAGACGAGAGTGAGGGACAAGGCGATTGTCACGATAATCATCAGAACAAGTATGGAGACGACGAGTGCCGAACCATGATTATTGGTATATTTTTTTTTCATAAATTACTAAATTATGCCTTCATAATTACGGAATGAAATAGCGGTCTCCAAACTATATTTTTTACCGACCAACATACTATCCACCAGCATATTTATAGTTGCCATGCCGATAACCTTACCAACTGTATCTGTTTGCTTTACAGTAAAAGAACCAGTAGCTTCCATATCAGTTGAGGTTAGCGGCGTATAACTATAGGCCCCGACGTGAACCGGAGAGCAATCTTCATCGCTTGCATCCGCTTTATTTTGAAAGGCGCTCTCCAGTGTTTGTGTGGCAGCATTGAAACGGTAGCTTACACACTGCACCGTTACTTCGCTGAAAAAATAAATCAATGTAGTGTTTCCAGCTGGTCCCAAGTGACTGCCCATGCGGATGTTTTTGGCCATAATTTGGATCGCTTCTCGGCCATTCTCGATGTTTTTGGAAAGTTTAAGCGAATTTTTACGCGCCCAAGCCACATTAGCAAAAACCGCCACGGACGTCAGTGTAATAAGCGAAAGAATAAAGATGGCTACCATCAACTCTACCATGGAAAAAGCCGAATAATTTTTGGTTTTTTTAATCATATTTTTGCTACTCACAATTAATCATTTCCGCCCCATTTATTTAGCGTGAGCTTAGTAAAAGCACATCTCGTTGACTGATTACAAGTGGTGGAATCGACTGGGGCTGGGAAAATATTACTACCCGTCCAAATCACCACACTGACTATATTAGCAAGGGTGGCCGTAGTTTTATCATTAGTGTCATATAGGATTGTAACTTTTCTATAAAACATAGAACCAGGGAAGGAACTCCCTGCCCAAACAAGATATTCCCCAGTATCAGGATCTAGTCTCAAGCGCTTTTGGACACTGCCATTGCAGTTAGTGAGATCCGTAGAATACATATCCACCGCGCAATTAGAATTAATTGCCGGAAAGTTCGGATTGTTGAATGTGAGCATGCCTTGCGCCCAACTATTATCCCTGAAATTCCTCACTATCTCCATCCCTTCTTGCGCCAATAAGGTGGCCACGGTTTGGTTGCGACTTCTCTCCAAAACGGTCAGATTAGCTGTCATCAATTGGACCACAGCCACCATGCCGACCGTCACTATAAAGGTTGCAAAGATGCCTTCGATAAGAGAATATCCATGATAATGAGTAGGGCCTTTTAGCTGATTTTTCCGGCAATTTTTCATACTATCAAAATGATACTGTTTATTTATTATAAGATTGAATCAGTCCGGCGGCATTAACCGAAATAGTTCTCGTTAAGCTACTACCCGTTATTTTATAATCAATCGCCGACGAAATATCGGCGCGCGGAATGCTGAAATATATCGTCGAACTGCCAATGGCCGGACTGCTCAAGCTCACTCCCGTTTTCAAAGTCTGCGTCACGACTGCTGTTTTTTGGAATTTAGCTTGCACCTTGCAATAGGTCGGGTCGGTCACGGCCGTATTGTCATAAATATAGAATATTCGGTATGTAGTGGCGTCAGGAAAAAATTCAAAGCCATAGCCGCAGATAGAGGTCAGGCCGGACGGCATCCTGCCTTGCAAAGAATATTCTTTAGCCAAATCGATAGCTGAAACTAGTTCATCGGCTGAAGTGTTTATGTTAGCGCTTTTTCTGATTGGGCTAAGAGATGTAATAGAGATTGTTGAAAGGATCCCAATGATGGCAATCACCATAATAAGCTCCATAAAAGTAAAGCCGGCATATTTTTTCTTTTGATGGCGAAAAGATAGTCTCATTTTTTTGAAAAAATTAACGGAATAAAAATAACGAAAAATACCAGTTGATGATGGGAGCATAAAAGAACAGGGCGATAAATGTGCCCAACACCATAAATGGCGCAAAGGGCAGCTTACTCTTCATCTTCTTTTTTCCGGTCAAAACCAGAACCATTCCCCACACCGCCCCGATAAAGAACGCCAGGAAAAGGGACAGAAGGATTTGCGGCCAACCAGCAATAAGTCCTAGAAGAATGGCCAGATAAGCGTCTCCCATACCCATCCATTTTTCATGTGAAGCGGCCGAGAGGATAAAGAAAAACAGGAACGCTGCAAAAGCGGCCAACGCGCCAGAATACACCGCTGAATTCCAGATGGTGGTTGGCATAGCCAGATTAAACCAAGCCGACCAATCAAAATAGAGCTTGAAGGCGATGGCAATGACCACACTACTCCACAACACTTCGCCAGGGATTTCCAAATAGAGCCAATCATAAACGGCAATGGTGATGAGTGAGCCAGCCATAATTAAATAATAGCTGGTGGTGATCCAAGTACTAGGATTGGACGCCTCAAAAAAGTGCTGTCCGACTAGGGCGAAAATAACACCGGTCAAAATTTCCACAATCGGATATTGCCAAGAAATTTTCCTGCGACAATCGCGGCAATGAAATTTGAGCAACATGAAACTGAAAACTGGAATGTTGTCATACCAACGGATAAGATGCTGGCAATGCGGACATTTCGAACGATCCCAAAATAATTCTTCGGCGGCGCGTAAACGATAGACTAAAACATTTAAGAAACTACCAATTAAGAGACCTAGAATTAAAAAAATTAAAATAATCATTTAGTTGTTTTATTTTTATATTGGATGACCTGGAATAATTATACCACAAAATGATAAAAAACAAATCTACAGCCGAGTTCTTGCGCGCTTAATTTCATTTTTCTTTCCTGATAGCGAAATCAATAGTTTCTAAGGTATATATAAAAGCTTCCAACGCAATGAAGGTCAAAATCAGATCAAACAGCATCCAAGGGAAAGAAAAACTGACCACGGGACTCTTCCCGCTCCAATCGACTTTTTCCCATATCGGGAAAAAAGCAAGATTGCCATATCTGCCAGACAAATTCTGTTCTAAAAAACAAGCTGGGTAGCCCAACTTAGTATCCCGCAATTCATTGTTGTTTTCCAAATGCACTGGTATAAGCAGTGTTACAAAAATAATAGACAACGAACTAATTACTAAAATAATATGCTTGAGGATTGTATCCATAAAAGATATCTAGAAAAAACTAGCAGCCGTAACTCGCAACAGAGGTGAAAACACATGTATTTTGAACACATAGGCAGTCAAATTGGCAAACATAAAAACTCTCAACCTAACATCCAACAAATGTAACCTTAGACGGAGTTATCGTAGCGCTAGTACAGCTACCCACAGTCGCAGTCACAGTAAGCGTAGGTGTTACTGCAGCACAGTTAGC
>CAIKZD010000002.1 GCA_903831805.1 uncultured bacterium
AGCCATACTTGATTTGAAAGCAGCCTGATTAGCTTTTGTTCTCGCGCCGCTCAAACTCACCAAGACAATGGAAGCCAAAATACCGATGATCGCGATGACGATCAAAAGTTCAATTAGGGTGAAACCCTTTTTATTTTTCTTCAAATTTTTCATCATTATAATTTCACCTCCATTTCTATTTTATTATTTGTTTATATCTAAACTTCTGACAATTGTCTTTTTTTATTTGATCTGTCCGGCAATATTATATATAGGCATCAAAACAGAAAATGACATAAAACCGACTGCAATGCCGATGACCACCATTAGGAGCGGCTCAATCAAAGTCGAGAGATTCTTGGTAGTGATTTCGCTTTCCTGATCATAAAATTTGGCGATGTGGGCCAGAACTGTGTCGATCTGACCTGAGTCTTCCCCGATTTTCACCATCTGTGTTACCATCGGTGGCATCAAATATGACCGCCGGAAGACATCACTCATCGTCCCCCCACGCTTGACTTCCTCCGCCGCTTTTATCAAAACGGCTCTATAGACCTCATTATTAACCACCTCACCAACAATCAGAAGGGCACGAATAATAGGAATGCCACTAGAAAGCAACGCCGCTAAATTCTGCGACAGGCGCGCAATGTAGACCGAACGAAAAATTGAGCCAAAAATTGGCAACTTTAACTGCACTTGATCCCATTCTTTTTTGCCATCTTCGGATTTGATGTAATAAAAAAGGCCCAAGATAAATCCAACTATTGCAATGGCCACCGCCCACCAATATTGCGCCATAAAATCGCCGGACACAATTAAAATTCTTGTGTACCAGGGCACATCAGCGTTCAAGTCCTTGATGATGGCGGTCAGTTTCGGAATGATGAAAGTAATGACCAGAAATGCGATGATGAAAAAAACAGTCATCACAATCGCCGGATAGATCAAGGCTGATCTGACGCGCGAGGACAAGATATAATTTTTTTCGATATTTTCCGCGATATATTCGATGGATTTTTTCAGATCGCCGGAAGTTTCTCCGGCCCGCACCACGTTAATGGCCAAATTGGAAAAAACAGCTGATTGTTTTTCCATGGTGTTGGAAAAGGGCATCCCATCTTGAATATCTTCAATCATTTCTTGGATCACACGCCCGAAATAGGCGTTGTCGGATTGTTCCTTGATGGCCGTGAGAGCCACCACAATCGGCACGCGTCCTTCGATCAAAATAGATAGCTGACGAAAAAAGACTACCAGTTCCTTATCATTGACTTGGTCGTAATAGCGCAGGATCGATTTCATAAAATCATTCCCGCTTTTCGCCTCCTCTTTCATACTGACCGGAAAAAGATTTTTTTTCTGAAGAATATTGATGGCCGCATCCTTATTCGGCGCGTTGATTTCACCGGTCTCATATTCCCCCGTCTGGTTTTTTGCTTTAAAAACAAATTTCATAATTTTTCTTTTTCTTTTTCTTTTTGGCTAATTTGATAATAGCATAAATTTTATTTTCCAACAACATCCCGCCACTGTTTTTTTTCTTAACGCTTGAGCAAGTCCTTAAAGTTGGCAGCGTCCTTGGCATACATTTTGGCAATATCCAAATCGACCAAACCTTGTTTCACCAGATCGGTCAGCGATCGGTCCATCGTGATCATCCCTTCGCTGGAACTGGTTTCAATTACATTGTTGATTTGGTACGGTCGGTTTTCTCGGATCAGATTTTCCACCGCATGATTTTTGATCATCACTTCAATGGCCGGCACCCGCCCGCCTCCGATTTTTGGCAGCAAACGCTGTGACACAACAGACAAAAGCACATTGGCCAACTGAAAACGGATCTGATTCTGCTGGTTCGAAGGGAAAACATCCACGATACGGTCGATGGCCTGCGGACAATCGTTAGTGTGCAGCGTGGCGAAAATCAAATGCCCCGTTTCAGCCGCCGTAAGCGCGGTGGAAATGGTGTCCAAATCGCGCAACTCACCGATCAAAACCACATTGGCATCTTCTCGAAAGATCGCGCGCAGCGCCGCTTGAAAAGTTTTGGAATCCTGATAAATTTCGCGCTGCTCGATGAGGCAACGATCTTGTTCATAAATATATTCAATCGGATCTTCAATGGTAATGATATGTTTTTCCTGAGTATGGTTGATGTGATTGATGAGCGCCGCCAAAGTGGTCGATTTGCCATGCCCCGTCGGACCGACAAACAGCACCAAACCTTGCGGGACCCGGGTAAAATCATAGAACAGCTCCGGCATATTCAACTCTTCCAAAGGCTTGATTTCTTTGGAAATCAAGCGGAAGGCCATACTCACAAAGCCTTGCTGGAAAAAAGCATTCACCCGGAAGCGCACCTTGTCTTCGAAGTTATAGGAAAAGTCGATCTGGCCCTCTTCCGTCAAGATGTGCTTCTTCTCTTCGGCCAAAACCACGTCACACATTTCTTGAATGGCTGTCGGCGTCAGCATTTCTTCTTGGGTAATCGGAATCAATTTGCCATCAATGCGGAGCGTTGGATACCGCGCCACCGTAAGATGCAGGTCCGATGCCCCCTGTTGAGCAGTCAGTCTTAATAAATTTTTAATCCTTTGTTCCGGATTAGCCATGGTGATTTTTTTATTTTATAAACTTAAACGTTTTCTTCTTCTAAGGTGATGGTGCCTTCGGTCACGCGGTCGATCTCTTCAATGGTGGTTAATCCTTTCACCACTTTCAAAATGCCATCCTGCTTGATTGTCAAAATGCCCAATCGCTCTCTTTCTTTTTGCAACAGATCTTCCCCGCCGCCTTTTTCAGTGATGATTGTTCGAATATTCTCATTGACTAGAACGGCTTCATAAATGGCCACGCGACCTTTGATGCCGGTGCCATTACACACGTCACAGCCCTTGCCATGATAAAATTTAAACTCTTCTTGCGGATCAACGCCATATTTTTTCAATTCGCTCGGAGAAATTTTATTTATCTCTTGTTTGATAGACTTCCTCACTGACTCGGGAATTTTTATCTCTTCTTTACAGTTGGCACACACTTGTCTGACTAAGCGTTGTGCCACCACAATTCGAAGAGACGAGGCCAAAAGAAACGGCTCAATACCCATATCGATCAAACGCGGAATGGCCCCCAGGGCGGTGTTAGTGTGCAACGTGGAAAACATCAAATGCCCGGTCAAAGCCGCATGGACCGCCAACTCCGCCGTTTCGCTGTCCCTGATTTCTCCCACCATAATCACATTCGGATCCTGACGCAAAATTGTACGAAGACCCGAAGCGAAAGTATAGCCAATTTCCGGCTTGATCTGGCTTTGATTCAAACCATCAAGATTATATTCGATCGGATCTTCCAGGGTAATAATATTGCGTTCTTCTTGATTGAGAATTTTAAGGAGCGAATAGAGACTGGTCGACTTGCCACTGCCAGTTGGCCCAGTGAAAAGAATCATGCCATATGTTTCCGTAATCGATTTTTTGACATCTTCCAAAGCCGAGCCCATTAGTCCCAATGATTCCACAGTAGCCAAACCCTGTTCTTTATCCAAAATTCTCATCACCACCTTTTCCCCAGCAATTACCGGCAAAGTAGAGACGCGAAAATCTATCTCTTTGCCGTTACTAATGGTTCGGAACCGACCGTCTTGTGGTTTCCGTTTTTCATCGATTTTCAAATTGGCTAAAATCTTAATACGCGAGATAACAGCCGGGCCAATGGCTTTGGGAATAATCAAATTGATGTGCAAAGTGCCATCCACCCTAAAACGTACGCGATAATCCTTGTCCATTGGTTCGATATGAATGTCACTGGCTCGCCCTTCGACCGCATGACTGATAATAACTTGCACAAGTTTAGTAACAGGCGCATCTTTAAGAATTTCATTGCGCTTATTATCATAACTAGGGTCCTCCTGACTTTCTTCCTGCAAAATCACATTTTCATTAAAGGATTGCACTGCTGCTTTCAAAATTTCCGCCGGGCCACTGTAAAATTTCAGGATGTCGTCAAAAATAGTTTGGCTCGCCGCATACACCTCCAACTCTACCCTTTCTTTTTCTGATACGAACCGCAAAGCATTGAGCGCGCTGATATCTTGCAAATCAACCATGGCAATTTTCACGATATTACCCTTTCTTTCAAAGGCCGCAATCTTATATCTTTTTGCCACGTCTTCCGGAATAATCCCAATCACATCACTTTCTATTTTTTTCGGGGATCTTTCCAGTTTAGCCGTAACATCACCGGAGTTGACAGTCTTGCCATCGGAAACATCTTTTTTATTCGCCATAGTCAAAACAGGCGGGGCGGTTTTTGTTTTATCTTTTTCATTTTCCATAATTTAAGAAGAGTTTAGAGGCTCGCCACGCTTACGGCAGAAAAGGGTTGGCTTTCCCCTCTTGTCCAACGTCCAATTTCAACGCCGCGTTGGAGTATTGAGATTTAATCTGAGAGATAACTTTCGTGTCTAAGATACTATTGGCAAATACCGAATCAGTTATATTGCCATCGGAAAGAGTCGCCCTATCCAAGACATTGAAATCTATTTCCAAGTTGGCGGTGAGCACGTCTAGCGCTGTAGTATCCGTGGTCGACGAAGTTGCCGTGCCAGTCGCCCCGGGCGCGGTGGAAAGACCTTTTTTTAAAAACATAGTAGCCATACTGTTATATCTGGCAAAAGTATCCACTTTATCAAAAAAGCTCTTCATCTGGGCATAGCTGCCGGAAATTTGCATGTTGGCGGCGAAGCTCTTTTCTTTCGGCAAAGTTGCGACCGGCACGTCACTGGTGGGACTGTTCGGATCCAGCGAAGTCGAACTCACAGTGACAGGCGCTTCAACAACATCCATTTTCGGTTGACTGACAGACAAGCCGTAAATCAAAAGTCCTGAATCGGCCGCCATCTTGTTCAAATTATCGATTATTTCACTTTCTTTCATCTCCACCGGCACAAATTCATAAAGCGTGTCCTTGTCGGCAGGCATGGACTCCAATTGCGAAGAGAGCTTATTGGCGTTACCGCTTTTCCCCTGGACGGAAGCTAGCTTAGCTCGTTCAGCGTTAAGCTGATTATAGTGATCTTTGACACCGGTGGAACCGTTCGAGTAGGCCGGATAGACCAGCCAGATGCCTAAAACGATTGCCAGCAATATCATCGAAGGGACCATCAACAGTTTTATTTTCATATTATTTTCTTATAAGCGTTTCTGCGAAAAAAATTTTCGAGAAAACGCGAAATTTTATATTTATTTCATTTTTAAACTGACGGTAAAATTCACGAGACCAGTCTTGGCATCGATGACGCTCTTGCCCAGAACCAAGGAAGAAAAACCGCTATTTTCTTTAAAGCCCAAAAGCTGTTTAGCCTCCATATTGAACCCGTTGGTAACGCAAGCCAGCTCCACCGTCCTGGTTTTGCCATTATATGACAACGAGTCCAGATAGACTGTCGGCAAAACAGAGCTTTCGGCTTGATTAAATACATTCTTAGTGGAATAATTTTGGCCGATCAAACTTCGCGCGACATCGCTCCTGTTTTTAAAATCAATGACGTCATTGGCATTGCCAGCTAAAAATTTGCTATATTCGTCAGTATATTGGCTATGCACACTTTGAATTTCCGCGGTCAATTTTTGGTTAGTGTAAACCAAACCACCATACACGGCCAGCAGCAGGATGAGAATTACGCTGGCAGTGACCAGGCCATTTTGCAAAAAACTGGGATAATCTCTCTGCACTTCTTCTTCAACGACTAAATTTATACTAGACATATTTTTTTATTATTTAATTTTACTTTTTATTTAATAATTTATAATTTATAGATCG
>CAIKZD010000003.1 GCA_903831805.1 uncultured bacterium
ATCATTGGTGATGGTAAGTTGAGGGGGCATGCCCAGATTAGCTTCAACATCAACACCCGAATCATTGATATTATAGATTGGTTGTGTGGAATGAATGTCCTGCGTATCGAGCGGTGGATAGTTATTGTAAAAATAGCCCCAACCCCAGCCGTAATCATGACCATTTTGATCTTGGGCGGAGGTTCCAGAGTCTTCATAGCAAGTGCCAGTTCCCCAAGATGTGTAGCGGTAAAAATTATGTCCCAGCATGGTTAGCTCACCATAAAGCTGAGTGCGTAAAGGATGAGGAAATGTTGCTTGATTGTAGTTATAGAAAAGAATGATGTGATTATTTGGATTAGCGCCAACCTCCCAAGAAACCACATTAGAATATGTCGTCCCGCCTATGGAGCGAGGGGTTGATAAGTCGTTCAATATGGATTGACATGGGTCGCTGGCAAAGGCAGATGTTGTAAAAATAAATAACCCAAGAAACAGAAATACAAAGATAAGCCCTTTCATTTTCATCGTAAGACTCCTTTTCTGAATTGACGTTCAAATCAATAGATTATCTACATTTTCAATCTAGTTTCCCGCAAGCAAACGCCTCACCTCCTTTTTCAGGTTGAATTTTATTGTTTAAGAACTGTCGGATGAGTGTAGCAGGGGGGGGGCAGAGATTGTCAAGACATCAAAAAATTTTCCCATAATAAAATCCCGTTTTCACACGGGATTTTATCACTGTCTTTTATATATCTCTTCTATAAATAGACTATTTGATGGCTTCTTTCAAAGCCTTGCCGGCTGTAAATTTCGGCACCGTCATTGCTGGAATGGTGATACTTTCTTTGGTCTGGGGGTTGATACCGATGCGCGCCGCCCGAGCAGAAGCCCGGAAAGTTCCAAAGCCGGTGAAAGTCACCTTATCGCCGTTTTTCAGCGCTTTGGTAATCTCATCAGTCATTGTGTCAATCATGAGTTCGATGTCTTTTTTGGACAAATCGGTTTTCTCAGCAATTCTAGACACTAAAGCGTCTTTATTCACATTGTTAGCCATATTTATCACCTGCCTTTCTAATTTATACTTTAATTACAACTATCTGGCATATTCCGTCACTCGCACTTCTCTTATTACATTTACCTTTATCTCGCCAGGATATTTCAATTCTTTCTCAATCTTGTCTGCAATGGCCCGGGTCAGTTTCATGGCGCCGAGGTCATCAATCTTATCCGGCCTCACAAACACGCGAATTTCTCGACCGGCTTGGATAGCATACGTCTTTTCCACTTCCGGGAAAGAATTGGCCACACCTTCCAGCTCTTCCAAACGCTTCAGATAATTTTCCAAAGAATCTTTACGTGCACCTGGGCGCGAGGCCGAAATGGCGTCCGCTGCCGAGATGATCATCGATTCCGGATTTTCAAACGGATAATCTTCATGATGAGACTTCATGGCGGTGATGACGTCTTTTCCAATATTGAATTTTTCCAGAATTTTGATGCCGATCTCCACGTGCGTGCCTTGCACTTCATGATCCACTGCTTTCCCAATATCATGTAAGAGGCCGGCTTTCTTGGCCAGCGTGACGTCCGCGCCCAATTCCGCCGCCAAGGCGCCGGACAGATGTGCCACTTCAATGGAATGCAACAAGGCGTTTTGCCCAAAACTGGTGCGATAACGCAAGCGACCGATAATGTGAATCAGTTTCGGATCCAGTCCAGCCACACCCACGTCATACACAGCTGTTTCGCCGGCTTCTTTGATTTTTTTGTTGATTTCCACTTTGGCGAACTCCACCGCTTCCTCAATCTTGGTCGGATGGATGCGTCCGTCTCCAATCAGTTTATCCAACGCAATTTTGGCAATTTCCCGGCGCACCGGATCAAAGCCGGAAATCACAATCGCTTCCGGCGTGTCATCCACAATAATTTCAATGCCGGTCAGACGTTCCAGGGCCTTGATATTGCGGCCTTCTCGCCCGATAATCCGTCCCTTCACTTCGTCTGATGGGATGCTGACTGTGCTGGTGGTGACATCGGCCGAATGAGAACCGGCATATTTTTGGATGGCGCCAGTCATAATGTCTCTGGCTTTTCTTTCCAATTCTTCATGGCCGGAAGCTTCCAGGGCTTTCATTTTTTTGGCCACATAGTCTCTGTTTTCTTCTTCCGTTAATTGCAACAGGATTTTTTTGGCTTGCTCTT
The DNA here is from genome assembly GCA_903831805.1 of uncultured bacterium. Classification (GTDB taxonomy): domain Bacteria; phylum Patescibacteriota; class Minisyncoccia; order Moranbacterales; family UBA2206; genus CAIKZD01. The sequence continues at coordinate 2,185 of CAIKZD010000003.1, forward strand.
TGTCGAGGCCCGCAATTTTTTCCAAGCGTTTCAACTCTTGTTTCCTGACTTCTTCCACTTCTTTCCTGATACGCCTAATTTCTTCCGCTTTGCTTTCGAGCGCCACTCGCCCGCGCTCAATCTCAGCCGTTTTTTCATCCAGCACATTTTCCCGCTTTTCCATGCGCTCTTCCATGCGCATAATTTGATTTTCTCTTTCTTGCTCTTTCTTCTTTGCTTCCTCCAAAATCGTGACCGCCTTATTTTTCGCGTCGATAAGCAGTTCTTTGGTTTTCTTATCCGCGTCGTCCAGAAGACTGGTCACTTTGCTTTCAGCCGTATGTAGCTGATTTTTAGCAATAGTTTGGCGAGTAAGATACCCGGCAATTGACCCGATAGCCAAACTCAAAACACCAACAATCACAACGGTGAGACTCATTTCCATAGCATTTTTTTCTATTCAATTGATAAATCATGTGGTTTTTCGCAAATTTTATCGAATATTTCTTTTATGTTACCTACTTTATCAAGAGAAACTAGACTATTTTAAACAAATTAATTATATCTCCTTCACACTTAATACTACTCGCGAGGGCAGTTTTTGTCAAAGGTTCGGCGTAGTGCTATGATTAGGCTGTAACTTCTAATTGCAACAAAAAAATGCCTGAAACGCAAAATTTCAATAATCGTCCGCGCCCGGTAGTCCTCGTAATCTTGGATGGCTGGGGTATCGGCGAAAAAAATAAAGGGAACGCCCTCACCGCGGCCAACCTCCCCACCTTCAAAGAATTAGACGCCTACTATCCCCACATCGCCCTGCAGGCCTCAGGCATTTCCGTCGGTCTCCCCTGGGGAGAAGCTGGCAATTCCGAGGTGGGCCACATGACACTTGGCAGCGGAAAAATCATTTACCAAAACATGCCGCGCATCACCATGGCCATCCAAAATGGAGAATTCTACCAGAACCCGGTTTTCATGGAAGCCATCGAGCACGCCAAAAAAAATGATCAAGCAGTGCATTTGATGGGTTTGGTTGGCAAAGGTTCCGTGCATTCCAACATTGAACATCTATATGCTCTCTTGGAAATGATGAAAGATCAGAAAATGAAAAATGTTTTCATCCATGTCTTTACGGACGGCAGGGACAGCGCGCCTACTTCCGGCTTGGAATCCTTAAGAGATCTTTCCAGCCGACTTGAGAAATATGGCGTTGGGCGCATCGCTTCCATCGGGGGCAGATATTTCGGCATGGACCGCAACAACAACTGGGATCGCGTCCAAAAGGCCTACGGCGTGATGGTGGAAGGCCAGGGTCCCACTGCTGAAAATGCCGAGGAATATCTGCGCGCCTCTTACAAAAAAGAAGTTTTCGATGAATTTGTCGAGCCAGCCGTCATTTGCAAAAACGGCGTACCGATTGGAAAAATTTCCGACGGCGATTCAGTCATCTTTTTCAATTACCGTGAAGATCGGGCGCGCCAACTCAGTGAAGCTCTCTGCGTGCCTGATTTTTCCGGCTTTTCGGCCTTGAAATTCAATGATCTATTTTTCGCCACCATGACGCAATACGAAGAAACGTTGCCGGCTAGAGTAGCTTTCCCGCCCATCAAAATCAACATGTGTCTCGGCAAAGTGTTGAGCGAAAACAACTTGAAACAATTGCGCATCGCCGAAACGGAAAAGTTCGCCCACGTCACCTATTTTTTCAACGGCGGCAACGAAGAATCTTTCCCCGGTGAAGATCGGGTCATCATTCCGTCCAAAGATGTGGCCAGCTACGACTCCCTCCCACAGATGAGTGCGGCCGAAATAACCGAAAAAGTACTCGGCTTCGTCGCTGAGGAAAAATATGATTTCATCTTGATCAATTTCGCCAACGCCGATATGGTCGGCCACACCGGTATCGAAGCCGCCACTATCATAGCGGCCGAAACCATCGACCATTGCTTGCAACAAGTCGTCCAAGCCGTCATCGACAAGGGCGGACAGCTCCTCATCACCGCCGACCATGGCAACGCTGAGGAAATGATCGACTTCCACACCGGCGCCAATGACACCGAGCACAGCGCCAATCCCGTGCCATTCTGGTACATCACCGCCCAAAACCAACGCCCCGTTCCCCGCGAAGAAGGCGCCCCGGTGGAAGTCTCCGGCCTCCTCAGCGACATCGCCCCCACCATCCTGGAAATCATGGGCCTCGACAAACCAGAAGAAATCACTGGAGAGAGCTTGCTGGATGTGTTGAAATAAAAAATACTTTCTTTCCGAAAATAACAAAAAACTCCAGAATTAATTCTGGAGTTTTTATTTTGATCATTCCTAAAGTATTCCTAAAGCCGAGCTTTAGGAGAGGATTATTTTTTATAAACATCCCTCGGCGGAGTCTCTCTTTTTGAACGAGCCTAAGCGAGTGAAAAAAGAGGACTCCGCCGTCCCCAAGAGCCTAGCGCAAAAAAGACAGAGTCCCTTTTTTCTTCCGCTAGCGCGGATTCAAAAAGGAGACTACGCCTAGGGGAAAATATAAAATCGCGATATGGAAAGTTCCAAATCGCGATTACAGAGCGTTTCTCTCGCCGAGAGAAACGGATCAAACTCAGCCGCTCGGCTTTGGCACTCCAGCCATCCGACAAGCGCCTTTGCCAGGACCAGAAGGAAATAATTCGTAGATCCTCGTCAAGGAAAAGCCTACGCATTTCGAAAGATTCGAAACTTTGGGCGTATATCCTTTGCTTTTAAAATGCACCCGCAAAGCATCCATTATCTTGAGATGATTTTCGCTTAGCTTAGGAAGACCCTCAAGATTTTTTATATATTCAACCCAATTCTCATCCCAATCAGGAGGGTTCAACAAAAAACCATCATGGTCAATCTCATATGATTTTCCCTTATGTTCAATGGTCGGCATGGTTGACTCCTTCGCATCGTCTGCAGGTTGATATGTATTCAGCGAATTGACATCCTTCATCAGAGTAGATGACTCTTTTATTATAAAGCATCCCTCCGCATCTATGGCACTTTTCACGAAAAATTATATTTGCAAAATAAATTATTACCGTTACCAATAAAATCCACAGCATAATCTCTGACATTGTGTCCTCCTTAAGTATTGGTTAGTTTAACATATCGATTTCGCTTCATGTTTTAAGAACTCATTTCGTAAGTATAAAAAGACTAGCAAAATCACTTATACTAGTCAAGTCAATCATCATAGAATCTAAATAAGTCTTTTCGAGAACAAAAAAAATCCAAAAAAAATCCGAAGTTTTTTATATTCGAAAGTAAACATCCTCCTATTTTATAATCTTATCCACCACGCCATATTTTTTGGCTTCTTCGGCGCTCATGAAATAGTCACGCTCGGCGTCTTTTTCGACTTTCGCTAAGGCGTTGCCGGTATGTTTGGCCAGGATTTCATTCAAGCGTTTTTTGATGTTGAGGATGTGGCGGGCGTGGATGTCGATGTCAGTGGCTTGGCCTTGTGTGCCGCCCATCACTTGATGGATCATCACTTCGCCGTTCGGCAAAATCATGCGTTTGCCTTTTTCGCCGGCCGCGAGGAGCAGTGCGGCGGCGCTGGCTGCTGTCCCGATACAAATGGTCGACACGTTCGGTTTCACGTGTTGCATGGTGTCATAGATGGCCAGAGCCGAAGTGACTTGTCCCCCGGAAGAATTGATGTAGATCTTGATGTCTTCTTTAGCATTTTGCGAGGCCAAAAACAGCAGCTGAGCAATGATGGAATTGGCCACCATATCATCAATCGGGCCGCCCAAAAAAATTATCCGATCTTTCAAAAGGCGCGAATAAATATCATACGCCCGCTCGCCATAGGAAGTTTTTTCAATGACGGTGGGAATCAGGTATTGATTATGCATAAATGTCTGAACCACAGATTAACACATGATTATCCTGATTACACATGAATTTTAAATTCAGTGAAATCACGTGCCCTCAGTGAGAATCAGTGGTTCTGATTAAAGTTTCTCTAAGTATTCAAACACTTTTTCGTTCTCTAATGTGCCTTTGCTATAGGTATACAATCTTTCCATATCAATATTCTTTTCCATATCTTTCACGCCTTTGTAATATTGCAAAGTCTTATTCATTTCCGCTTCCACTTCCTCACTTTCGGCCACAATCTCTTGCATCTTGGCAATTTCCGTGAGCACTAAAGCACTCATCACGCGCTTCTCGGCCTGCGGCATCCAATCTTTTTCCAAGTCTTGGCGGGTTTTTTTGAGTTGCGTCAAATATTGATCCAGGTTCATGCCCATGCTCGACAATTGTTGTTCCAGTTCATGTTCCATTTTATGCACTTCTTCATGAAGGAGAATTTCCGGCAAATCGCTTTTGGCATGCTTGATAATTTCATCCAGATAGCTCGCGCGTTTTTCATCCTTGATTTTATGCTCGTTCTCATGTTCCATGCCTTCACGCATATTCTGTCGCAGTTCTTCCAAATTTTTGAACTTGCCGAGACCCGCCGCGAACTCATCCGTCAATTCTGGCGTTTTGCGTTCTTGGACCAAATTCATTTTCACTTTGAAAGTGGCCATCTTCCCGGCCAAATCTTTTTTATGATAGTTTTCCGGAAAAGCCAATTCAAATTCTTTGGTGTCACCTTCTCGCATCCCGATCACCTGTTCCTCAAAGCCGGGAATGAACACACCTCGTCCAATGACCAAGTTGTGTTTCTTACTGGTGCCATTTTCAATCGGCGCGCCAGCCACCAACACTTCGAAGTCCACTTCCACGCTGTCGTTTTTGCGCGCTTCTCGCATCACAGTGATGAGTTGCACCCGACTATTGGCCAATTTTTCCAACTCCAGTTGCAATTCTGCGTCAGATACCTTGGGTGATTTATCTTTAGCGGCTGCGTTTATTTTCTTGATTTCTTTCACATAACTTTCCTTGATGGTAATCTCCGGCATCACGGCCACCGTGGCTTTGTATTTCAAATCTTTCCCTTCTTCCACTTCCAAAACTTCAATCTTCGGGTTGCCGATCACTTCCAATTTTTCCTGCATGATAAAAGCCACGTAACTGGCTTTCACAGCTTTTTCGGCCGCCACATTCAAGATCGGACCTTTGCCCACTTTTTGTTCCACCAAGTTCCGTGGGGCTTTACCCGGACGAAAACCGGCAATCTTAATTTCTTGTGAAGCTTCGGCGGCCGCAGTGTCTAAATGTTTTTCCCAATCCGCGCGAGCGATGGTCATTTCAAATTCAACTTGCGACGCAGGTAATTTCTTAATCTCCATATTTGATGTTTAGTTACTTCTTATTATTTGGCTAAATTTTCCGTGAGCGGCGGGATGATTTGTTTTTTGCGAGAAGCAACGCCCGATAGTAACACTTCATCGCCAGTTACTTTGACCTTGAAAGCCTTTTCCGCTACGGCTTTTTCTTTGTCGTCAAATATATATAGCACGCTATTTTGCTTTATAACATCCACTACGAAGAAAAATAGATAATCAAACTTTTCCTCAGTTTTCTTCTTTTTGAGAAATTGTATGATTTTAGCTTTTTGTGGAGTCACGCTATCGGGGTCGGTAGTTTCCCAAACAGCTATGCCTAATTTATTTTTTCCAACTTCAAAATTTTTGCAATCTCCATCCACTATAGTTTTAATTGCAATACCTTTAAGGCTGGACTTGGCTGCAAACATATCTTTGGCAAATTCATTGATTTTCAACTTAGCCGTCTTATTCAGCTCACGTAATATTTTCTTATCCTCTTCTACTGTTGTAGGCCCAGTTAAATTCCATGTATCTGATAATATTCCGGCAATAAGCAGCTTGGCCATCGGAGTAGGAACTTTTTTACCAGCTTCGCGATATAATTTAGCCACTAACGATGAAGTACTCCCAAGCACTTCTGTTCTTATCATGATCGGTTTTTCTGTCGCAATCTGCACTTTATGATGATCGATAATGCGCTCCACCTGAGAAAAATCCAGCCCGTCGGCCAGCTGACTGCTTTCATTATGATCCACCAACACTGCCGCGCTGCCCGCTGGCATTTTTTTGAACATGGCCGGCACTTTGACCTTGAATTTATCCAGGATAAATTTTGTCTCATTATTGATGTCGCCGGCCCGCATCGCGACCGCGTCCTGCTTCAAAATATTTTTACAATATTCCGCTCCAACAATGCTTGAAATAATCGAATCCGTATCCGGGTTTTTATGCCCGATAACGATAATTTTCCCCATAAAAATATAGTTAGTTTTTTGATTTTATTCCTTGCCCGCCACAGCTTCAGCGTCGGCGGGCTCGTTCTCCGCCACCTCTTTTTGATTTTTTTCACTTTCCTCGTCAGTCTTTTTCTCCTCTGGCGCTATTTCTTCTTTTTCCTCGATTTTCGCGCCGGAAATATCAATCTTCCAGCCGGTGAGTTTGGCTGCTAAGCGCACGTTCTGGCCGCGCTTCCCAATGGCCAAAGATAGTTGATCCTCCGGCACCACCGCCATGGCTTCTTTCTGGTCTTCATTCAGATTCACTTTCAAAACTTTGGCCGGCGAAAGCGCTGCGGAAATAAATTTAGCAATATCGTTGTTCCACAAAATAATATCTATTTTTTCGCCGCCCAGTTCATCAATCACCGCTTGCACCCGCGTGCCTTTTTGTCCGACGCAAGAACCAATCGGGTCTATGCCTTCTTCAGTCGAAGAAACAGCAATCTTAGAACGTTCACCGGCTTCACGCGCGATGGATTTTATCTCCACTGTCCCGGCAAAAATTTCCGGCACTTCCAGCTCAAACATTTTGCGCACCATTTCCGGATCAGTCCGACTCAAAGTTATCCCGGGGCCACGAGTGCCCGCGTCTACTTTGGAAACATACACCTTCACACGTTGACCTATGCGATAATTTTCCCTTTCAATCTGCTCACTGGGAAAAAGCACGCCCACTGATTTTCCGATATCCACAAAAACATTGCGCCCTTCCACTCGTTGGATCACGCCGCTCAAAAGTTCGCCTTCTTTGTTTTTATATTCATCATACATCGCGTCTCTTTCTGCTTCGCGAATCCTTTGGATAATCACTTGCTTGGCTGTTTGCGCCGCTACTCGGCCATAATCACTTTTTTGCGGAAGTTCAATTTCCACCACGTCGCCCAGCTTTGCTCCTTTTTTGATGGCCACAGCTTCTTCCACGGTCAAATCACGTTCCGGATTGAAACGCGCTAATTTTTCTTCCTCATCCTCGCCCGTCGGAGCTTTAGCGAAGGAAGGATCGCCCGCCGTTTCGGCAACTTCGACCGCCGCTTCTTTAGTTTTTTCTTTCTCTGTTTTATCCGCGCCTTCTTCCGCTTCCGAAATTTCCTCCTCCACCACAAATTCTCTGGTCGTTTCGTCCACCACTTCTTTCACCAGAAAAAATTTAGTCGCGCCACTCACGGCGTCAAAATCAGCTCGGATATTCTGACCGCGTTTCCCGTAATCTTTTTTGTAAGCCGCCGAGAGAGCCGCCTCAATCGTTTCAATCACGCGATCTTTGGAGATGCCTTTCTCTTCACAAAGCGCAGTGATTGCTCGCCCAAAATCTCCGGTACTTTCTGATTGTTCTTCCTCAGTTGTTTTCACTTTTTTTCTGGCCATAACTTTTTGTTATTAAACAATTACTTATAAATTACTACTATTTAACAAAGAAAGTTCGCTCACGCGAACTCCATTTCAGATATCATTACCCTCTAAGTCTAGCAAAAAATGAACTCTCTGTCAAACGTCTGTCAGAACCTAGGGTTACTCCCACCAAGAGCCATATTGACGGCTTGAATGATAACTAATCCAGAAAGTCCGATGATGACACCCAAAATAGAGGCTAGCATCGCTTTTTTAGCATTGTCTGTCATGGTGCTGTTTCCGGCCGAAAGAAGATACATCGTGCCGGCTAGCGCAAATCCGATCACGCCGGCAATGCCTAGAATACTTAAGATCCAATTCAATAAATTTGTAACAATTTCAAGGATCGAAGAGTCCGGAAGGTTAAATTCAGACAAGTCATCCAGGTTCCAGCCATCACCCGAAGCACTAGAGGCAGCCAAGGCTATGTTTCCATATGAGCGTAAGTATCGAAGACTTCCAAAAGTATTTAAATCCCGAGCTGGACAATTTCAGACCTGCA
>CAIKZD010000004.1 GCA_903831805.1 uncultured bacterium
CGACAAATTCATTAGATGGATTTTTTGGAAAAACAAAAACGCTCCTGCGAGTCCACAGAGGACTGACGCAAGAGCGCAGATACAAACTAATTCAAGAAATTTTGGAAAAATAGCCTCCCGATTGTTTAATTAACCCTGATTCTCCTTTTCGTTTTGGTACGCACAATCCGATGATCAAAAAAATTGACCATCCCCAGAAAGTCTACGCCGGAAGTTAGGGTTTTAATAAAAACCTTGTCAGGATGCATTTCCAATTGCAATTCTTCATCTAAAAACTTTTCTATGATGGAAATTTGGTTTTCTAATTGTTTTTTGTCTTCTGCTAAGAAAACAAAATCATCAGCGTAGCGTATATAATATTTGGCTTTCAGCTTGTGTTTCGCGAACTGGTCAAATTTGTTCATATAAATATTCACAAACAATTGCGAAGTGAGATTGCCCAATGGTAAGCCGGTAGCAGTTCTGTTTTTGGTATGAAAGCTTTCTATGATGTTTTTTAGAAGATTGATAATGTTTCTATCTGGAATATATTCAGCTATGATATTGATCAGAATTTTATGGTCAATATTGGCAAAGAACTTTCGGATGTCACATTTCAAAATCCAACAAGTTCGAGTATTATTTTTACTCACGATATTGGCATATTCCTGGAATTTATTGATGGCTTTGTGCGTGCCTTTATCGTTTCGGCAAGAATATGATTCAGGAATGAAAGTTTTGTCGAAAAACGGATAGAGAATTCGATAGATAGCGTGGTGCACCAGCCGGTCACGGACGCTGGCTTTGTGGATATCTCTAGGTTTCGGATCATTGATTTTGAAAGCTTGATAGCCGCCGTGTTTATAGGTATGATTGAAAAGGTCGTCGTGGAGCGAGAAAATATTATCCATCAAGCACAAGGAAAACTCCTGCACATCCTTTCTATTCTTTTTTCCTTTCTCAAATTCTTTCCAAGCTTCCAACAAATTTTCTAAACAAATAATATCATTGTAACTATGGGTCAATTGAATTTTCATAATACTAGTTCAACTTTTAAATCCCCCCCCCAGCTGCCGACTGTAATTGCGAAAGAAAAAGAAACTTATCATTATTGGTTGGTTTTACACCGGGACTTTCCTAAGACTGAAAGATATGGATTGGGCAGAAAAATTGATTTTATTTTTCTGGAAATTCTAGAATCAACTTTCACCGCGGCCTATTTGCCGATTGATCCGAAAATTATCCTATTGGGGAAAATAATTTCCCGCATTGATGTTCTCAAATTTTTTTCTCAACTGGCTTGGGAAAACAAACTTATTCCTGATGAAAAATATATTGAACTCTCTAGAAGACTAGAGGAAATTGGAAGAATGCTGGGTGGCTGGAAAAAAGGACTTTTGCAAAAGAAAACTCCCGCCAATAGTTAACGGAAGAAACAATAAGTTTCGGTGCCACCAAACGATGGCGATTCTCGGCGTTCCAAACGTTCGAGTTCTCGAACCGATTCACGTTCACCTTGAGCGTGTCATCGGAGTTGAAGTTCACGTTGGCAACGAAGAAATGTGCGACGAGCCATCTGTGCCACCATCCTTTGAATACTCTCAGGATTGAATTTTATTCGGGACCTTGAAGTCCGCCAGCTCATCGCACCAACTGGCTGTTTTTTATTTCGAAAAAATATATTCGCGCTTTTGCAAGACGTATCCGACAAAACTCCAGAAGCATATTTTTCGGCAACCTTGACCCGAAGCCGTAGCCGCGGATTTTTCCAGGATTGCTTTTTCATTATACAAAAAAATCCCTTTGATTCAAAGTGTCAGGGTGACAAAGAATCAAAGGGATTGGGAAAAAGAAACTGAGTGGCTTAGTTTCAAGCCAGTTGCGGGGCCACCAAACGATGGCGAGACTCGGCGCTCCAAACGAACGAGTCCCCGAACCGAGCCACGCTCACCCGGAGCGTGCCAACGGAGAAGAAGAACAGGTGGGCAACGAAGAACTGCCCGCTAGACTCGAACAAGAAAAATGTTCCATAGCCGTCCGTTCGCAACCAATTCCGATATTTATTCACGAAACTTATGATTTGGTTTTGCGAAAGACAAAGTCTTCTTGGGTCATTCGACAACGAATTGAACATCTGAGAAAACATTGCGTCTTTCTCTATTTCATACACTTTCACGGGAGTTCCTGCGGTGGCCTGACCTTTTTGGTCAGCACCCCATTTTCTCAAGTCTGAATCAATATATGAAAATATATCGTTCGCATCCGCCAGGATTTCAGCTCCGCTGCAAGCGTCGAGAATCAGATTTTCGCTGCCGGAAATGAGTCTTAGAAATTCAGTCTTCATTTCCTTCAATTCGCCAACAATAATGCGTGCGACAGCTTCCAACTTTTGCCTGCCTTCAGGGGTTCCCAGGTGATACAAATCTTCTATTGAGCCGCCGAAACTTTTTACAAGCTCAACCAGTCCAGAGATAATTGTTACGAAAACTCCCATCCCTGAAGAAATAGCCTCCACTTGCCTTTTGCTCTTTGCCATGATGTTGCCTCCATTTTTGATTTGTCCCTCGCTCCGATTTAAATGATCAGAGTCACAGACTTATCAATTTAATGTTCACTGTTGGGCTTGGCCAATCGGTTTCGCCACAGCAGAAAAAATTCTTCATAAAAACTCTTTCTGCTGTGGCAAATCGTAAAGTTGGATTTTTAAAGGACAATCCGTACTGACCTAGTATTATACACCCAAATTTGATTTTTGTCCAGGCCTGGTCGAAAAAATGCCTTATATTAGGCATTTTTATTCAAAATTATTGCATATCATCTTTTATTTCTGCCCCAAAATCACTTCCTTGATCAACCGCTGCAAGGCATAGAAAGGCAACCAGATCCAGACGGTTTTTTTGGCCCATTTATTGAGGAATGGATTGGCGCCATTTTTTGTGAGAAGAAAATCAATCCCCAGGTACAGCAGAAAGAGGAAGAAGGCGATGACCGCAAACATTGCAAGATAGAAATCCACCATATATTTTATACTTTTAAATAATTTTTACACAGCCAGTGACCTCGTAAATGACATCTTTCTTTTCCACCACAATCCGCCAGCCGTTTTTTTCCGCAATGGTTTTCAAATTGAAATTAGGATTGAAGGCGATGGGATTTTCCACTACTTCCAAAAAATCCGCATCCGATTCCGTATCCCCTACGCCGTATGATTCGGCTAACGTCAAATTGTTTTCCATAGCGTATTGCTTTGCAACATGCCCCTTATGTTTAGTCGGCTCAAAAACGGCTTGACCGGTATAGAGACCCTTGGCGTTGACTTCGTACACTGAACCGAAGGCCGCATCGAATTGCAAATATTTATTATATTCTTCCACAATTTCCGAGGGCGAACCACTGATGGCAATAATGTGATATTTTTTCTTTCGGAGTTCTGCAATCAAATTATTAGCAAAAATGTAGGTACGATCCTTGAAGAATGGCATCACGATGCGCGCGGCGCGGATCACTTCTTCGCTCTTGCAGCCTTTCAAATTTTCAAAATAGAGCCGTACCAACGCCTGGCGGTATTCTTCATAAGTGCCTTTATTCTCCAGCCACTTCGTATACAGGTTGACCAGTTCATCCCGCACGCTCTTCGGAAAAACTTTCATCCAGGCCAATTCATTGATCAACTCAAACGCCAAGTTTTTGCGAAAAATAGTGCCATCAATATCAAAAACCGCTAACTTACCTTTGGTCATAACGCTTAAAATCTCAAATATTTATCCCAATATTCATACAGCCCCTTCGTAGTAGCCAAGTCGCGCACGCAATAGCGGGCAATCTCTTGAAATTTTCCAGCTTTATACATCTCCCCGACCATCGAACCATCCACGCCTTCTTCTTTAGAACTTTTGATTCCGAACGATTTAGCATAAAAATCCAAATTGAATTTGCGCACCGCGCCGTAGAAAGTCAATTGGTCGAGTAAATCGCAGTGGACCTTGAAATCATAGCGATACCCCATGAAATTCCGACTGGGCTGAATCTTGTATATAGCGCTCCGCAACATGAGAAAAGGCAGATCAAAGCCGCGTCCGTTGAACGTGATGGCTTGCTGATAGTTGCCGACAAAATCCCAAAATTTTTCCAAAATTTCTTTCTCGCTTCCTGTTTCAAAAATGATCCCGTCCTCTTCAAATCTTTCCGGCGCGGAGTGGTTGTTCTGGAACAAAGCGTAGCCCTTACCGGTCTCGGGATTAAGCATGCCGATGGTCACGATTTCACCGGTCAGCGGATAGAGCGCCAGCCTTTTTTTGATCTCTTCTTTTTCCTCTTCCGTCTCGCCGTATTTCAAAAGATATTCCTGCGCCTTGGCGTCAAAAGAATCGAAATCAAAGCCGACTGTCTCAATGTCAATGATTATTTTGGCCATATTTTTGCTAATTAGTCTCTAATTATCTGTATTATACCACAGACCGCATCTTTATTGAATTTTTCCGGCAAAAAGGTCTTTGGCCGTGTCCCAAACTGATGGATAATCTTTTTGCACTTTCAGCCAATACCACCATTCCACGCCCCACAAATATATCTCCGGGAAGCCGACTTGCTGCGCATACGTCACATTAGCGCGAAGCTTGTCCGGGGTCATCGATTTGAATTGCTCTGCCAACGGTTGATTAGTGGTGTAGCCCGCAATCCACGGCTCAGCTTGCAACTCCATGACGACCGCATTCTGTTGATGGGCAAAAAGATTGATGAGGCCATATTTGAAACGGAAGAAGCGCGGCCCGATCGGATAGGTATAATAGCCCACGCCGGCTTTATACACATTGCGGTACATCGTGGTGCCAAAAATATCCGCTCGACTGGCCGCCTGAATCCATAGACTGAGTTCTCCGCTATCGGTCACAATAATCTTGCGACTACTGTCCAGGCGATGCACTAAAGCAATCTCGCTGTCTAAAAGCGCGGGATTAGGTTTAGGGCAAACGCCAAACAGAAGAAACGGTTCATTTTCCACTTGCCAATATTTTATCTCCGGATTGTTTTTGTAGCGCTCAACTACGACTTCTATAAAACTACGCAAAGCCTCTTGGCGTTTCTGGTCGCTGGTCATGGCCCACTCCGGAATGGCACACTCCGGCCAACGTGGCACTTTTTGCCCGACGACCAACACGATTTCGACCCCTCTTTTTCTGGCTTCGGCCAATTGCCAGTCGATATCCGAAAAATCATATTGCCCTTCGGTCTTTTCCGCCAGATCCCAATAGACCGGCAGCCGGATTTTTTTCGCGCCCAGGTCATCCAAAGTGGCCAGATACACTTCTTTCCAGTTAAGGCCGATGTCCGACGCATAGCGGGCCGAAAAAGTCACGCCCAACTGCGCTTGTTCATTTTTCTGACTGACTGGCAAATTAAAATATATGAAAAGCAGCACCACGCCTGCCAGAGCCGCGGCCAATGTCCACCCGATAAACTTAGCGATTTTTTTGAGGTAATGCATTTTTGTTTTTTTATATTATCTTTAACTAACAACTAAAACTATGCCTAGGGTAATTAGTATGATAGCCGAAATTTTTTGCAGGGAATCTTTCCAATGCATTTTTTCTTGAAAAACTTTTGGCAGCCATAAGGAAAATCCAATGCCGAGCAGGAAAATAAAAACATATTCCAAAGAAACCAAAGCGTTGATGACTGTAATGTTACCCAAAGACATGGAAAAATTCAAGAGCGCCGAACCGACACCGCCCACAATCTTATTCGTCACAAAAAGCAAACCGGAGCTTTGTTCCGCGTGACTGGGTTTTTTAAAATTAGCGAGTGAGGAGAGAATCGCTTGCCGCCAGCTACCATGAAAAAGTAACAGGAGCGCACCAGCAAATAAGCCCAGTCGGGTCCAGATGAAAACATCCATGAAATTGTCTGACTGATAAAAATACTTGAACAAGGTGTAAGCTATCGCCAGAAGGATGCCAGCCGCAATCGTTTGATAAAAGCCGACAAAAAAACTATGTCGTTCACCCGAGCGCGGCCGCAGCCAGGAAATCAACAGGCCGCCAATGAGCAGAATGACCACTCCTAGTATCTGCAACGGCTTCAGATTATCTTGTAAAAAAATAATCGACAGGGCATATGTGACAATCGGCGTGACCACCCCTATCACCGGCACAACTCGACTAGCTTCGCTTTTCTGGATGGCGAAAAACATAAAGAAAACGCCAAAAGCAAAGACAGCGCCAGCCAACAGATAAAGGAAAAACAAGGTCAAAGCGATTTTATGGAAACCGAAAGGAAAAAGAATGAGCGTGAAAAAACTCAACACTCCGGAATAGAAAGTGTAGACCGCCGGACTCGCCACGCGTTTGGAAGACAGCAAAAATTTATCCAGCATCGTCTGCAAGGCAATCAAAAAATATGCGAGGGTTACCACCAAAAGCCAGTTCATGTATTTTTGTTTTTTCTTTTTATATTTATATTATACCACGAAACTCTAAAAAATAGAGGCGCCTTTTTTGGGCGCCTTTCAAAATTCTTTCTTATTCATTTATCCCTCCTTTAGTCTTGTATGTTCTTTAGGTTTCCAGGCGATAATAATACGCGCTCACATCACTGATCCATTTTTGCACGTCAGCTGGGTCAAAACCAGCGCACGCTGCGTTGCCGCATTTCCATACCACCATCCGCGCCGGCGTATCGATCTTCTGCGCAATCAAAGTTTGAATCCTAGCCCCTACGATGTCCACCGCTTGTTCCGGACTGTCAAAACAAGAATACCCGCCCTCAGTCACATTATAGCCACCTTTATATCCCCAGAAATTGAAACACTCTTGCCCATCTTTTTTGGGTGAATGAGTGCCCCAATCTGATTCTTTCTTGGCGATACTAATTAGAAATGCCGCCACAGCCTTGTCTTTTTGCGCCATCTCAGGCGCCATCTCTTCCATCGGATGACCCTGCACCAAAGTTTGGTAACTCAGAGCCACTGCTTGCGCCGCCGCTAGTGTGTCATCGGTGTTGCCATTAATTTCGCAAAGTTTTTTATTTTCTTGTTGGTTTTCTAAGTCGGCTTGGAAGCTTTGGCCGATCCGACTCAGCGGATCCAGTGCTTCTGCGCTAGGCTCCGAAACGGAAACGGCATCCTCCGCTAAAGCATTCCGTCTGAAAAAGACAGAAAAAAATAGACTCGTCGCAATAACGAGAATAATGATGATTAAACTATTTCTTTTTTTGTTTCTCCCGAACCCCCCTAAAGAAATGCAGTATTTCTTCAATTTCGGTAAAGGATCTTCGCCCATAAAATGAATTTCACTCCCCTCCCTTCCTTACTTGTCTTTTGGACCTTAAGTCTTATATTCTTTCAAAACGACCATATTAGGATATCAAATTGGTCGCGCTCTGTCAAAAGATATTAGACCATTTTTTTGACTAAAAACAAAAAATGGCTGATTAAAGCCATTTTATAGCCAGAGTTATCCACAGCCACTTTTTTTGACCCGACTCTGTCTATTTTTATTCGCTATCGTTGAATTGTTTGAAATAATAATTGACTGAATCCACCCAACGGGCCACGGCTTCCGGTTTATCCCAAGAACAATCATAACCGCACTTCCAAACAACCACCATTTCACCCGGCGTGGTCAATTTTTCGTTAGAAACCAGAAAACTCAAGCGCTTGGCCACTGTTGTAACGGCGTCCGCAGGACTTTCAAAGCAAGTGTGCCCGCCGGTGCCCATACGCGCTCTTATCCCGCGATAGCCCCAATAGTTGTAGCAATCATTTCCTTCAGCGTCCACCGGCACATGCACCCCCCAACTCGATTCCTGCCGGGCAATCCCCACCATGAAAGCCGCCACCATCCGGTCTTGTTGCGCGATATACGGCACCATTTGTTCCATCGGCGTGCCTTTGACCATGGTCATAATTTCTTCCTCAAATTGTTTAGTGCCGCTGGTTTTGTCTTGGTAGTTCTGCATGATTTGCGAAACATAATTTTCCACCTGCGTGGCGTCAGTGCTAGAAGGCGATGCTGCCGTATCTTCTCCCAAAACTTGCGGCGTTTGATTGTCCAAAATTTGCTGGGTAGAAACTTCCATATTAGACGCAATCGAAACTGCCGCTGCGCCCTGACCCAAATAGCGATAGATGAAAGTCATAAGAAACATGCCCACCACCAATGCTCCCACCATAGAAACATTCCACATTTTCACCGTCGACATCCCTTCAAATGGTCGGCGGAAAGCTTCCTTGCAATAGGCACCGTAATTACCATATTTTTCCTGAATGGCGGCAAAGATAGCAGCTCTATTTTCTAGTGCATACTTCGCCGGCATTTTCTTTTCATAACGCAAGAAGCCATCCAGACTCGAAAAGTTTATCTGACGGTCACTCTTCACAAAGTGGATCTCCAAATTATCCGTGGAAAAGTTTTTCGTTTTGCCGTATTTAGAAAAAAGGACGGAAGAATTTTGGTCCCGCGCGGTCAAGGATGTTTTTGGTAAGGTGTTTTTTTCAGCAGTTGAAACAGAATCAAGCGTTTTTTGTTTTTTGCGTGCTTCCATCAATTATAAAAGTGTTTATTGATTTTCTTCTCAAAATTATATCACTTTTTTCTTCTTTCGACTAATAAAAAATAGTGCACATCCGAAAATTAGCATCAACAAGCTCAAAAGCTGACCGAGCGTTAGCCCGCCGAACAGATATCCGACTTGCGTGTCTGGTTCACGAAAAAATTCCGCCCCAATTCTCATCGCAGCGTAGCCAATAAGATAGAATGCCAGTAGTTGGTCGCGATATTTTTCTTTGTTGCGCAGTGGCCACAAGATTAGAAAAAGAACTAACCCTTCCAGAATGGCTTCATACAATTCTGAGGGGTGCCGCAAGAGTCCATAAGGGTCACTCGGAAAATACATTCCCCAAAATTTTCCCGTTGCGCGGCCATACAGCTCGCCGTTCAAGAAATTCCCGATCCGCCCGAAAAAATACCCGGCTGGAATGGCCGGCGCCACAAAATTGGCCCACTGCCAAAAATCCATTTTCTTTACCTTTAGAAATATCCAAGCCGCCACCAGCGCCCCGATTAAACCGCCATGATAACTCATGCCGTATATGCCAATGAATTGGTGCGTCACCGGGTCATAAGGCGAGATGATAGCCAGTGGGTTTTGCCAGTAATATGTAAAGTTATAGAACAACACATAACCCAACCGGCCGCCTATGAGCAGCCCCACAAAAACCACTAGCATCAGATCAAGAAGCATATTTTTTGAATATTCTCCCTCTTTTTCTCTTATTCTGTAATTTAACAATAGATGAATTACTAAAAACGCCACCAAATACATCAACGAATACCAATCCACAAAAAAACCACCAACAGAAAAAGCCACGGGGTTCAAATGATAGGGAATGCGTTGATAGGAATAGAGGAAATTGATCATATATTCTTCTGCACAATCACCCCCACGGCGGCGGCATAGGCGTGATGGGTGCCGAAACGCGGGATGGCTAATTCTTTGTGCAGATTTTTATGACGCACTTCCACAGATTCGCCCTGCTCTGTTCTGGTAATTTTCTCAATTTTAAAGCCTGCCTCCGAAGAAACTGTCTGGCCGAAATAGATAACTTTAGCTTTAGTGCGTTTAGCCAAGGCTCGGATTTTTAAATTATCATAATTCAAAATCACTTGGCCGGATGTGCTCATATTTTTCACCAGATAGGCGTATTCTTTCACCATCTGATCAAGGCCGGAAAAAGATTCGATGTAACGCTGGGTGATGTCGGTAATGACACAAATTTCCGGTTTTACTATGGATAATAAGTAGCGCATATCCCCGCGCCGCGCGACACCCAATTCCAAGACCAAAACGGCTGGAAAGTTTTTGGCAAAAATCGCGGCTGCCGCGTCAGCGATAATCGGTAGCCATCCGCGATAAGAATTATACCCGCTGCCGATATTGAGAATGGCCAAAGGCAGGCCGATTTCCGTATTGAAATTTTTCGGATTAGCTCGTACCGTGCACCCCTTGGCCAACAAAACTTTTTTGATCTCATCACGCACAAAAGTCTTGTTGGTCGAACCGGCCACAACAATAATTCTTGGCCGATGGATAAAAAGCACCAACTTGGTAATATATTTTAAATAATATTTTAAGAGTGGCTTCAGAATCAGTTTCATAAAAATAAGTTATCCAGTCTATTAAAAACTTCATTAATATCTTTCTCACTACGACCAAAGCTGATCCGAATGTGGTCTTCGCCGCTCGGGCCAAAGGCCACGCCCGGCACCACCGCCACCTGCGCCTTTTCCAAAAGATACAACGCGAAATGCCAGGAAAAACTCCTCGGACAATCGTAACTGCCAAAAGCGATATCTTTCTTAATGATTCTAGGGAAAACATAATAGGCACTTTCCGGCCGGATGTAAGAAAAAATATGCGCGAGCTTATCCAGTCGTTGACAGATTAAATCGCGCCGCTTTTTATATTCACCATTGAAAAACTGCACGTCCTTTTCTCCCATTTCCAAAGCACCCATAGCGGCATATTGTGAGATGACTGGCGCGCACGTCACTAAAGAATCATGCACTTTCAAAATTTCCCGCGCGATACTTTCGTCAGCGTGCAGATATCCCACGCGCCAACCGGTCATGGCATATGATTTGGAAAAACTGAACAGGCGGATGACGCGACGGCGCAATGCCGGCAACTCGGCCAAAGAAAAAATCGTCTTGCCCGGCTCAAAAATAAAATCCTTGTATACTTCGTCGCTCAGCAGATAGAGGTTGTGTTTTTCAGCTAGCGCGGCCAAACCCAAAAGCTGTTCCTTGGAATAGATTGTGCCGGTCGGATTGTTCGGATTGCAATAGAAGATAGCTTTAGTTTTCGGCGTGATAGCCGCTTCATATTTTTCCAGCTCAAACGCCCAACCTTTTTCTTCGCTGAGCGCCACATAAACAGGCGTGCAACCGGCGAGAATTATCACTTCGCGGTACGAAGTGTAAGTCGGCTCCGGAATGATCACTTCGTCACCGGACTCAGTAATGGCCAAAAGCGTGGCCGTGATACCTTCAATCGAACCGGCCGTCACCAGGATTTCTTTTTCGAAATCATAAAACATATTCTGCTCGGCCAGCTTGATTTCGATCAGTTCGCGCAGTTCCGCAATCCCCGGCGACAGCGAATATTTAGCCACTACACCCTGTTTCAAGGCCAATTCCACTCGCCGCTTAATGCACTCGGGCGTGTCAAAACTGGGCACCCCTTGCGCCAAAGAAATCACCGAGGGAAACTTAGCCGCGCGTAGCTCCATCTGCTTTATGACCGAAAGCCTTAGGTTTTTAGTACGTTCAAACATATATTCTAAGTATATAGTATTTTCTCTTTAGCATCTAGCATATTCCTAAGGTTCAACCTTTGGCTAACCAAAGGTTGAACCTTAGGAATATGATTTACCACCAAAAAATCCACCTCTTACGAGGTGGATTTCAGGAAAAGTTCTTAGGAGAAATTTTCTAGTTCTTAATGGTGTGATCCAACGGCGCAGCAGTTATTTCAGAAGCCTGATCTGAAAACACAGTTTTCAAACTCACACGGGCGCTTTCCATGGCGGCCTTGAAATCACTCATGGCCTTTTCCACCGCTGCGTGGCGAGCTTGGATCAAGGCTTGCACCGCTGCACTGACCTTGGTCACATTTTGACGATCGTTTTGCATCTGGGTGCGCGCCGATGCCATACCGTTTTGAAAATCCGTCCGCACAGTGGCCGCGTCGTCCCCGGCCGTACAATCAGCTTGCGCTTTAGCTAAAGCAGCCGCACGGTTAGTAGCGGAAGTCGAGACAATAGTACTCACCTGGCCCTGACGCGCAGTAATGGCGGTCTGTACGCCGGCACGGAAAGTTTTGATGGCTGCATCCACTGTGGCTTGACGCGTGGCAATGGCCGCTTTAGTAGTCGTTTCAAAAGTACTTACGGCTTTTTTCTGGGCATCCGTCGTCGCCGCGGCTTCTAGTTTGGCAAATTGTTGGCTGCGATTAGCTTCCCAGGCCGCCCGCTCTTTGGTCAAGTTAGCATCGGCTGTCGTCATCTTATTATTCCAATCAGTCAAACGCTCCGTCTGGCGAGTTTTCAAGTTATTTTCCTGATCGGATGCTTTTTGATTGAGATTACTGGAAAAGCTTGCAATCCGACTGCAAATATTTTGCATCTGCGTTTCCTGGCGAGCCGCTTGTCTGTCTTGCATCATCTGTGTCCTATTTACTGGTGCCTTTCCATTAGTATTTGTGGTGATAGCTCCCGTTTCCGCCAATGCTACGGTTGCTGTCAAAATTCCAATCATGGTTAGCCCGGCGCCGATTTTTTTATAATGCATTTTGATCATAAGTATTGTTTAAATTATTAGTGTCCTGCCCATTATCCACGGCGGCTTTGGCGTCATTCTCATCACCGGTCACTTGCGTCTGTTCACTGTTGGCGCCTGAAACAATTGCATTCACCGTGTCATCCGGTTTGCCGGTGGCCGGTGGCAACTCTGGTGGAACATTGCCCTGGGTAGTGTCGACCGTTTTTACGTTATCCGTACTACTCGTGCTATTTTGCGGAGAAACAGACGGTGTTTGAGTGGTGGTGGTAGCGGCATTATTGTTGCCACAGCCGGCCAAGACTAGGACAATCGCCCCAAAGAAGATTCCCGCGCTTATTTTTTTCATAGACATAGATCTTGAGTTAAAATTTAATTAATAATTATTCTATACAACAATCAATCGCCTTTCTGACCAATTCTCCCAACTTGCCCATGAACCCGCTTTTGGGCCCGTCCACTTGAGAAGCTGCGGCAATAGGATTACTCACGGCTTTTTCTACAGGAGCATTTTCCGACTTGTCATGTCGGTTTAAAGCTTTAGTGTCAATGTGTTTAATGTTGTCGGCCGAAATGACTTTCATATTGATGCCCCAAAATAGAGAATAGAGGTCATAGGCTTTCTGAAAGAGCTCTTTAGCATCATCTTTGCGCCCCATGCCTTGTTGCTTGGTCCCCACTTCCATGAGGCGCATGGATGCGGCTAATAAGTGCTTGGAGATGCACCACACTTCGCCTTCCGGGTCTTTAACGATCTTTCTGAGCAGATCGCCGCGCATCTTGCGGACTTCTTGCAACAGATCGAAATATTCAGGTTTGCCGAGTTTCGCCCCGGTGAAAAAGAAATGTTCTTCAATGCTCACCAGATTCATAATGGCGATGGACAGATCCTGGTCGGAACTAAGATCTAGCTTATCCTGCTTTTTCATGGTGTCCACTTTTTCAATGAGTTCCGTGACATTTTTGATCAAACCCGCTTCATTGGTTTCATTGTTCATATACGTAGTGGCGATAAAATTATTACCGCGTTAAAAAATAAAATAGACCGCTAAGAATGATAAGGGGCGTTACCGCGAAAACTACTTTTTGGAACGGGAAAAAAACTTTGCCCCGCTTATCTTTTAGCTTGAAATGAATCGTACCACCCACGAAGAAAAAAACACTGCCTAAAATAATGCCCACTAATAATTTATCCACGCCCCAAATTTTATTCAAAGGATGGCCGATGAGATCATTCCAATAGAGTGGCAATGCTACCATGACGTAATAGGCCGCAGTTACAATAGTCCGCTCACCCCAAAACCGGAAGTTTTTTTTCTTGAGCCATTCCAAAGTCCAGATGGTCATGGCCACGATAAGCGCGCCCACCCACAGGCCAGTGATAGTATCATCCACCCCAAAATAGCGTGACAGCCCCACGCCCCCGGCCACGGCGACCGTACAGACCGGGCAAAAAGCTTGAGCTTTGCAACCAAATGACAGCAATAGCCCCGCAACCATTAAAAATATATTTCTATTTATTCTTAGCATTATTTAGATTTTAAAATTATTTCTGCGCCGCAGCCGCATCCAAGAAGTTTTCCACTTCATTTTCTCCCACGTAGCATTTGCCGGCCGACCAGAGGAACGGCACGCCTATTTCGTCAAGCTTGAGCCCACACGCTTGCGCCTTCTCGGCCATCAAATTGGCGTTAGCCGTGTCGCCCCAAACTTCCCTCTTGGAAAAGACCACTTTCTGGTCCAGCTGATGATCAGCGATATATTTTTCCACATCCTGACAGTGCGGGCAAGCGGCGCCATAGAAAAAAATAATACTAGAGTTATCCTGCGCCACTTGATTATTGCTAGTATTGGAATGGATTTTTTGCCAAGTCTTATAGCCGGCCAGAATGACCACCATTGCGATGACCACGGCCAGGCTGATTTTTTTTGTCTTAGACATATTGTTTTTTCTTCATTTTTTAGACGCTAAACTGACACTTCCTATTTTACTATATTTTCGAGAAATTGGAAACAAAAACAGCCCCGACGTAACGTCAGGGCTGTTTTTTATCGAGAATTCGATTAGAATCGGTCTCTTTGTCCGCCACCGAAAGAACCTCGCGGTCTTTCTTCTTTTGGACGAGCTTCGTTTACAGTAAGTTTTCTTCCGTCAACTTCCTGTCCGTTATACATTTCAATCGCAGCTTTAGCTTCATCGTCAGAAGACATTTCAACAAATCCAAAACCTTTGGATCGTCCAGACATCTTGTCGGTGATAACCATAGCTGATTGAACGTTTCCGGCCTTTGTGAAAAGATCCTTCAAAGAATCATCATTCACATTATAGGACAAATTGCCTACGTATAGTTTCTGTGCCATGTTCGTTTACCCATACTTTCCGCGTTAGCAGAAATCAGGGTCACTACTTGCTAATTATAAATTGCAAGGCGACCTTTCTCATATCGTTTACATGCACTTACGTTTACTAAGGCAAAACTTAAACTTACTGAGAAGACTTACAACAAACTCATTATAGCGCAACTTGAGGGAAAAGTCAAGGAATATAGCCGTCGGCAAAATAGGCCTTATTTACTTGATTTCTATGTAAGCTTTGACTTTTTCCACAATTTCCCGGAAAGAAACATTGGCCTTAACGACATAATCAAGTGCGCCCATATCCATCACACGTTGTTTGTCTTCTTCCTGACTGAGGTTGGATAAGACGACCACTTTGAGGTCTTTTGTTTCCGGATTGGCTTTTATCTCTTTCAATGTTTCAAAACCATCCATGACCGGCATAATCAGATCTAAGAGAATGATGTCTGGCTTTCTGGTTTTCAGAAATTCCAAAGCTTCACGGCCGTTACCAGCCACGAAAATTTCAAAGCCTTCCTTGGCCATTTTGTTCTTGTGGATGCTGGCCAAAAAAGCATCATCTTCCACAGCGAGGACCAATTTTTTTCCATTCTCCGCAGCAATTGGCATATCATTTTCCATAAAATTAAGATTAAATAAATTAAGCAATCGAAACGTTGCGCGCCTGTGCTACCGGAAATTCCAGAAAGAAAGTTGTCCCTTTGCCTTCCTTACTCTCAAACCAGATCCGGCCGCCCCCTTCTTCTACAAATGATCTTACCACATTTAAGCCGAGGCCGGAACCTTCCGTTTCCTTGAGCACTGCATTGGAGGCTCGAAAGAATTTACGGAATATATTCGCCTGCTCTTTTTCCGGGATGCCGATGCCATTATCAGAGACAGCGATGGTAACTTTTTGTTTTTTCAAACTCACCAAAAGGTGCGCCTCACCCCCGGACGGGGTATATTTTATCGCATTAGAAACTAGATTTTCAATAGCTTGGAAAAAATGTTTCGGCCCAATCATGATCTGCGGATCTTCTTTGCATTCTTTTTCAAAAATCACTTTCACTTTCTTTTCTTTAGCTAGTCCTTCCAAGGTTTTTATACCGTCAATAATTAAGCTCGCCACATCAACCGTATCCAGTTCTTCTTTCGATTTGCCCATATTGATGCGAGAAACATCCAACAAATCATTCACTAGCGTGACTAAGCGTTGATTGTTTTTAAAGATCTGATCCAAAAGCTCCGTGGCTTCCTTTGGCAATTTGCCGGCATCTCCATCCAGCAGTGATTCCAATGTCCAGCGGATTCCGGTCAGCGGGGTGCGCAATTGATGAGCGGTGATGGAAAGAAAGTCATCTTTTTCCTTCTCCAGGTTATATCTTTCTGTAATATCTTGGAAAACACTCACGACGCCCAAGGGTTTTCCATTTTTAATAATCGGCGCAAATGATCCGGAGATGGGAATATTACTGATAGAGGTCGTCAGATAGCAGTACGGCGGAAGTGGGAAAACAGCAGAAGATTTAAGTGCTTCTGCCACTGGATCCAATATTTTTTTACCACTACCTTTGCCACTTGAGAAGACAAATTCATTCAAATATTCTTTACCAATGAGCGGACTACCCTCAGCGCGTGCTATCATCTTAGCTGCCGTCAGATTGACGAAGGTAAGCACGCCATCACAATCAGTAGCAATCACCCCTTCTCCAATTGAATGCAAATAACGTAAAATACCCTCACTCCGATCACGCTCAGCCGCATACATTGTTTTTTCTCTTTCTAATAATTTCTTGCTTTCTTCAAAGTCTTCCAAGATATTTAACATGGCTTTCTTCGAGTTTTCCAAGTTTTCATTTTTTTTGTTAGTTTGGTCCAGGATCGTTTTTAATTCAATGGTTTTTTGGGAAACCTCTTCCTCCAGATGACTTTTCGACTCAATCAATCTCACTCGCATTTCATTGAAAGCATTGATGAGTTCTCCGATTTCATCATGAGAAATAATTGGAATGACTTCTGTTAGATTTTCCTCTCTCACTCCCTTCACCTTCCTGATAAGAAAATCCAATGGCACACCGACAGAGCGATTGATAATTATGATCAAGATTATATTTATGATAATGATGATTGGAAGGAGTAGTAGCAGTAGAAAAAGAGCACTCTTAGTCGCCCCAGCAAAAGCGACAGCTACCGGAGTTTGAGTTATCAATATCCAGCCGTTACCAAGATATTCTTCCATTGCGTTTTCTTTCGCGATAGAAGTTAATGCCTTTGAATTATTGGCAATACCGGCCAAGACATTTTCTTGTGGATGTTCCTTAAATGCCTCCAGTAACGCCGGTTTATTCTTATCCTCAGGAGAAAATGCCAAGCTGTTTTGCCAATTTTTTGCACCGATCAATTCTCCCTGGCTGTTATACAGGCGCACAATCGATTCATCAATGCCATCCAATATTTTCATAGACTCATTCCAATCGATACTTTCTGATGCCACACCGATTATCTCTTGGCCGTCCTGAGACAACACCGGAGACATAAAATATTCCTCCATTTTGTCGGAAGAATTATCAGCTAAAACCACTCCTGAATAGCCGCTTTCTCCTGCTAACGATTTCTCGAATAGCCCCGAGAAAGCTTCGCCTTTGTCTGTGACGCGGTTGCCAAGACGCTCCCCTGAAGAAGAGGCGACAATGCGCCCTGACTTATCAAGGATATCCAAGCTATTTAGTCCTGTATAAATAGCCATATCATCTTTGAGTCCTTTCTCTAAAAGCAGCCTGTCTTCTTCGCTGTTTTGACCGCTTAAGAAAGCCCTCACCTTTATCCTGGTGGCCGTTAATTTTAAATTCCGGTACTGAGCGGCCAATGACTGATCAATCTTTTCCATATACATGGCGGCGACATGCAGATGATTCTCTGTAATGTTTTTTTCCAAAGCATCCCTGTTGTAGCTATAAGATTGGAATCCGGCTATGACTAAAATTCCTAGAGAACCTAGGCCGATAGTAATAGATATTTTATTGGCTATTTTCATACTGTATTAAGCATTATTTTCCGCTGTTTTTTTGCTTTCCAATTCTTTTATCTTTTCTTTCAGTTCAGCCATTTTCAATTCCCGGCCAATAGCTAGAGCGCTGAATTTCTCAAGCTCCATGTTTTTATCTTCCAATGCTTCTGTTCTTTTTTTCACCATTTCTTCCAGGTCTTCTTTCTGCTTATCTAAAAGCTTGCCTCTTTCTTCAAAAAAATTAATTTTTTCACTGAGTTCCCGCGGCGTAAGCTTCAGGTCAGTTGCCATTTTGACATACACGCCGTTAAGATTTTCCGCTTCTTCTTCGGTAAATATGCTTTCATCGGAGAGCGCCTCTTTTGCCGAAGACGCTCCGATAAAACTGGCTAGAGTTTTTTCTACTATGCCGTTAAGCTGGACCAATTCATTGATAGTAATTTTTTCCTTGCCGGATAATCCGGTTTTCTTAAAGCACCTCTCGACCGTTTCCCCTACCTTGGAATCATCCATATACCGCTTAAAAATATTCTCAATGAACTCCTTCTTTTTTTCCGCCTGAATGGAAGCCTCCTGCTCCAAAGAAACCACTGAGACGGAAATATTTTTATCCGCAATATCGCAAAATTTATCCGCCATCCCTTTCTCCTCTTCGCTTTGCTTAAAAATTAGAGAGCCAAAGATATAAAAACCGATATTGAATACCAGACTGAAAAGAATTACCAAAAACAATGGGTCAAGACCAGTGACACCAAAAAGTTTTTCCGGTCGCAAGTATCCAATGCCAAAAGGACCGCTAGATAAAAGTCCTTCCCTCAACCACCCGCTTCTCACGAAAGCCGGCAAAAGTGATGTATATATCCATAATAAAAACCCGGCGGTGAGTCCCATGATTGCCCCTGCCTTGTTGCCTTTTCTCCAAAACAGAGCGCCTATGGTCGCAGGAGCAAATTGTAAAACAGCCGCAAAAGAAATCATCCCTATCTTGACCAGCATATAAGAGGATCCGATTTTAACTTCGAATGCATAAGCCACAATCATCAGTAGCGTCACAATTATCCAGCGCAAGGGCAACAAATGGCGCCTTAAAAATCCAGCTATCCTTATTTTTTCGAAAAAAGGTAACACCAAATGATTAGCGGTCATAGTAGTAATGGTCATGGCTGAAATCATAATCATACTGATAGCCGCTGAAAAACCACCGATAAAAACGAGGAGGGATAGCCATAAGCCTCCGCTATGCAATGGCAAAAGCAGAATAAAAAAATCAGCTACACTCTTATCACTTCCTATAATCATTCCCGCCATGGCGATAGGGAAAACAAATAATGTTATGAGGATAAAATATAGAGGCAACAGCCAAGCGGCAGTGCGAATGTGTTTTTCATCAGAGTTCTCTACCACTGCCATGTGGAATTGTCGCGGCAACAAAAAAATAGCAAAAAAAGACAGGATTATATAGGCGGAAAAAAGCGAATACGATGGCTGGCCGGATCTTTGCGCGTCAGCTAAAACAACGTTCGTAGAAATTCTTGAGAAAATATCCCCGAAACCATGAAACATAAAATAGGTCACAAATATCCCCGCCGCCAGGAAAGCTACCAGTTTAACCACCGATTGAATGGCAATTATCATCACCATTCCCGGGTGTTTTTCAGATTGATCCAATCGTCGTAAACCGAACACTATGGTAAAAACAACTATAAAAACAAGGGCGATTAAATCGATACTGCCATTACTAGAGGCCAAATTATCTCCCGTGGTTATAAAAGAATATGAACCGAAAATTGCCCTAAGTTGCAAAGATAGATAAGGGATTATCCCAACGAGAGCAATCAAGGAAACTATGGCAGCCACGACAGACGATTTTCCATAACGAGCCGAGATAAAGTCTGCGATGCTGGTAATATTATATTCTCGCCCAATCTTTATCATGCGCCTGATTATCCTCCATGAGAAAAGAAAGAGGAGCGACGGACCAAGATACACGCCAAGAAACAAGTAACCGGTTGAAGCGGCCAAACCGACATTGCCATAGAATGTCCAAGCCGTACAATAAATGGCCAAAGCCAAAGTATAAATGACCGGATTGTTAGCCAGGTTTTTGCCTTGATCAAACTTCATTTCGACAAAATAAGCCACGATAAACAAGATGGCCAAATATACAACCGTGGTTTCAATGACAATTGCCGGGCTAATCATAAAATTTTAATCTTTGTTTTTATTTTCCCTCAGATGAGACGCCAAAAGAAAAACTACTAATAACAGCCACGCTGAAAAAAAATAAGCGAAAGGAAAATATAGCGACTGACCGGCTTTATCAATCGCAAATGGCCAGCTTAGAATCAGAATAAACA
Source organism: uncultured bacterium (assembly GCA_903831805.1). Lineage (GTDB taxonomy): Bacteria > Patescibacteriota > Minisyncoccia > Moranbacterales > UBA2206 > CAIKZD01. The sequence goes on from CAIKZD010000004.1 coordinate 20,019, forward strand.
GAAAAAAAACAAAGACCCTGAACTCATGTCTCCCTAAAGAAATAACTATTCGCTTAAAAATATTTTCTTTTTTTATCTCTTCCATGCACCGTTTTTTTGCTTCAGAAAGCTTATATCTCACGTTGATTTATGCCTATTTTTTCTTTAATGCTATTTATTAAGAGTGCCTTTTCTAAAAGTCCATACGCCAAAATAAGATACCCTGCCACCCAAATTATATCGATATAATTATATGGCCTCATATCACTTATATATTTCTCTTGATATATGGCGAACAATATGTCTGCCAATAGAAATAAGAAGAATCCGCTACCCATGATTTTCCAAAACCTTCCGAGTTTCCCATTTCCATAGACGCCTACCAAGGAAGATGTCCACAGAACTCCCAGGATCAAGAACAGATCGCCTACTCCGTAACTTATGGAAAAGATATTCTCCAGACTGCCAGCCTCAGGATCATAGACCTTATAAATTCCCCAATATGCCACCGCCAATGCCAGAATAACGGCGATTATCAGATTAGAAATAAGTGTTGCCTTTCCTATTTTTCGCCACTCATTTTTTATGCTTTCCAATCCCTTATAAATAGCTATGAAAAATAAGGGATACGCCAATAAAAAGAATGCGTCGGCGACGGAAGGAAAAGGGGATTTGTCCATAAAAAATTTGAAGACGTACCAAATAATTTCTCCCAGAAGCCAACAAGAAGCTCCCAGTGAAATGAAAAATAAGGCTATGCCGCTATCACTTCCATGTCCATAAAGCCGAGTGGCATAGAGGCCGGCCAAAGCGAAAATTAGCGGAGCAGCCAGATAGAGTGTCGCATTAGACAGCGACGACGGCTCATCCAAAAAATAGACACTGGCAACGATAGCAAGGATTACAAATAACAGTACCTTTATAATGATATTATTTTTCATCTTAGTTTGATAAATTATTTATTTCTAACATCTCTTTTTCGGCTTGTTCTTCGCCTAAATAGTCAATCAACAATTCCCGCATAACGATCAATACCGCTTTTTCGTCTTTATCCTCGAAATTAGCTGCGTACAAAGACGAAATTTTTTGTCCAAAATGTTTGGCAATTATCTCCAAACTGTTTTTTTTGATATCCGACATGATTGTTTAAAAAATTCTTATGTGAAAAAATATCCTATTGATTATTCTGTTAAATTCCTAACTTTTTTTGCAATTCCTTGATGGTTTTTTTCAACTCGGCCATGCGCAATTCCCTTTCGATGGCCAAACCGTCCATCTTTTCGAGTTCAGTTATTTTCTTTTTCAAAACATCCTCTTGTTGCTTTCTTTCGGTCACGTCCCTCACCACTTCGACCGCCCCAATAACATTGCCATTCTCATCACATAATGTTGTCGCTCTGCCCCAAGAACAATTGCCTTTCCCGCCCAAAGTCTTAGGTGTAAAATTTTCTCCAATAATAACCGCACCCTCCCTTTTCAATAACGGATATTTCTTTTCCAAAACATCATCCGATTCTAAGGCCAAATCGATCAAAATTGGTCGTTTTTCTCCATAAAAAGCCAGGCCGGCGGCATATTTTTCTTGGCCGATCACTTCAACAGCTAGCGTGCCCGTCAGCTCTTCCGTCGCTTTATTCCAAATAATCACCCGGCCTTCCTTATCAATGACGATGATCGGATCGGGGAAAAAATCAATGATATTGGAAAGTATCTGTTCCGTCACAATGGTTTTTTCAGCTTTTTCTTTTTCAATCTCATCTTCCATTTTTTTATTTTTATTTTTAAGGGAAGTTCTATGGCTCTGTATGGATAAATTATACCACAAAAATTGCCACCTTACAATTTTGAAGGGGCTTAAAGCTACTTCATTTAATTTGTTTTAATTTCTTTATTTCCAATGGTTTGAAATTTTTTTTAGAAACAACCGATCGGCCTAATTCTTTTTCCAATTCTCGTCTAGCATTGCCGGCAATTTTCCCGCCCCGCTTGGCATCACCGCTTAATTTCGGCAGACCTTGAGAATTTTCCGTCCGATGGATTTCAGTGGTCGAGCGTTCGCCCAGCATAGTGAAAATCAATTCAAAATCATCCATATGATCGCGCAGATTTTCTCGTTTCAACCCTTTGAGTTTTTTATATTCACTCGGCGTCACGCCGAAACTCGCTTTGGAAATTTCCGCTGTCAAAATTTCATATTCTTTTTGTTCTTTCGCCCCTCGTTTTTGCCATTCATTCGTCAATTCCTCCCGGATTGCGATACCGCGCATCCGTTTTTCAATCCAACTGTCACTATAACCTTTAAGTTTGTAAAGCAGCCGCGTACGCTTGGTCGCCAGTTCCGGATCTTCAATCTCCTGAATCCGTTCGTAGCCGACTTTAGCCAGCCAACGTTTGATAGATTCCACTTTTGGACTGGGAATTGATTGAACGATGCGAAACATCGTCTCTGTGCTGGCGCAATCAGTTTCATAAAATTTACCATCAGAAGATTGCAATTTCAGTTGTCCGATTTTTTCGGACAACTCAATATATCCTTCATTTAAAACCTTCTTTTTAAGATCACTCCAATATTTTCTTGGCCTCTCTGTGCCGGTCAAAGCCTCGATCACATCAATCACCGAAAACCACCATTCATTATTATGAATGATTTTTCTTATTTTTTTACCTCGGAACAATGCAATTTGTGCACTCGTTTTCATTTGTATTTTGGTTTAATAATTATAATGATATTGTATCATTATAATTAAATCATGTCCATTTGCCAGATGCTATTTTTCCCAATTTTTATTTCAATCTCTTCATATTCTTCTTTTCTCCAATTTTTTTTATTTTTACAATTTTTTTGATATGCGTTTCGGGAAGCAAATCTTCTGGCATAGTTCCATTGACTCTTTTAATGGTTTCTCGAACTTCTTTACCCACATGAAAATGAGTTATATTCGCCCTGCCTTCACCTTTTATATTTTCTTTGATAATTTTCTCATCGGTTTGAGTTATGCGGAAAAGATTGGCAGCCAGCTCTGTTGCTCCGGCGCGATCCAGAATGTCATCTTTGCCGATTTGTTTTTTCTTTTTGATTTGTTCTGCGTCCAAACCATAAAGTCCAAGATAACCAAAATTATTGAATTTTCCGAAATTGTTGACCCCTGCTTGTTTTGCAGTATTAAAAAGTTTTTTATTATGTTTTTTGACCTCACCACGAATGAATAATCTTTTATTTGCTTCGCCCAACTGCTCAAAAATTTCTTGCTTTCGTGTTTGCACAGCAAAATATGTCTGAGCGGTGGCTATCTCTTTTTTTCTTGAATCTCCGTTTTGGGCTATTAGATAGCAGGCGTAGCGAGAAAGGTTGTAATCATCAATTTTTCTCTTAGCTTCCCTCACTGTTCCTTTGGCCAAAATTATCATTTTGGCGGCGCCGACAAAATGGTCAGAAACCTTTTGATTGCTGGCTTTGCAAGCATCTTTCGCTCGTCCAATCACGCCTTCAAATTTTCGCCATTCAACATAGCCCAAAAGAGGCATGAGTTCGCGAGCTTCCCAATATTCAACGCCTTGCTCGTTTATTTTTTTGATACTTTCAAAATCCTTAGTCGGACCTGTTAATATTATTTTTTTGTTCATATTATTTTAGTTGCTTATAATGATACTATAACATTACCCCAATCACTTGTCCATCTTTTCGTCTGTGAATAACAAAAAAACAGCCCGAAAGCTGTTTTTTTGAAATGGCGGAGAGTGAGGGATTCGAACCCTCGGTGCCTTGCGACACACACGCTTTCCAAGCGTGCGCACTAGACCAACTATGCGAACTCTCCGTAACTATATCAGAATACATACTTCTAGCAGAAATATCAAGTATTTCGAGAAAATTAAAATTCGTAATAGCTTTACGAATTATGATGTATGAGTTATGAATTATGACTATTTTCTGCGATTGACCTGGTTTTTTTGATAAGTCCATTGATAATTTTGCTTTCAAGTACTGTTTTTTCAGCAATTTTTCCAAACTCAACCTGAGTTGTATATCCAAGATCTCTAGATATCAAAAGTTGATTCTGGACTTCCGTCAAAGAACCTAATGCTATTGAGTAAAATTGTATTTTTTCCTTGTAAGATTTTCGACTGAATCCCTCGGCAATATTTGAAGTGATAGAGACGACAGCTCGTCTTATTTGACTGGTCAAACAAAAAAGTTCTTCTTTGGGAAATTTTTTTGTAATTTTATAAATTTCCAAAACTAAACAATGTCCTTCACGCCAGGCATTCAGATCTGTAAAGCTTTTGATTTTCTCCGATTCATGATTCATAATTCATGATTCGTAATTCATGCTTTTATTTCTCAATCTTGGCAATCGCAATGGAAGTTTTAATGACCGTGTCGGGATTGAGGGATATGGAATCAATGCCTTCTTCCACCAGAAAAGTGGCGAAGTCGAGGAAGTCAGAAGGAGCTTGGCCACAAATACCCACCTTGCGGCTTGAGTTATGCGCTTTCCTGATTACTTGGCGGATCAACTCTTTCACGGCATCATTACGTTCGTCATAGACATGGGCCACCTTAGCAGAGTCCCGATCCACCCCAAGAGTCAGCTGCGTCAAGTCATTGGAGCCAATAGAAAAGCCGTCAAAAATTTCCGAAAATTGTTCCGCCAAAATGACGTTAGCCGGAATTTCGCACATCACATACACCTCCAGTTTATTTTTGCCGCGTTCCAAGCCATGACGTTTCATCTGCGCCAACACTTCTTGGCCTTCCTTGATCGTGCGGCAGAAAGGCACCATGATTTTCACATTAGTCAGCCCCATCACTTCGCGCACTTTTTTGAAGGCTTGGCATTCCATGGCAAATCCTTCCACATAATCCGGGTCGTAATAGCGTGATGCCCCGCGCCAACCAATCATCGGATTTTCTTCTTTCGGTTCGAAATCTTTGCCGCCGATGAGCGTGGAATATTCATTAGTTTTGAAATCAGACAAGCGCACAATTACATCTTTCGGGTAAAACGCCGCCGCGATCCGACCGATGCCTTCCGCCAATTTTTCCACAAAAAATTCTTCCTTATCCACATAACCGGCTGTCAAGTTTTCGATTTTTTTTCTTGTGTCGACGTCAGTGATTTTTTCATAATGCCGGAGAGCCATTGGGTGGATCTTGATATATTCTGTAATGATAAATTCTTCACGCGCCAGGCCGACACCATCATTTGGAATGAAGGACAGATCAAAAGCTTGTTCCGGATTGCCGACGTTCAACATGATCTTTGTTTTAGTTTTTTTGAGCACTTTAAGATTGGTTCTTTTGATAGTGAAATCCAAAAGTCCCTCGTATACGCGGCCGGCCTCGCCTTCCGCACAACTGACCGTGATCGGCGCGCCGTCACGGATGACGCGCGTCGCATTCCCCGTCCCCACCACGCATGGGATGCCCAATTCGCGACTCACAATGGCGGCGTGCGAGGTGCGCCCGCCGGAATTGGTCACAATAGCACTGGCAATTTTCATAATTGGTTCCCAATCCGGGTCAGTCATTTCCGTCACCAACACTTCCCCTTTTTTGAACTGCGCAATTTTAGCCACATTTTTGATGACGTTGGCTTTGCCACGTCCAATCTTACCGCCCACCGCCGAGCCATTTGCCAATACCTTGCCCTTAACCCTGCCTTTTAAAATATATTCTTCCAACACTTGCACGTCTTTTTGCGATTGCACTGTTTCGGGCCTAGCTTGCACGATGAACAGTTCTCCCGTGCGTCCATCCTTAGCCCATTCGATATCCATCGGTTTTTTGTAATGATCTTCAATCTGGATGCCCCATTTGGCCAAGTCAATTATCTCACTGTCTGTCAGCGAAAACTTTTTGCGATCTTCTGCTGGCACGCTCACATTTTGTGTGGAAGAATTGCCGCCCACGCTATAAATCAATTTATTGGCCTTGCTCCCCATTTTCCTTTCGATGATAGATTTAAAGCCGGCTTTCAAAGTCGGTTTATGCACGATAAATTCATCCGGCGTCACTTTGCCTTTCACGATATTTTCTCCCAAGCCCCATGAACTGTTGATCACGACCGCGTCTTGGAAACCGGATTCGGTGTCAATGGTGAACATCACCCCGCTCACCGCCTCGTCCGAGCGGACCATTTTCTGCACGCCCACTGACAGCGCAATCGCGAAATGATCAAAATTTTTGTCCACGCGGTAAGAGATAGCGCGGTCAGTGAACAGCGAAGAAAAACATTTCTTGATCGATTCCAAAAGTTGATATTCACCGATGACGTTCAAATAGGATTCTTGTTGACCGGCAAAAGAGGCATCCACCAAATCTTCGGCGGTGGCGCTGGATCTGACCGCCGTATCCACGCCGCCGGCAAAATGATTGGTGTGGTCATCTTTTTCCCAAGTGATCTTGAAACTTTTGTGTCGCATATATTCGCGCGACAATTTAGCATAATTTTCCACAATTTCATTCCTGAGGTCGGCGGGAAATTGAGCGGACAAAATCGCCTCCCTGATTTCATAGCCGCGCTTGGCCAAATTGACCATATTGCCCGTGTCCAACCCTTTCAAAATTTTTCGGATTTTTTGATCCAACCCGTTTTCCGAAACGAAATAGCGGTAGGCTGCGCTCGTTACCGCGAAACCGTCCGGCACCCGGATGCCCTTTTGACGCAAATTGGAATACATCTCACCCAGCGAAGCATTCTTCCCGCCGACCAGCTCGATGTCTTTGATGCCAGTTTCCGAAAACCAAAGTACGAATTGATTTTTTCTGTTTTTTATTTTTTTGGCGATGGCCATATTTTTTATTTTTAATTTTATTTTATGTTTTTATTATACCACAAAAATAAATATAAAGAAGTAGAGACGCCCCGGCGGGGCGTCTCTACGCCGTCATATAGGTGGGTACTTGGGTGGGTATCTAATTCCCCACCTGCAAAGTCCCCACAATCTCTTCCATACTTTTCAAAACATTCTGGTCGCCGCCGGTGAATTCCAGATGAAAGACATAGAAAGTGTCA
>CAIKZD010000005.1 GCA_903831805.1 uncultured bacterium
CAAGAATCCAAGCCGGCTGATTTTCATCTCTTGGGGCTTATGGTTTATGAAAAACCCAATACGACGCTGGATGATTTCGCCAAACTCCTGGGTTTTACTGAGGCGACCGGCACGCAAAGCTTGGTTTTTCAAGCGAACAACCTGACCGGGCAAGAATACACATCGGTGGGCGCAACGGACAGTGAACCGCGCGTGGCCATCATCTTCAAAAACAATGACACTTTCTATGTCTTTCATCTGGAATTCACCGGCGGCGACCAGAATGTTTTGAAAAGTATGGAAGAGATTGTGGGGACTTTGCAGGTGGGGAATTAGATACCCACCCAAGTACCCAACCTATATGACGACGTAGAGACGCAGCAGTACTGCGTCTCTACGTCGGTTAGGATGTCTTTTTTTGCGCACTTTCGCAAATGTTTCATTAAAAAACCACCTAACTTTTATGGCTAAGTGGTTTTTTGATATAGCTGAAGGAATATTATTTCTTTTTCTTGGAAACCACTTTTTTGGTTTCGGCTTTGGCTTTTCTGACGCGTTCTTTTTTGACCGGCGCCGTTTTCTTCTGGGCAGCTTTTTCGGCCAATTTCTTGAAGCGGTCGACGCGGCCGGTGGTGCTCATGACCTTCTTCTTGCCGGTATAAATCGGGTGGCAAGCGCTGCAAATTTCCACTTTCATCTCTTTAATGGTTGAGCCGACTTCAAACACATTTCCGCAAGCGCAGATGATTTTAGCGTCGTGATAAGCAGGGTGGATGTTCTTTTTCATGGTTTATATATGAATTAGGCTGGTTACATTTACTAGAGTAATCTAGCATATAAAAATATAATTGACAAGAGGGCGCGGGGCTGATATATTAGATGAGTACTTTTTAGTACATAAATCTCATATTTTTTGGGCTTTATCCTGCCCTGACATGCCGTCGGGGATTAAGAAGCTCATCTGTCGGCCTGGCCGCCAAATGAACAAAAAATAGCGGACCCCGATATTTTCGGGGTATTAATAAATTAAGGAAAAACACATGACAGAGGAAAAAGTGGAGGCGGTCGAAAAGACCGAAGTGAAAAAAGTGAGCAGTAATCCGGCAGCGGATTATTTTGCCAGTGTTGATTTTTCAAAACTGGGAGTGAAGATCGAGGACATGTTCAAAAGTGGCGTCCACTTCGGGCATCACAAATCTCGTCGGAACCCGAAGATGAGCGAATATATTTTCGCGACCAAAAATGATATCAACATTTTTGACTTGGAAAAGACCAAGGTGAAATTGGAAGAAGCCATGCAATTTTTGGCTGCCGTGGCGGCGACTGGTGGAGAGATCCTTTTTGTGGGCACCCGGAAGCAAGCCAAAAAAATTGTGGAAGCGGCCGCCGCGCAATGCGCTATGCCTTATGTGACAGAGCGATGGCTGGGTGGTACTTTCACCAACTTTTCCAATATTTCCGTGCGGACTAAATATTTGCGAGACGGTTTGGAAAAAATGGAGAAAGGCGAATTTGCCAAATATACGAAATTTGAAAGGATGAAAAAAGCGGAAGAACTGGAACGGATGGAAAGAAGAATGGGCGGCATTAAGAATATGCAGAAATTGCCAGCGGCAGTTTTTGTGACTTCTATCTTGGAAGATAATTTAGCCATCAAAGAGGCGATCAATAGAAATATTCCAATTGTGGCTTTGGCTGATTCTAATACCAGTCCGGTCGGCATCGATTATCTGATCCCTGCCAACGAGGACGCTGTTTCCTCGCTCCGCTTGATGCTTTCCTACATCACTAAAGCTGTTCTAGAAGGTAAGGCTAAGAAAGTGGTGGCGAAGGTGGAAGAAGTCAAAAAGGCCTAATAAGTTATTTAGCTAAAATTAAAATATGTTGGAAAAAATAAAAAAATTAAGAGAGCAAACTGGGGCGGGTATGGTGGACATCAAAAAAGCTTTGACCGAAGCGGAGGGCGATGAAGCTCGAGCGATTGAAATCTTGCGTGAAAAAGGTTTGGAAAAAGCTTCTAAGAAAGCGGCCCGAGAGACGCAAGAGGGCGCGGTGGTCAGCTACACCCATTCCAACTCCCGCGTGGGCACGATTGTTAAATTGCTTTGTGAAACTGATTTTGTGGCCAGGAATGATGAGTTCAAGGCTTTGGCTGTCGATATTGCCATGCACATCACCGCCATGAATCCGCAGTTTGTGCGACCGGAAGATGTGAGTGAAGAAGTGGTGGCGAAAGAAAAAGAAGTTTGGGCTGAGCAGCTGAAGGAGGAAAAGCAACCCGAGCAGATGATTCCTGGCATTCTTCTCGACAAAGAGAAAAAGTTTCGCGAAGAAATTTCACTCATGACGCAGCCTTTCGTGAAGAATCCGGAGCAGACCATAGAAGCACTTATCAATGAAAAGATCGCGAAGATCGGGGAAAATATCCAAGTGGGAGAATTTCGCCGCTTAGAATTATAGTTTTAAAAATATGTCCCATGTTTTAGTTTCCATATATTCCTGGGAGGCTTCCCGGATTTGCGACGCGGGATCTTTTGCTGTGAAAAAAGGTTCGCAAGTGATTGTTTCCTTGGAAAGCGGCAATGAACTGGGCACTGTTTCTGACACACAGGCGGCCAGCATTGGGGAAAAGGCGGAAAAAGTGATTAGACTGGCCACGGAGCATGATATTGAAATTTACGAAAAGTATGAGAAAGAGAAAGAAGAATTTTTGAAGTTCTGTCACAAAGAAGTGAAGCGACAAGAGCTTCCGATGAAGATCATCGACGCGCGGATCAGTTTGGACGGCAAGCAGATCACTTTTGTTTTCACGGCGGACATCCGCGTGGATTTCCGAGAATTGGTCAAGAACATTTCCAAAGAATCCAAGCGTGGCGTGCGGATGCAGCAGATCGGCAGTCGCGATGAAGCTCGGAAATTGGGCGGTTATGGCATTTGCGGTCGGGAAGTCTGTTGCGTTAAGTTTCGCGGTAGCATTCCTAGCATTACGACGGATATGGCCAAGGTGCAACAGATTGCCCACCGTGGCTCTGATCGGATTTCGGGACTCTGCGGCCGGCTGATGTGTTGCTTGGCTTATGAAGCTGAACAATACCGCAGTCTTTTGGCTGGCATGCCAGAACTCTATAGTGTGGTCAGCACCAAAGAAGGCCGAGGGACTGTGATTGAGATAAACGCCGGCACGCAAGAGATCAAAGTTAAGACAGAGAATGGAAAATATGTGATTTTTAAAAAGGAAGATTTGTAATAAACGCGGACCCGTATTTAGCCTAGATAAAAACCAACCAATCAGATGTTGTATTCCATTATCCCACCGGCGTTAGTGCTCGCGAGCCTGGCCGGAATCATAATTTTTCTCATGAAAAAAGCGCCCGCTGTGGCGCGTTTGGAAGATAATCAAAATTTAAACTCCGCGGAAGAGGAAAAGGAAAAAGAGCTGGCGGCCAGATATGCCGCGTTGAAAAAGGAAAATCGCAAATCTTTCAAGGATAAAATAGTTGTGAAAGTGACGGCGGCTGGTTTGTTTTTTGTCAATTTTTTCAGTGCTGGAAAATCTACGCTGCAAAAAATCAATGATGGTGCTAAGGCGAAAATCGAGGCCAACCGGATTGCCAAAAATCATAAAACACAAAAAGAAGCGCAGGATGATTTTTTTCGCCGAAGAGCAGATAGTCAGATCCAAATAGTCGACGAAGAACAATATTTCCCGGAAGCGGCGCCGGCCGAAACATTGGAAGAAACAGAAATGGCTGTGAAAAAAGAGGAGTCGGAAAGCAAGGCTGAGAAGAAAGATCTTTTTGAAAAAATTCTCATCGATCGGATTGCGAGCAATCCGAAAGACATCGAAGCCTATGAGCGACTGGGGGAATATTATTTGGAAATTGAAAATTGGGAGTATGCCAAGGAATGTTTCAAGCAAGTGATCAAGCTCAATCCAAGAAGCATCAATGCTCGAAGCAGGATGAGAAAGTTGGAAAGGATCCTGAGCAAACGCTAGCAGTATAATTAAATATAGCCGGCATAGCTCAATGGTAGAGCAACACTTTTGTAAAGTGAAGGTTGCGGGTTCGATTCCCTCTGCCGGCTCAGGAACAAAAATAAATGTAATTTGGAATGCATATAAAAACAAAAGGCTATATTGCTGAAATGTATGTAGCTGCTCGCTTGATAGAGGATGAGTGGAGAGTATTGATTCCTGTTGGCGAAAATAACAGGTATGATTTAGTTGCAGAACGAGATGGTAAATTTATCAGAATTCAGGTAAAATATATTACACCGAAAGATGGGGCATTGGATGTCAATTGTAGAAGTAGTAATAATTGGTCAGTTTTGCATTATACGCCCGAAGAAATAGATGTGATTGCTGCGTTTAATTCAGATAGTAAATCAATTTATTATATACCTGTTTCCAAGATAAATCATAGTTCATTTAAATTAAGGATAAATTCAGCAAAAAACAACCAAAAAACGAAAATTCATTTTGCGGATGATTTTACTGAATTGAAATGAAAGTATATTGGGTCGGTGGCAGAGTGGTCAATTGCATCAGACTGTAAATCTGACGCCGCAAGGCTTCGGGGGTTCGACTCCCTCCCGGCCCACAAGACATATGAACATTCCATGTTCTTTGTTTGCCGTTGTAGCTCAGTTGGTAGAGCATTTCCATGGTAAGGAAAAGGTCTCCGGTCCGATTCCGGACAACGGCTCAGCGTGGATAAGGAGTAAGCGTAATCAATTATAAATAAATTTTATGGCACGAGAAAATCTGGTCAAGATGAAATGCAGCGTATGCAATTCCATCAATCATTTCACCAAGCGCAATAAGAAGAAGATCAAGGAGAAGTTGGAGCTGAAAAAATTCTGCAAAAAATGTAGAACAAATACAGTGCATAAGGAAATGAAATAGAGCCCGGTTGCGCCGGAATTTTCAATTCACAAATTTTCAATTTTCAATGAATTTTCAATTCTTTAATTTTTAAATTTTAAAATTGGGATTTGTTTGAAAATTGAAAATTGGAGTTTGAAAATTCCATGCGAAGCATGGCTTGCGGGTGTAGTTTAGTGGTAGAACGGGGGTCTCCAAAACCCTTGGCGGGAGTTCGATTCTCTCCACCCGTGCGGACATAAAAAGAGGCCTTGAGTGGGCTCTTTTTTGATGCTCATACGCCAAAATATTGCTATTCTTAAAAAACCGCCATATGCCTGTGGACATTACCACATGTTCTTGACATATTCCAAGCGTGTGCTTTAATTGTGGTATATGAATAATTCAACCAACATTGTTAGTCGACGCAGAAACTCATCAGTCATGAGGTCGCTTGATAGTGTTGTCTTCTGCTAAATAAACCTTCTTAGAATTTTAAAACATTTTCAAGCGATCTCATGAGGAGGTCGTTTTTTGTTGTTTGAAAATTTAAAAAAGGAGATCAGATATGAAAACCTATGAATTTGATGTGCGTGTATACTCGAGATATATTAGGGGTTGGTTTGAGGATGGGGATAGGCGAAAGTATAGTATTTTTTCAGAATCGGATGATCAGGATAGATTAGAGCGGCTCGGACACGGATGTTATCTGGAATGTGCAGATAGATTTTTTCTGCCAGCTGAAAAGTTGATAATTCTTGGATTAAGACATGCCGGACTATTGTATTATCCTGGTGTGCGGGGATATCGCGTAAAAGACTGGAATAAGTATCATTGTGTAATTACGGTAGATGCTATGGCCATAAGCAACGCACCTGATCCTAGAGAGAGCATCGATATATCTCATTACACACCCTATTGGGTGAATGGCTATTCTAATCAGGAAATGGGCATTATGGAAAGAATCCAGAAATTTTTTGGTCCAACTGCAGATGTTATAAATGATGATCGCATGTCTATGACGGGATGTTCATCTGATTAATCAGCAATAGCTCTGTTCTTGCTAAAACCATCTTTTCAATATTTATTGGAAGGGTGGTTTTATATTTTTTTAGTATAAAGTTATATTTCTAAGTTTAAGTTCGGAACGTAGATATTTTAATTTATATTCATAAGCATAGTTCTAGCGTCCTTCACGACCCCCTGCATTTAAAAAGAATTACGTAATTAATTACGTAATTCTTTTTGTTTTTGCCAAAAGCCTTAAATAAGCGTAAGCTGGAGGTGGATAGGGAGACACCTACTTAAAAATGGGCGAGTCGAGGACCAGCCCACAACTGTCCGAAACATCCATAAAATGGTATAGTTAAAGCACTTTTAAAATAAAAATCAATATAAAGTGTATGAAAAGAGGCAAAATTGAGTGTGCAGATCTCTTTAATATGATTCCGAAAGATCTTCTACAGAACA
>CAIKZD010000006.1 GCA_903831805.1 uncultured bacterium
ATCATTGGTGATGGTAAGTTGAGGGGGCATGCCCAGATTAGCTTCAACATCAACACCCGAATCATTGATATTATAGATTGGTTGTGTGGAATGAATGTCCTGCGTATCGAGCGGTGGATAGTTATTGTAAAAATAGCCCCATGACCAATAACTGCCCGTTCCAGAGTCCTCATAACAGGTGTTGGTGCCCCAACTCGTGTAGCGATAAAAGGCGTTTCCCGCATGTCCAAGCTGTCCGTACGGATTGACCTTCAAAACATGCGGGTGCAGTCCTGAATCATAGTTATAGAAAAGAGTGATGTGATTATTTGGATCAACACCGACTTGCCAGGAAACCACGTCGGAATATGTCGTCCCTCCTATGGAGCGAGGGGTTGATAAGTCGTTCAATATGGATTGACATGGGTCGCTGGCAAAGGCAGATGTTGTAAAGCTAAAAAGTATGAAAAACAGAAATACAAAAATAAACCCTTTTATTTTCATCGCAAGACTCCTTTTCTGAATTGACGTTCAAATCAATAGATTATCTACATTTTCAATCTAGTTTCCCACAAGCAAACGCCTCACCTCCTTTTTTATGTTGAGTTTTATTGTTTAAGAACTGCTGGGAGTATGCTAGGGGGGGCGGAAGTTGTCAAGGAGAAGAAGATTTGTTAAAAAAGTTATAACGAAAAAAGTTTATTTTTCAAGTCGAGTTTCGCGACCAGTATAATGATTTTTCCTTATGCAAATATACTAAATATCGTCCCAAAACCCTACTCTTTACAAAACCGAAATTTTCCTGTAAAATCGTTAATCAGTATAACACTTCTTCAAAAATCCAATGCCAAAATCCAAATCAACTACCACGAAGCTGCCTAAAGCGACCGTGGGGCAAGCCTCAGTCAAAGTTAAGCGGGACAAAATCAAAATTTTTGGGGCGCGGGTGAATAATTTGAAAAACATCAGTTTGGAAATTCCGCGGGATAAATTGGTGGTGGTGACAGGACTTTCCGGTTCGGGAAAATCCTCTTTGGCCTTTGACGTGGTGCACGCGGAAGGCAACCGGCGCTATTTGGAAAGCATGTCCAGTTATGTACGGCATTTTCTGGAAATTTCCGGCAAGCCGGACGTGGACAAAATTGAGAACCTTAGTCCGACCATTTCCATTGACCAAAAAAGCATTAGCAAGAGCCCGCGTTCGACGGTCGGGACGATTACGGAAATCTATGATTATTTACGGGTGATGTTCGCTAAGATCGGCACGCCCTATTGTCCGCATTGCCGCTTGCCGATGACGCAAAAAAGCAACTCTGAAATTCTAGAAGAAATTTTTGAGTTGCCGGATAATACTCAACTTGGCATTCTGGCGCGCCTGCGCGAAGAAGGCAAAGACACGCAACAAATTTTGAAAAACATCAGTCAATTGGGTTATGCCCGGGCGCGGATCAATGGCAAGATCATGTTGATTGCGGACGCGCTGGTTTCCTCGGAAGATTTTTTGGCGGAAAGTATCGAAATCGTGGTAGACCGCATCACTTTGAAAACGAAAGCCCCCGACCGGGAAAGAATTCTGGATTCCATTGAAACTGCTTTCCGTTTGGGCAAAGGTTTTATGGCGATCAGCATCGATAATGTCGAGAGTCACATTTACAACCAAGATTTTGTGTGCAGCAATTGCTATTTCAAGATTCCGGAAATCACTCCGAAGCATTTTTCTTTCAATAGTCCGGAAGGGGCGTGCGAACATTGCTCGGGCCTGGGCGTGGTGCGGGAGGTGGACGCGGAGCTGATCATTCCGAACCGTAATTTGTCTTTGGCGGAAGGCGCTATTTTGCCACTATCCAAATCAGGCGGACGGACCGGCGGGACGAGCAACTATCTGTATAAATTGGAAGAAATCGGTAAGAAAAAAGGCTTTTCCATTCATGACCCGATCAAGCGCTTAAGTGAAAAAAATTTAGAGATTGTTCTTTATGGCCTCAAAAACGAACATCAGGAAGCCTCCTTTGCCGGCGTAGTGGATATCATCAAAAAGAAATATAATGAATCCACTTCCGTCACTTTCAGGAAAGAAATTGAAAAGTATATGTTGGAAAAAATTTGCGCTGAATGTGAAGGGAAAAGAATCAAAAAGGAATACGCGGCGGTTTTGATTTTGGGCCGGTCCATTGCAGATATTGTCAGGCTGGACGTGGAAGCCTTCTTGGCATTTTTGAAAGACTTTGAAAATTGGCCGCTGGCGAATGTTAAAGTCGAAACGGTCCGGCCCTTGATCAAAGAGATGGTGCAAAAAGCGGCCGCACTTAAAAATGTCGGTTTGGAATATTTGGAAATTTTTCGCGGAGCTGAATCATTGTCCGGCGGGGAAGGGCAACGCATCCGCTTGGCCACCCAGATCGGTTCGGAATTGTCCGGCATCATTTATGTCTTGGACGAACCGTCAGTGGGCTTGCATAGCCGCGACACTAAAAAATTGATTGAGACCATGAAATTCTTGCGGGACAACGGCAACTCTTTGGTGGTGGTGGAACATGATCGCGATATTATTGAAAACGCCGATTGGATCATTGATATGGGACCGGGGGCGGGGATGGCCGGCGGGGAAGTCATTTTTGAAGGCGATATCCAAAAATTGAAAAAATCCAAAACTTCGACCGCCAGATTTTTGTCCGGGCAAGAAAAAATCTCGGCGCGAAAAAAACCGCGACCGGGCGCGAAGAAATATATCGAAATTTTGGGCGCAGAAGAACATAATTTGAAAAACATCGATGTGGCAATTCCACTGGAAAGATTCGTGTCCATTACCGGCGTTTCCGGCTCGGGCAAATCAACTCTAGTCTCGGATATTCTGGCCGTCGCTTTGTCGCGCCATTTTTTCCGTGCCAAAGCCGAAGCGGGAAAGCATAAAAAAATCAGCGGCCTCAACTTGATTGACAAAGTGATTAACGTGGATCAGTCGCCGATTGGGCGTACGCCTAGATCAAACGCGGCCACTTATACTGGCGTTTTTTCCCATATCCGGGAACTTTTTGCAGTGACCGAGGAAGCCAAGAATCGCGGTTATGACGCCAGCCGTTTCAGTTTCAACATGAAGGGCGGGCGCTGCGAAAGTTGTCAGGGCGATGGCACGAAAAAAATTGAAATGTATCTTTTGCCGGATATGTATGTCAAATGCGAAGCGTGTAATGGGATGCGCTACAATCAAAAAACGTTGGATATTGAATATCAAGGCGTGAATATTTCCGCGGTGTTGGATATGAGCGTATCCTATGCGCTCCGGTTTTTCCATAAGACGCCGCTCGTGGTGGAAAAATTGCGCACTTTGGAAGAAGTGGGCTTGGGCTATCTGAAGCTCGGACAAAGTGCGACCAATCTGTCCGGCGGGGAAGCTCAACGCATCAAGTTGGCCGCCGAACTGGCGCGCAAATCTACCGGCCGGACTTTGTATATTTTGGACGAACCGACTATTGGATTGCATTTCGAAGATGTGCGCAAGCTCTTAATGATTCTGGATGCGTTGGTGGAGAAAGGCAATTCGGTTGTGGTGGTGGAACATAACACGGACGTGATCGGTTACAGCGATTGGGTGATTGATCTGGGCCCGGAAGGCGGTCAAGGCGGAGGCGAAGTCGTCTATGCCGGCGTGCCGGCGGGCTTGAAAAAATGTAAACGAAGTTGGACAGGGAAATATTTATAAAAATTATGCCAGGCAATTTGCATAAAAATATCCTATCTACCCTCGTCTACTACGACATTCTGGATT
The DNA here is from genome assembly GCA_903831805.1 of uncultured bacterium. GTDB lineage: Bacteria > Patescibacteriota > Minisyncoccia > Moranbacterales > UBA2206 > CAIKZD01. Next base: position 3,746 of record CAIKZD010000006.1, read on the forward strand.
ATCCATTGACGGCTTTTGAAGTTTGGAAATATCTGGGCGCAGCGCCTGGCCATGGAGAAAAAGAAAATAGAGTTAGACTGAGGGAGATCATGCAAGAACTGGCGAGCGAAGAATTGAAGAAAAAAGTGGAGCACTATCGCGGCTTCTATTTTTTGCGCGGACGAAAAGAACTGGTTGAAAAAAGGTTGAAAAACAACAAATTGTCCGAACAAAAATTTAAGATTATAAAAAGAGTGGTTTTTTGGTTGCGGTTTTTGCCGTATGTGCGGATGGTGGCCATCACCGGCACGGTAGCCATGAAAAACGCCGGCCGGAAGAGCGATCTGGATCTTTTGATCGTGCTCAAGCATGGTCGGATCTTCCTCGGAAGAACATTGGTGACAGGATTGGTGCATCTTATGGGCAAAAGACGACATGGAAGGCATATTGCTGATCGGATATGCTTAAATTGTTTTTTGACTGACGAATCGCTGGAAAGCCGTTTGCAAGATCTTTTTTCCGCTTCGGAATATTTTTTCACCGTGCCCCTGACCGGGCGCAGCACTTTCTCAAAATTTCAGAATAAGAACGAGTGGATAGGAAAATTTAAGATCAATTTTTCCCCAGAGAATATCCTTAATTTGAAAGCCTTTCCGGACAAAGGATGGGCAATCCGGATAAGGAACAGTTTGGAAAAATTTTTTGATTTGAACAGCTTCAACTTGTTGGAGAAAAAATTGGGCGAGTGGCAAATTGGACGGATTGCCAAGGACCCGCGTACCAAAGAAAAGGGCAGTATTATTATGGCTGACGGCGAAGCTTTGATATTTTTCCATCACGCCCACAGCTTGGCAATGGAAAGAATGCTGCAAAAAAAGTTAAATGAAGGCATTTTTGATTGAGGAATGAGCCGTTTCTCCGCGCGAAGATAATCTCAGGCCGAAAAAGAAAAATAAAATTGTAGAGACGCCCCGACGGGGCATCTCTACTTTTTTATATTTATTTTTGTGGTATAATAAAAATAAGATAAAAAACAAAAATTCACAAAATGATAATCATCAATGATTTCAATTTAAGGAAGCAAGCGGATGAGTTGGGCATCAAGGTCTGGCAAACTCCCGGGTTCCTTTTTATTGTTATGGGGTTTGTGTCGGTGGTCATTATGACGGCGACCTACTTCATCTCGGCGTATTATGATAACCCGCAGGTCTTGGTCATTTCGGAATGTTTAGTGGTGGTCGTGGTGCTGATTGTGGGAACTTCCATCAGTCGCTTTGTCGGGCAGATGGCTAATTTGAACCGGATGAAAAGTGAATTTGTCGCTGTGGCTTCCCATCAGTTACGCACCCCGCTATCGGCCATTCGCTGGGAAACAGAACTTCTGCTCACTAAGTTGAAAAAAGGCATGAACAAAAAACAAGTCGAGAAGATGAAAAACATTTCCCAGCTTAGCCTAAAAATGACCCGGCTAGTGAATGATCTTTTGGACGTAGCCAGGATTGATCAGGATAAATTAATCCTCAGGAAGCAGGATTTTGATTTAGCCAAATTGACGCAGGATATGTTGGATGAAAGTGTAGTGGCTTATGAATCACGGCACATTACTGTCAGTTCTAATATCGAAAAAGATCTGCCGGAAGTTTGCGGTGACGTAGAAAAGATAAAATTAGTCTTGGACAACCTGATCGGGAATGCCTTCAAATATACGACTAGCGGCGGTCGGATCCATGTCGGTCTTGCTCGGAGGAACAAAGATATGATATTCGAAGTGGATGATAATGGCGTGGGGATTCCGGAAGAGCAGGTGGGTCGGGTGTTTGAAAAATTTTTCCGCAGTGACAACGCTAGCAAATATCAGACCGAAGGCACGGGTCTCGGGCTGTATATTTCCAAAAATGTTGTGGAACAATTGGGTGGACGGATTTGGTTTCAATCTATTGAAAACGTGGGTTCCAAATTCAGTTTCTCTCTGCCGATTGCAAAAAAATAAAGTTGTTTAAAACAGTTTAATTTAAAAAATATGACAAAAAAAATCCTTCTCATTGAAGATGAAGAAGCATTGCAACAAACGATGGCTGAATATCTGACGGATGAAAAGTTCGAAGTGCTTGGCGCCATGGACGGACAAATCGGGCTCACGCTAGCCCAGACTAAGTCGCCGGATCTTATTCTTCTGGATATCGTCTTGCCTAAAATGGATGGCTTTGCCGTCTTGGAAGAGATAAAAAAAGACGAAAAGACTAAAAACATTCCAGTGATTCTCCTAACCAATCTGGAGAGTATGGAAAATATCCAAAGGGCTTTTGAAAAAGGCGCCGTGGCCTATTTGATCAAGGCAGATTTCAAACTGGAAGATGTGGTTAAAAAAATAAAAGAAATCTTGAAGATGTAACCGGATTATGCGCGTTGAAAATAAACAACTGAAAGAATTTATTTTAGATTCCAAAAAGGTAGACCCGGATAAGCTCGCAGTAGCCTTCGAAGCGGCGGAAGAAAGTGGAAAAAAATTGGGCGATATCCTTTTGGAAGAAAAATTGATCGAAGCGGAAGAGCTGCGAAAGCTTTATGCGTATATTTTAGGCATCCCTTTTGTGGATATCTCCAAGGATGCGGTGCCAGCGGAAATTCTCCAGATTGTGCCTGAACCAATCGCGAAAAAATATAAAGTCGTGGCTTTTGAAAAGATCGGTCAGGAACTGAAAGTGGCGATGCTCAATCCGGAAGATATCCAGACAGTCGACTTTATTCGTAAAAAAACCGGACTGAAGATCATCCCTTGTCTCACGACCGAAGAGGGTATCGAAGTGGTGCTTAAGCTATATAGCAAAAGTTTGAAGGCGGAATTCGGTGATATGATTGAAAAAAATTCCGCCGCCGTGTCGGAAGAAAAATCCGCCGATAGTTTGGAGGAAATCGCGCAGGGCTTGCCAATCATCAGGATTGTCGACACTTTGATAAAGCATGCTATCTTGCAAGGAGCGAGCGATATCCACATCGAGCCGGACGAGAAGGAAGTGCGGGTGAGATATCGCATTGATGGCATTTTGCACGAAGCGATGACCCTGCCGAAACAAGTGAGTGATGGCATCATTGCGCGGATAAAAGTGCTGTCGAATCTGAAGCTGGACGAACATCGCATTCCGCAGGACGGCCGCTTTAAGATTGAGAAAGAGGATATAAAAATTTCTTTTCGTGTTAGTATCTTGCCGATCTTTGACGGAGAAAAAATAGTTATGCGTCTGTTGAATGAAAACTCCAAAGGTTTGACGCTGGAGAAGATGGGGCTGGTGGGAGAAGGTTTAGAAATCATCCATCGCGAAATCAAACGGCCCAATGGCATGATCCTAGTGACCGGTCCGACCGGCAGCGGAAAAACCACCACACTCTATACTGTGATGGATATTTTGAACACGCCTGATGTGAACATCAGTACCGTAGAAGATCCGGTAGAATATCGGATGAGCCGCATCAATCAGACACAAGTCCATCCCAAGGTGGGGCTGACTTTTGCGGCGGGCTTGCGCTCCCTTTTGCGCCAAGACCCGGATATCATTATGGTGGGAGAAATCCGTGATAACGAAACGATGGAAATGGCTGTGCAAGCCGCCATGACGGGTCATCTGGTTTTGTCCACTCTCCACACCAATAGCGCCGCCGGCACGCTGCCTCGGCTCATTGATATGGGCGCTGAACCTTTTCTGGTGGCTTCGACGGTGAATGTGATTATCGCGCAACGGCTGGTGCGTAAGCTTTGCGCCGATTGCCGCAAAGAACATAAGCTGGAAGAGGAAGAATATAAGACGTTGCAAGACAATTACAATATGGAAGAGATTTTGGAAGTGCTCAAGAAAAATGCCGGTATGAAAGAGTGGTTAAAAGCGGCTGATACCTGGCAGGATATAACTTTCTACAAGGCCGCCGGGTGCGAACATTGTAACCAGGAAGGCTATCATGGCAGGAACGGAATTTTCGAAATTTTGGAAGTGACTGAAATCATCAAGAAGATGATTTCCCAGAAAGCGGATGCGACCGAAATTGAAAAAAAAGCCAAGGAAGATGGCATGCTGACGATGATTGAAGATGGTTTTTCAAAAGCCATCACGGGCATCACATCCATTGAAGAAATATTAAGAGTAACTAAGGAATAATTTATGCGCATATTTTATACCGCGAAAAATTTTGAGGGCAAAGTTAAATCAGAAGAAGTGGATGTGCGGAATGAGCGTGAATTGGCGGCGCAGTTGCGGGCTGAAGGCTATGTCATGACTTCGGTGGAAGAATTGAAAAGTGAAGCGGATGGCGGCAAGGATATCAAATTTATGAACCGCTTTATCAGAATCTCTTTGACTGACAAATTGATGTTCACGCGCAATTTGAGTGTCATGATTTCTTCCGGCTTGCCGCTGTCCAAGGCCGTTCGAAATATTGCGGCTCAGACGCAAAAGAAAAAATTTGCCGCTATTTTGAATCAGATCTGCGAAGGCATCCAAGCCGGCGGCGCCTTTGCCGATGGCTTGGCCAAATATCCGGGGATTTTTGATGAGCTTTTTGTTAATATGATACGCGTAGGAGAGACTAGTGGGGGATTGGAAGAAGTGCTGGATATTTTGGCCATACAGCTGGAGAAAGAACATGAGCTGATGAGTAAAGTGAAAGGAGCGATGACATATCCGGCAGTCATCGTGGTGGCTATGATGGGCATTGCCGTTTTGATGTTGACATATATCTTGCCAAAAATGATGAGCGTTTTCACGGACATGCATGTTGAACTGCCGGCTTCTACTAGGTTTATCATTTTTTTGAGCGATTCTTTGCGCCAACATGGCATCCTAGTGACGGCGGGCGGAGTCACTCTGATTGTGGCTATAAAATTATTTATAATGACTGCCTCTGGGAAAAAGACGCTCAGTTTTATGACGGTCAATCTGCCGGTGGTCAAGAAAATTGTGATTAAAGTGAATTGTTCCCGGTTCTCCAGAATATATAGCTCATTACTCAAGAGCGGCGTGTCCTCTGTTGAATCTCTTAATATTATTTCTCGTACGCTCACCAACTACTATTACCGTCGCGCTATTGAAGACGGGGTGGAGCAGATCCAAAAAGGCATCCCACTGAGTGAGATCATCGCCAAGTATCCTAAAATTTTTCCTATCTTAACTGTCCAGATGATCCAAGTGGGTGAAGAAACCGGCAAGACGGAAATGGTGCTTTTGAAATTGGCGGAATTCTATGAAGGCGAAGTCGATCAACTGTCCAAAAACATGTCTTCCATCATTGAGCCGGTGCTGATGATTTTCATCGGTTCAGCCGTCGGCTTCTTCGCTGTCTCAATGCTGCAACCAATGTATTCCATTATGGATTCGATAAAATAGGGGAGTGGCGTGAAATTTTAATACTAAAAATGGAAATTGGAAAAATAAAAAACCAAAATAAAAAAGGTTTCACGCTTATTGAGGCGTTGACTTTGTTGTTCATTTTTTCCATCATCACGCTCACCTTCTATAACGTCATTGTGATTGGTTCGCGCTTCATTATTTCTGCCAAGAATCGCTTGGGCGCGGTTTCAGTGGCCAACGAAAAAATGGAAATTATTCGGAATCTGAGATACGAAGATGTCGGGACTGATCATGGTGCTATCACGGGTAAGATTTTAGGCGATGAATATATCGCGGAAAACGCCAGTCATTTCCATGTCAAAACGACGGTAGAATACGTTGATGATTCTTTTGATGGAGTTGAGCCGACAGATACGGCGCCAGAGGATTATAAAAAAGTGACTATTGTAATTTCTTGGAACAACAATACTGAGTCGACCAACTTGGTTTCTCGCTTTGTGCCGACCGGCATGGAAGTGGCGAAACCGGGCGACGGCTTTTTGCGCATCAATGTTTTTAGCGATCAGCCGGGCGGCACCGGCATTCCAAATTCGAGTGTGCATGTGGTGAATGGTGACACCGGACTGGATACCACAGTCCAGACCGACAGTTCCGGTAGTGTGATTCTAATGGGCGATAAGATTAAAAATTCCATTAAAAAATACAGAATCACGCTGGCTAAACCCGGCTTTGAAAATGTGACCACGATGCCACCCTATCCGGCCACAGCCTATAACCCGGTAGATGGGGACGCTTCGGTAGTGGTCGGTTCGATGAATGTCGCCAACATTGTCCAGGATGAATTGGCCAATTTGAAAGTGGATTCGGTGGACTATCTGGGCAACCCCATTCCTAATATAAGTTTCCATATGGTGGGCGGGAGAATAATTGGCAATACAATCGTGACTGCTTCCAATCCAATTGCTTTGCCGGTGTATAATTTAGATTCAGACGCGACGACTAATGCCAGTGGAGAGCATGATTTCGGTTCGGTCAGTCCGGGACAATATACCTTTACTTTAGGTGCTTCAGTTTCCAATTATGTCCTAATTGACACTGATCCGGTTTCCCCGCTTTCACTTTTTTCCAATCAGAATTTAGTGCTAAAAGCCAAGTTGGCCGCCAAAAATGTCACCTCACTCATGGTAAAAGTCGTGGCTAGTGACGCCGTCACCCCGATTGCTGGCGCGCAAGTGGAACTGAAAAACGGCGCGGGCTATGATGTCACGGCTACTGCTTCCAGCACCGGCATTGTCTTTTTACCGATAGACGCCACGCCACTTTTGCCCGGCACTTATGATTTGAAAATTACAGCCAGCGGTTTTTCCGATAGCAACAGTCAAGTCATAATCAACCAAAACCAATTGGAAACGGCCACGGTAAAACTTAATGCTTCCTAAGATGAAAACTAGAAACCGAAAAATTTATGCCGGAATGACCCTCATTGAAATGCTGGTTTCGATTTCGATTTTTACCTTGGGTATCGGCGGTTTTGCTATGCTCTTTTCCAAAGTTTGGCAGAACAATAGCTATACCTTGGAAATGGGACAGTCTTCCATGGCGGTTTCGCAAGGAGTTAATACGATTGCCAACTATATCCGCGAATGCCAGCAAGGAGACAATGGCGCTTATCCAATCGTCTCAGCCAGTGGCAACGATCTGGTTCTATATTCGGATTATGATAAAGATGGCGCAACGGAACGGTTGCATTTCTACAAAAGTGGCCAGAGTGTTCTGATGGGCGTGACCAGTCCGGCCAATACCATGCCCAAAACCTATCCAGTGGGTGATCAAACTGTAGTAACCATTGCCAGCCACATTGTGAACAACGGCAGTACGCCGATATTCTATTATTACAACAAAGATTACCCGCTCGATACGACTAATAATCCTCTAGTTGCCCCGGTCGATTTTTCTGTCATCAGGCTGGTCAAGATGTATCTGCAGATCAATATCAACCCGGCCCATGCGCCGGACAACATCGAGATGCAGACATTTGCCGAACTGCGAAATTTGAACGATTATGATCATTTAAAATAATTTTCAGTTAAAATATGCCATATAAAAAAACAAAAAACAAAAAAGGTTCGGCCTTGGCCTACGCCCTAGTAATCATGTTTGCCATGTCGATAATTTTGACTTCCATGCTGAGCTATATCGTTTCTCAGATGAAGTTCAGTTTTAATCGGGCCAACAGGGAAGAGGCGCTGCAAATTGCCGAATCAGGCATGGATTGGTACCGTTGGTATCTGGCCCATCAAACATCCGGTAAGACCGCCCAACAGATCCAGAATTTTTGGCAGAATGGCCATCCGTTAGGCGTGGATAGTGAATATGTCGTTGATTATCAAGGTCTGGGTGACTATAGGATAAAGGTTGTGCAAGTGCCGGCCGCTGGCTCGACGGTGGTTAAAGTCAAAGTTACCGGCGCGACACACAATGCACCGGGTACGACCCGGACCATCCAAGTTCGATTTCGCCGGCCGTCTTGGAGCGAATATATGTTTTTGTCCAATAGTTTTATGAATTTTGGCGATCAAGCCGAAGTCTGGGGCAAGGTTTTTTCCAATGATGGCATTCGTTTTGATGGCACAGCACACAACACTGTCAGTTCTCTCTTGCCGTCTTTCAATGACCCGACCTATGGCGGGAATAAGTTGCAATTTGGTGTGCACACCACGACCAATCCGGCCGATCCGGATGCGCCCAGTTATCCGTGGCCGAGCGGCACAGTCCCGAATCGCCCGGATGTTTTTATGGGCGGACGCGAATTTCCCGTGCCGCAAGTCAGCTTCACTGGCGTCACAGCTGATTTGGCCAATATGAAAACTCAGGCGCAAAGTGGTCAGGGCTTGTATTTTGACAATAGCGGACTAGGGCGTAAGATCCTCCTAAAAAGCAATGGGACTTTCGATGCGTGTGTGGTGGATAGTGCCAATGCTAATAGTCACGCTATTAGTAAATATAAGCAAAAAGTGGGGAATGGGACATGCAATAGTTGCAGTGGATCATGTTTGAGCAATTACACTATTCCAAATAATGGCATTATCTTCGTAGAGGATAATGCATGGGTGGACGGCGCGATTAATAATGAGGCACTGACAATCGTGGCTGCCAACTTATCCGGCGGCGGTTCGCAGGCGGATATTTACATTGGCACGGAAAACTCTAATTTGCGTTACGCCGCATACAACTGTCTTAATAAGTTAGGCTTGGTTGCGCAACGTGACGTGCGTGTGCTAGGCAGTTGTCCAGATGATTATATCGTCGACGCCGCGTTGATGGCTCAGACCGGGACAGTTGGCATGAATGATAACGGGTTTAGTGGTCACAATTCATTGACCTTCAATGGCGCCATTGCTTCCTATTTGCAGCCGTATTTCCAACATGGCAATAGTGGCTTTGCCGTTCGCTTTTATGATTTCGACAACGATCTTTTGTATTGTCCGCCACCCTACTTTCCCACGGGCACGGATTATTCCATCGATTTGTGGCAAGAACTATAAAGCATGCTAGTAAATAATTTATCAATATCATCTTAGTATGCTAAAATGAATTATGAAATTTTGGAATAAAAAAGTAATCAGTTTCGAAGATAAATATTTTGGGCTGGACCTGGGCGAGTCCTCCATTAAAGTTTTTCAATTGGAAAAAGATGGCAACCTGGATCGGATCAGGAGTTTCAACTCAGCGGAAATCACTGCCGGCATTATCGAGAACGGCCAGATTATCGAGCCGGAAAAACTTAGTCAGATTATCCGTGAAGTTATTAACTCCGCCGGGCCGAAAAAAATAAACACAAAGAAAGTCATCTGCTCCATCCCCGAGTCGAAAGTTTTTTTGCGCACCATCAGCATTCCACTCATCAAAGAAAAAGAAGCGATTGAAGCGGTCAAATGGGAGATTGAAGCCGGCATCCCCCTAAAAATAGATGAGGTCTATTTTGATTGGCAATTTATGGATCAGTCAGATGGCAAGCAGAACGTGCTGACGGTGGCAGTTTCCAAAGAGGTAGTGGATAACTTAGTGAAGGTTCTTGAAGCTTGCGGGTTGTCTGTTTGCGGCATGGAAATGGAGTCAATCCCCACCACCCGCAGTCTGGTCCCTCATAATTCAGGAGAAAAAGATGTCTACCTGATCGTGGATGTCGGGACGCTGAAAACCAGTTTCATAATCATTCGGAGCGGTGTGCCCTGTTTCACGTCTAGTATCCCTTTTTCTTCGCGCGGCATCACTGATCTGATTGCCAGTCAGATGGGAATTAATCGTGAGGAGGCGGAAAAGATCAAAATATCTCAAGGGATTGAGCATTCTTCTGAAGGGCAGAACAATCCAATTCTCGCCCTGGTGCGGCCGCTTTTAGAAAACTTGTCCACGGAAATCGAGCGCACGATTGACTTCTATCATACCTTTCCTGATTCTGATGCGGAGATAAAAAAAGTGATCATTTCCGGCGGGAGCTCTAATCTCAAGGGACTGGTCCCATATCCGGCCACCAATCTGACTTATGAGATTGGCCTAGGCAACCCGTGGATAAATTTAAATTTGGGTAAAAATTTGCCAATAATAAGCCGAGACGATTCTATCCGCTACGCGACAGCCATTGGACTGGCGATGCGAGAAATTAGTTATGGAAATAAAACTTAATCTGATCCCGCCGAATAAGCAGGAGGAGATTGGAAAAAACAAACGTTTGAAAATGGCCATCAAAGCCGAAATAGCCTTGACCATTATATTGGTCGGGTTCTTTATCGTGCTTTTGAGTTTTAAATATAGTTTGAACATGGGGCTCTCAGGAGAGATGTTGCTCAATGCTCAAGTGGAAAAAGCCGATCAATTCAGTAAGATTAAGAGTTATGACAATCAGTTCAACCAAGCTAATGAACGGATAAAACAGATCGCTTCAATCGATAAGGCACAGTTGTATTGGTCAAGAGTTTTTGAAAAAATCAGCCAGCTGATCCCCGTCGGCATCGGGCTAAAAACATTGTCCACCGACCAATACGCTATCACTCTTTCCGGCGTCGCCGATACCCGGGAGAATCTGATTGCGTTCAAAGATAAGCTGGAAAAAGAAACGTGTTTCTCGAACATTGTCCTGCCGCTCTCGAATTTGGTCGACAAAGCTGACGTGGAATTCCAGATTACTCTCGATGTCGATGAAAAATGTTTAAAAAAATAATCAGCCTCGGTTAATTTTCAAAAAGGTGAAAAATATTTGGTTTAAATTCAAATTAGCAATCATTGTTTCCGGCTACGCCCTCGCCGCCGCGGTTTTGGTATATTTTTTAATCAAGCCACTGGTGAATGATATCAAAACTTTGGCTTATCAGATCCAGGCCAAATCCATTGATCGCGAAATTGAAAAATCTCAAATTGAAAAACTGCCGGAGATCAAAAAAGAATGGTCTGATTATGAAAGTCGCGAAAGCCTGCTGAATGTTGTCTTGGGCCAGCAGGACCAAGTGAGCTTCATTGAAAATATTGAAGCGATCGCCCAAACCACCGGAAACAAGATAGATCTTAAAATCGAAGATGGCGCTAAAAATACCACTTTTAGTGTGAAAAACAAGGATATGCTGAAAGCCCTCGCTTACCCCGACTATTTCCCCATTCAGATCAGCCTGGAGGGTGACTATGCCGGTTTGGTCAATTTTGTTAAGCTCCTGGAAAACAGTCAATTCTATGTGAACATTCTTTCCATTTCGGCTACGAAAAATAGTGTTAAGGATGACGGAAATCGGAATACTAACATCTTCGGTATCGGCGGCACAATTTCTGATAAGCCGAACGCTGAAAGTGTTGATGATTCCATTAAGACGGAAATAGGGGCAATAGTTTATACTCAAAAACAATGAATTTTCTAAAAAACATAAAAAATATAAAAAAATTTCTCAAGCCCAGCTATTTGCTGGAAGTGCTTTCTCATTTTTTCGGCCGCTATGCCAGAGCTTTTGTTTTTTTGATTGCGATTGCTTTGGTCGGTTTTTGTATCAATCTCTGGCGCACCACCTTGTATCAAGCACAATGGAATGCCGGTCAAAAGGCAGAATATATCAAAAACAAAGGCCAAGGAACCACTTTCAACGAGAAAGGTTTTGAATATGACACGGCGGCCGCTAAAGCGAGAGACGATGAGAGCAAAAAAGACATCGGAAATCTAACGGACATTTTCCGCTTGGAGAAAGCGGCGCCGACGCCGACGCCAGTCGATAAGGCAGCTACTGCCAAACCAGCGACTGTTTCCATGATACAAGTGGTCCCTTCGATTGGTGCAACTGCTGCCGCTCCGGTTCATTAGCGACGAAAAATAAAAAATCAGGCCGTGGCTTGTTCAAGGGGAGTGCTCAGGATTTAAATAATATGTTAGTATTAGGTGGTAGAATAACCGCAAAAGTTTTATGGACAAAAAAACAAAAATATTTTTTGTGATTTTCGCCTGCTTGATCGTTGGGTCAGTGGCTTTTACTTTTTATAAAATTGAAATTAAAAAAGACTACATCATGGAAGGTCAGATTGATTGTGACCCGACGGCAGAAAAATGTTTTATTTGGAAATGTGACCCTGCGTCTAATGTGGAAGGAGAAAAGTGCACAGGGGACAAGGAAAAGGATGTCTGGTATTATCAAATCGCCAAGAGAAATGCAAGCCATATCCCGCTTTGCGATCCGGATAAGGATGAGACTTGCGATCCATGGACATGCGGCGAGGGTGAAAAGGACTGTTCGAACACTTTTTGTGATGATCAAAATAAAGTCGAGCAAGAGGTGGAGTGTAGCGATCCGGTGCAATATAACATAGACAATCCGCCAGCGGAGGAGGCAGTGATGTGTGAGGAAGGTGATGAAACTTGCGCTAACCGAATAAATGATAAAAGCGTAGAGGGGATTAAAAACACAGGAGAGTAGTTTGGAAAAAATATAAGTTAGAATATATTGTAAAAAATGAATCATATTTTAAACAACTGGTTGTTTGTTGCTTTTCTAGCTCCATTTTTTTGGTCATTGGTTAATATTATTGATCTTTATTTTGTTGAAGAAATATACGATAATGAATATGACGGAACAGTTATGACGGGGTTGGCGCAGATTATTCCTTGGTTCACTTTGCCATTTATTGGTCTAGTGGTACCAGATTTAAGAAGTGTTATCATGGCAACACTGGGAGGGTTTTTTTTAGTTACGGCCTACTTTTTTTATTTTAAGGCTCTTTTTTCAACAGGTGATGCAGCCCTGATTCAGATAATTTGGAATACTGTCGGGATTTTTGTTCCAATTTTGGCTTTTTTGTTTTTGCAGGAAAAATTGTCCGTCGTGCAATATCTTGGAATCGGAGTTACTTTTATTGGGGCAATGTATATTTCATTTAATAATAAGTTTCAAGGCGGAAACACAAGAAAGATTATTCCAATTATGGCTGGAGCGATTATTTTTTTGTCTTTAAGCATGATATTCACGCGGGATGTTTATTCCAGAACATCATTTCATAGTGGGATTATGTTTTTTTCGTTAGGATCTATATTAGCCGGAATATTTTTCTATTTTTTACGAATAAGAAAACATGGGACTGGAAATTTGATAAATATCGGAAAAAAATATTATATATGGTTTTTATTAGTGGAGAGTTTGACTATGTTGGGCATTATTGCTTCACAAAGAGCTATTAATATAAGTCCTGCAGTGTCTTTTGTAGCCGCAATAGAAAGTATCCAACCAGCTTTTATAATAATTGTCAGTGCCGTATTTTTTTCATTTCTTTCTCTGTGTTCATATAAAAAGAAGGATATTATCAAAAGAATATATAATGATCAGCTTGTTGGAATTTATGCAAAGATTTTCGCCATTATAATAATGGCAGTAGGTATATATATGATAAATTTATGATTTTTACAAACACAAGATGATGTGATAATTTTTTGTAATGAATTGTTTCTGTTGTGAGAGCGTAATTAAGTATTGAATTTACTGAAATATTTAGAGGTATAATTTATTAATTTTCATAAAAAAATGGAATCTTGTAATTTTGGGGAACATTTAATGCTGGATGGTTATGGGGGAGATCCTGTAAAATTGAATGATAGAGATTTGGTTATGTGTGCACTGGTTGATATGCCCCATAAGCTAGGCATGAAAAGGCTGTCTGATCCTATAATAAAGGAAGCTCCAGACAATAACATCAAAGATCCTGGGGGATGGAGCGGAGTTGTAATTATTGCAGAAAGTCATATCAGTGTACACACTTTTCCAAAAAGAAAGTTTGTGAGTGTGGATGTTTATACTTGCCGGAACGGATTAGATAGAAAATTTATAAAAAATTATTTTAAGAAAATATTTAAATTGGATGACATTGAGGAAAACTTTGTGAAACGAGGAACGAGATATCCTGATAAAAATTTATGCTAAATAACAAAAAAAAATTAAAAGTGCTCTTTGTGTCTGGAGAATTGATTGCGGGAGACGTGGCATATCGACTGAAGCAGGAGGGTTGTGTTGTTAAGCTCTATATTAAAGATGAAAGTAGAAAAGATTGTTTTGATGGAATGGTTGAAAAAACTGATGACTGGAAAAAGGAATTAGACTGGGTGGGTAAAGATGGATTAATTGTGTTTGATGATGTGATTTTCGATAATGATGCTGATGAATTAAGCAAGAAAGGGTTTAACGTTTTTGGTGGTAACAAGAGAGGTAATGAGCTAGAATTGAATCGAGAGTTCGCTCAAAAAATTTTTAAAAAGTATGGCTTAAAAACTTTAGAATCAAGGGATTTTCAAAAGGCTACCTTGGCCATAAAGTACATCGAAAAAAATAAAGGCAAGTGGGTCGTGAAACAAAACGGACATGATGGCTCTTTGACATATATTGGTAGTTTGGACGATGGTAGCGATGCTATAAGTATATTGAAAAACTTTGCTAAATATAATAGTAGTAAATCTCTACAAACTATATCTTTACAAAAAAGAGTTGATGGGGTTGAGGTGGCAGTTGCAAGGTATTTTAATGGGCAAGATTGGACCAGCCCAATCTTCATTAGCTTTGAACACAAACCCCTGTTGGATGGTGACCGTGGGCCATTAACAGCCGAGATGGGAACATTAGCTTGGTATGATAAAAACGAAAAAAATAAGCTTTTTTTAGCAACCCTAGAAAAGATTAAGCCATATTTAATGGATACCGGTTATAAGGGTTATGTTGATATAAACAGTATTGTTTCAGAGGATAAATTATTTCCATTGGAGGCTACGATGAGATTTGGATCTCCAACTAATCAGTTGCAAAGCGAAATGCATCTATCTCCTTGGAAAAATTTACTCTGGAACACAGCTACGGGCAAGAAGTTTGAATTAAAATATAAAATAGGTTATTCTATAGTTGTTTCAGTTGCAATCCCACCTTTTCCTTATAAATCAATATCATCTGATTATTATTTAAAAGATGTCCAAGTTTTGTTTAAGGGAAAATTGACCAGTAGCGAAAAATCTCAGCTTCACTTCGAAGAAGTTTCAATGCGAGACGGGAACATTTATATAGCTGGAAGTAATGGATATATTTTATTCTCAACAGGGAATGGCGTGGATGTGGAAATTGCAAGAAAGAAAGCCTATAGTCTTGTAGATAAATTAGTAATTCCTAGGATGCTTTATCGTACAGATATTGGAGCAAAATATGTAAAAAAAGATTCATTACTTCTAAAAAAATGGGGATGGATTTAGATTTTATTGATTGAGGATAAGTTATTAAGCGCAAAACAAAAAATATGGATTATAATCTTGTCACAAATTTGAAGACTTGTTATGTAGATATCTCACCCCTTCTATATTATTCTCATATACCTACGGCGATAGTGGCCCTTATCATTGGTTTTTTTGTTTTTTGGAAAGATAGTCGTTCTTTGATTAGTAATATTTTATTATTTATTGCTGTCGGTTTCGCTTTGTGGTCAGCTTCTGATTTGGTTATCTGGATCAATCCCGATAGTAGTAAAATAATGTTTTTGTGGTCATGGATAAATTTGTTGGAGATGTTAATTTCTGTGGCGACTTTGTATTTTTCTTATGTTTTTCTCGAAGAGAAGGACGTTTCATTTAAATTTAAATTATTCTTTGGAATCTTATTGGCGACTTTTATAATGTTTATTCCTACCAGACTTAATCTGGTAGCCTTTAATTACGATAACTGCGAATCTGTTCAGGGGTTGCTAATCAACTACTATCATATTTTGGAGGCATTTTTTTCAGTGTGGCTTCTTGTGTATTTGATAAGGAAAATGTGGACTGTCAAAAAGATAGATGAAAGAAAAAAAGCAGTTTATTTATCCTTGGGAGTTACTTCGTTTTTATTTTCATTTTCAGGTACTAATATCATTAGTAGTATAACTACGAGATGGGAACTTCTGCAGTATGGCTTGTTCGGCATGGTTGTTTTCATGGGCTTTTTAGCTTATCTGATTGTTAAATTTAAGGCTTTTCACATTAAAATGTTGGGGGCGCAGGCGCTGGTGGTGGCTATCGTCTCCCTAGTTGGCGCACAGTATTTTTTTACACCGTTTACCGATGTTACTAATATAATTCTGATCAGCGTTACGGTTTTTGCAGCAGCGGTACTGGGTATTTGGTTAGTGAAGTCGGTTAAGATGGAAGTGGAGCGCAAAGAACAGCTCCAGCGTATGTCTGATTCTCTGGCCTTTGCCAATGATAAACTTAGGGTGAACAACACCAAGCTGGAGAAAATCGATGCGACCAAGACTGATTTCATCAACATCGCTTCGCATCAATTGCACAAGGTGCCGACGCCGATTAAGGGATATTTGTCGCTGCTTCTGGAAGGATCATATGGGAAGATTTCGGCGGAGCAGCGCCGAGTGCTGGAAAATATTAATTTTGCCAATAACCGCCAGATCAGCCTGGTGGATGATCTCTTGAATGTATCGCGCATGGAATCCGGCAAAATCAAGCTGGATTTCGAAAAAGAACATCTGGAAACCATTTGCCAGGAAGCGTATGAGGCCCTTGCGCCGGCTGCCAAAGAAAAAGGGCTTAAATTCAGCTGGGTCCATCCTAAGAAGGCTTTGCCTAAACTCATTATGGATAAAGGCAAGATCTTTGAAGCTATTTTCAATTTTGTCGATAACGCGATAAAATATACACCGAAGGGAAAAGTGGATCTGCAGGTCGAGCTGGATGCGGCGTCTCACTATGAAAAGCAGATAGGAGATGATGATCAGAAAGAAGCTTTGACCGGACCGGTAGTGCGCTTGACAATAGTTGACACCGGGGCGGGAATCGCCAAGGAAAATATTCCCTATCTCTTCGTCAAGTTTTCCAGAAGAGATACAGCCAAGCTGAATATCGAAGGCACCGGCTTGGGACTGTATGTGGTGAAGCTGATGATCGAGGCGCATGGTGGTCGCACATGGGCGGAATCGGAGGGTGAAGGGAAGGGGTCGAAATTCATCATCGAGATTCCTGTTGAGCAGCCCGAACATGTCAGTGTGAAAAAATAATTGTAAGAATAAAATTTAGCCTAATTTAATTTAACTTAATTTAATATTTATGTTAAAAATAGTGATAGTCGAAGATGATCCGATGATTTCTGAAATCTTTCAGCGAAAATTTTCCGAGTCAGGGTTCGAAGTTTTTTTAGCGGGGGATGGCAAGCAAGCGTTGGAAGTCATAAAGACCCATGGCATTAATATTGTTCTCTCTGATTTGATCATGCCGGAGATGGGTGGCTTTGAGTTGACCAAGACTTTGCGCAGCGGAGGATACGATCCGAACATCAAAATCATTATCATTAGTAATTTGATCGATAGTCTTGAGAACGCCATCGAATTGGGCGCTAATGGTTTTCTGGCCAAGTCCGCCTACACGCCGACGGAAATGGTTGGTAAGGTCAAGGAATTACTTGGCATGCCAGCTCAAGAACCGCAAGTATCGCAAGAATAATTATCCCAATATTCCAGTCACCAAAAAAACAAGCTGTGAAGCTTGTTTTTTGAATGGTGCGCCCGGCAGGAGTCGAACCTACAACCCCTTGTTCCGAAGACAAGTGCTCTATCCATTGAGCTACGGGCGCGTATTATTTGTGAAATCTGCAGAGGGGCGGCTACTGGGAGTCGGACCCAACTTCCCGGTACCACAAACCGGTGTCTTAACCGATAGACGATAGCCGCCCCTCTATAGACTTTTCAATCAATGATAAAATGTCTTGTGCGCCCACCGGGACTCGAACCTGGGACCGTTTGCTTAAGAGGCAACTGCTCTACCAACTGAGCTATGGGCGCGTATTAATTTGTGTGCGCCGGGCAGGAATCGAACCTGCGACCAATAGCTTAGAAGGCTACTGCTCTATCCACTGAGCTACCGGCGCATGATTGGTCGCGCGGACACTATGAAATACTAGCGTATTCAGTGGTTCTCGTCAATCTTTTAGAGGCCATGCGCTTTTTTGTAAATATCCCATTCGTTTTGAGACCATTTTTGCGGTTTTTCGGTGATGAGTGGTGATGCAGCGCCAGTTGAATCGGGATGCGGATAGTGGGAAGGGGAATTATAGGCACTGTTAAAAATATCGTTTTGAATCAATTTTCCGTCTTTGTCATAGACTTCTTGGGTGAAAGTGGCTTTCATGGAACCGTCCGGATTATGCTCCAATATTTTTGGCCCGATTACATTAGTTTTCCGACCGTCCGAAGTGCCATAAAAATCAAAAAATAATTTTGTCCCTTCAATTCTGTTTTCAACGAGAATATACCCCGGCGTATTATTGATGAAGCGCAAATCCGGACGGGGGATGTACACCGTCGAATCCATGCCTTGCGGATTATAATAGCCGACTGGATAAGCGTGTGGCGTTCGGGCGGTAATTTTCAAGCCGGAGTAGATGGCTGCACGAAAAGCCGTCGTGGACACTTGGCAGATGCCTCCGCCAAATTGCAATTCGGTCGCATTGCCGACAATCGAAAGTTCCGGCCGGTAGCCATGCTGCGCGTCCACGTCGCCCAGATTTTGAATAAAAGAAAACTCTTCCCCAGGCTTGATTAGTACGCCATTAAATTGTTGGAGGGCCCTTTTGATGTTAAAGATCCGGTTCACCGGCGAACCACGGAAATCAGAAACGCCTTCTCCGACGAGGGTATTGATGCCGAGGTTTTCGATGGAATCAGTGGACACAATGGGGTCAGTTTTTTTGACCGGTAGCGTGAGGGTAACGCTGAAATCGCCGCGATTGATATAGTCGGTCAAAATTTGGGCACTTTGGTCCATGTCTAATTGGACGCCCGGACTGCTCAAAGAGAAGGTGGACACTTTGCCATCAGCCATTTGCAACTTAGCATCGACTGCAGCAGTGTCAGTCTTGGCTGCTAAATTTTGCAAAAAAGTTTGCAGATTATTTTCATCAAGCGCGCGCGTATAGGCTTTTTGTAGGTGACCATAAAGGTCGTAAGGAAAAACCAAGTGGCAAGTCAGAGATTTCTTATACAGGCAAAAGTCCGGATTTTCTATCTCGGAACGATATTTTTGGTTGGGAGAAAGCTTGGCGGTTTCATCAATCAAGCTTAGGAGGTCCGAAGGAGAGAAAGGATAGGCCGTGCCATTGACGGATAAGGTCAAATCGGTGGGAATTTTGTCCGGCGAAAAGGCTTGCGAAAAATCACCTGCCATACCATTGCCGGTTGCTGCGGCCGTAGGCAAAGCCCAAAATAGACAAAATAAAACTGGTAAAAATTTGGATATTTTCATGTATAAAATATAGCATAAAACAGGGGAAAAGGTAAT
The DNA here is from genome assembly GCA_903831805.1 of uncultured bacterium. Taxonomy (GTDB): domain Bacteria; phylum Patescibacteriota; class Minisyncoccia; order Moranbacterales; family UBA2206; genus CAIKZD01. The sequence goes on from CAIKZD010000006.1 coordinate 22,874, forward strand.
GTATGGAATTTTTTGCAATTTTACGATCTATCAATTTTTTGGTATAAGTTATTTTAAGGTAGTGTTACGCGAACGGTCCGCCTGCGCTGGTGCTTAGGCGAACAGTCCGCTGGCTGGGAACAAAAAACACGAGAAAGGTTCTCGTGTTTTGAAGGTATGAATTTCAAATAAGCACTAGAATCCCCGCACTTGGATCTTTTTCGTGCGGGTGTTGTCGGCTTTGGGCATTTTGATGGTCAGGATGCCGTTTTTCATGGAAGCTTCAATCTTGTCGGCCAGGACATCGATTGGCAAAATGATGGAACGGGAGAAGCTGCCCCAATAACATTCTTGATAATAGTAGTTTTCTTCGCCCACTTCGTCGTCCTGTTTTCTTTCACCGCGGATGGTGATCATGTCGTTTACGATGCTGACATCCAGATCTTCCGGTTTCACGCCGGCAATGGTGGATTTGATGACCACATCGTTGTCAGTCTGGTAGACATCAATGGTCAGTTGCCCTTCGCCATCTTCTGAAGGGGCGGAGAAAGCGGCTTCTTCACGATGCGCGCGGCGCGGGGTGGAATTGAAAAGCACTTCGGTTTGGGTGTCTTCGGAATAGATTTCCGGCGAGGTGAAGTTCCGCTCTCGCTCAAAGGTGTTTTCCATCTCATCCTCTTCCTCAATTCTTTTGGCCCCAGTCAATTTTTCGAAAAAAGATTTTTTAACTTTCGTCATATAAATATTTTGTTTTATCTTATTACTCACTTCTATTTAAAGTATAATTTAATTCTTTTGGCTTGGCAAGGAAGCTTTGGCCGGGGGCATTTTTAGGGCTAAAAAACAGAGAAAAATGACGAAGAGCGGGAGGCCAAGAATCAGCCAAAAGCTCAAAGAAAAAAGCACTAATAGATTGAAAGCCAGATGGGTAAAAAGGGCCAAGAGGAAAAAGAAAAAAATGACGGCCCGAAAACCGATTTTCTTGGAAAAGTAATAACCAAAAATGCCGGCGGTGGCCGAGTGGATGAGGAGCAGGCCTAGATATGACAGCAAAATTTCTTGCGACAGCCGGGGATTGTCGGCAAAATTGAGCAGGATCTCCGGCAGGGCGAAACCCAGTCCAAAGCAGAGCGCGCGGGTGAAAATATTTTTTTTGTCCGAACTGTTCTGCAAAAGTTTTCCAATGAGAAGCAGCGAAAAAAGTTCTTCGATGAAAACTCCTATCGGCATAAACCAGGCGGGGGCGGCAGGCGCGGCCACCGCACTGAGCGGGGTAACAAAAATCAGGGCCACCGATTCTAAGGCTAGTGCGCCGAGCGCGGCGAGCATCCCCCAAAAAAGCATTTTTAATTTTTCAGTCATTGGTTTTTTAATTTTAAATTAGCGTCCGTTTCTAAATTTTTCCAATTATCTTGCCAACTATTTTTATCCTGCGTGGCGTGGTAGCGAAAATGAGCTGCGGCGCCAATCATGGCGGCGTTGTCGCCGGAATATTTTATATCGGGTAAAACGCAATTCACATTTTCTAGTTCTGCCGCCACTTTGGCCGCTAAACATTTACGCAATTCCATATTGGCGCTCACCCCGCCCGCCAGCATCACGGTCTTGACGCCGTATTTTTTGGCGGCGGCCATGGTTTTTTTAGTGAGCACTTCCACCGTGGCCGCTTGGAATTCAGCCGCCAATTCAGTGACTAATAGTTCTTTCTTATCACTCGGCAAATTCTTGCTCAGACTTCTGAATTTATATAGCACTGCCGTCTTTAGTCCTGAGAAGGAAAAATTAAAATCCTTGGAATTAATCATAGGACGAGGAAGAGATAATTTCGAATTTTCTAACCCCGATTTTATTCTAAATTCTAAATTCGAAATTCTAAATTCTTCGGCGATAGCCGAGATCGCTGGTCCGCCGGGATAGCCTAAGTCTAAAATTCTGGCCACTTTGTCGAAAGCTTCTCCGGCCGCGTCGTCCAGCGTCTCGCCCACAATTTCATAATCCAAATGCTTTTTCATGAGCACCAGTTGTGTATGTCCGCCGGAAACCACCAGACATAAGATCGGAAATGTAATCTCCTCAGTTTTGGTTTGATGAATAAAATTGGCGTAGATGTGTCCTTCGATATGATGGATGCCAATTAGTGGTACCTGCCAGAGATAGCTTAATGTTTTGGCTGCGCCTACCCCGACGAGCAGGGCCGGGATGAGCCCAGGACCGTTGGTGACGGCGATAAGGGAAATATCGCTTTGGTTTACGCTGGCTTCTCGGAGCGCTTGTTCTACGACCGGCAGCATATTTTTCAAATGTTCACGCGCCGCCAGATTGGGCACGACGCCGCCCCACTTGGCATGCAGGGCGACTTGCGAAGAGACTACGTCAGAGAGCAGCGAAAAACCGGCAGCCGTGCTTTCTAGGACGGCGGCGGCGGTTTCATCGCAAGAAGTTTCAAGAGAGAGGATAAACATAAGCAAAGTTATAGGTTAGCCGGCGGTTCGCGGATTTTCTAATAGTATAGTATCATTATTATATTGAAATACAAACTATAATTTTCAGTATTAACAATGCTTGAAAACAAATCCAAAATTGAATTGACCGACAACGAGCTGGTGCAAATCGTGCGGGATAGGGATGCGGAAAGATACGCCGAACTGATCGATAGATATCAGGGTAAGCTTTTTGCCTATCTATACCGTTTGACTGGTGCCCGCGAAGAAACGGAAGATCTATTACAAGATGTTTTCATCAAGGCCTTTAAAAATCTCCACAGCTATGACACTGAGCGGAAGTTTTCTTCCTGGATCTATCGCATCGCACACAATGAGGCAGTCAATCATATCAAACGGCGCGCCCTCAAGCGCTTTATCCCGTGGGAAGATATTACGGCGACCAAAGATATACTGGTCATGTCCAGTTCGGCCGAAGGGGCGGACACGGCGCAGATCAGAGAAGAAACCCGGACGGAAGTGGATGAGGCCATTAACCGTTTGCCTTTCAAGTATAAGCAAGTGTTGACCCTGCGCTATTATTCGGATAAATCATACGAAGAAATCAGTGAGATTCTCGGGAAACCGATCAACACTGTCGGGACCCTCATCAATCGGGCTAAGAAAAAAATGGCGGCTGAAATTGAAAAAAATAATCAGAGAAATAATAATAAGGGCAAAAAGATATGAACAATGACAACGCAGGCCGGAGGGAGAAGGATATGAAAGCGCAGGTGATGGCGGATATCAAACAGAAAAAGATCAAAATGCGGAGGCGCCTTATTTTTGTCATGGAAAAACTCGGCTTAAAAGGAGCTCTTTTGGCCATGCTTCTTCTCGGCGCGGTCTTGGTCAGTCTCATTTTTCATTTCATCGCGCATATCCGCCTGGAGAAATTCTTAACTTTGGGTTTCCCCGGCACCCGGATTTTCTTTATGACTTTGCCCTACGACTACTTCCTCTTTTTTGCTTTGGCGATCGTTCTCGCGATCTATTTCGCCAATCGTCTGGAATTGTTCTGTGGAAAATGCGAGCATACGGAAGCTTTCATCGTTTGGTTTTCCTTGGGCGCCCTGGTCCTGGGCATTTTTTTCGGAATGTTGGGGGTGGGCGGTTCTTTGGGCGGCTGGTCGCGTAACAAAATTCCGCCCGCCGCCGCTATCCACGGAAAAATTAAGAGTTTTATGGATAACGAAGTAACAGTGGTAGATGAAGATGGAGAAGTAGTAAAAGTTTTTCTGCCCAGCTCCAGTGTTCCGCCTAAGCGAGATGATTTTATTGAAGATAAATTCCTGCGGGCCGTGGGCACCCGCGACAAGCATGACCCATTCATTTTCCACGCCGACAGAGTGCGCTGTTGTGATGATGATTAGTACGGGATTGACCAAATATTTTTTTCATGTTAGAATCTTTTTGATGTCTGAAATAAGCGTGCCTGCCTCGGGCACTCTATTTATTCACAAAAAAACATGCCGCGTTCGTCTAGTCCGGTCCAGGACGCCAGGTTTTCATCCTGGAAATCATGGGTTCGAATCCCATACGCGGTACACGCCTAGAAACTTCCTAATGGGGGAGTTTTTTGTTTTGCCAAAAGTTTCATCCAGGCGTAAACTGAAAATGTGTATAATAATTTGAACATAAAAACACTATGGAAAATGAAAATGAAATACTAGCCGAGAGTCTTGAGAAATTGTCGGCCAACGTGAACAGGGCAAGCTCTTTCAAGCGCTCTTTTTTGCAAGGCATCTTTTTCGGCTTGGGCAGTGCCATCGGAGCGGGCATCATCGCCGCCATTCTCATCGGCACCCTCAATTGGTTCTTCCACTCGGCTAGCAGAGTGCCGGCGTTCCGAAACGCGGAAAACATCTGGCTACAGAAATAATTGAAAAACTATGGACAGAAAGATCGGAACCAAAAATAAAAGAAGGATATATATTTTGCTCGCTATCATTTTAGGTATGCTCTTAGCCGTGATTGCGGCCGCCCTCATCGACCAGGCGCGCATCACTAGCAGTTCATTGTCTGAGGAATTGCCAGAAAGTGTGATCGGAATATTCCTCATCGGTGGGATGATGCTGGGCTATGTCCTCGGCGTACGCTGGTGGCAGATTGTCTATGTCGAGAAAAGGCATTGGAGAAGATGGAAAGGCGAAGGTTGCAAGTAGTTGATTATAATGATACAATATCATTATAATAATTAACTTAGTAAAATGGAGGAAACAAAAAACAAAATAATCATCTATAAGACCGAGGACGGGGAAATGAAAATTGAAGTGGCGTTGGAGGATGAGACGGTTTGGCTGTCGCAAAAGCAGATGGCGGAGCTGTTTGACTGCAGCGTCGATAATGTGGCGCTTCACTTGAAAAATGTTTATTTGGAGGGAGAGTTGGATGAAGAAACAACTTCCGAGGAAACCTCGGTAGTTCAAAAAGAGGGATCCAGAGTGGTAAATCGGATCATAAAAAGGTATGATTTGGATGCGATTATTTCGGTTGGATACAGAATAAATTCCTTACGAGGCACACAATTTCGCATTTGGGCGACACAGCAGTTACGGGAATATATAGTGAAAGGTTTTGTGATGGATGATGTGCGATTGGCCAATGGTGGAGTGAAAAAGTCATATTTCACCGAATGGGAAGAGCGGATCAGGCGGATCAGGACTTCGGAAGCCAATTTTTATCAGAAAGTACGTGACGTTTTTGCTACTAGCGTCGATTATGATCCAAAGACTGACTATGCCAAACAATTTTTCGCGACAGTGCAGAACAAATTCCATTTTGCCATCACTGGGCTCACGGCTTCGGAGATAGTCGTTTCCAGAATTGACAGCGACAAGGTGAATTTAGGATTGACGAATTGGAAAGGAGAAGTTATCACTAGGGAGCAGGCGCAAGTGGCCAAAAACTATTTAGCTGAGCTGGAGCTTAAGAGGCTGAATCTTCTAGTGGAACAATTTTTGTCATTTGCGGAGTTGCAGAGCGTGGAACAACGGGCGATGTATATGAAAAACTGGCTGGAAAAATTGGATGGTTTTTTGATCTTGAATGACAAAAAGATTTTAGAAAATTCCGGCCGTGTCTCACATCTGGAAATGGAGAAGATTGTAAGAGATAGGTTGAAGAAGTATAATGAGGGTAATAGGTTGAAATAATTACGTAATTTCCGCCTGAGGCGGATCAGCCTATGGCTGAAATTACTTACATACATGAACATCACTCAAGCACAATTCGTGAAAGGTATTTTGGGATCAGATCCAGCACTGGACAATGGTTTTCCGCAGGTGGCTTTTGTTGGGCGGTCGAATGCCGGGAAATCGAGTCTGATCAATTCTTTGACGCGGCAAAAAAGTTTGGCGCGCACGAGCAACACTCCGGGACGCACCCAACAGATCAATCTTTTCCTCATCAATGACAATTGCTATTTTTTGGATTTGCCCGGGTATGGATATGCTAAGGCTTCGAAAAATCGACAAGCCGAACTGGGTGGCTTGATCCGCGGGTATTTGTTTGTGGCCGAATACGAAAAGCAAAAAATCGTGCAAGTCATCGACGCCGCGGTCGGACCGACCGAGTTGGATTTGGAAATTTTGCAGATGCTAGAAAAACACGAAAAAGATATCATCATTGTGGCCAATAAGATTGATAAGGTGAAAAAAACTTTGCAAAAAAAACAGTTGGCGGACATCCAAGAAACAGTCGGCGGGCATAAAGTGGTGGCCTATTCTTCCAAAGAAAATATCGGACGCGCGGAACTTTTGCACGAAATAATGTGACTCAGCCTTTTATATTAGAACTCGTGTGTTTCAGATTAGTCTTGTGTATATGAGAATCTGGTCATACATAATTAAATTTTTACACTAGATTCCCGCCTACGCGGGAATGACACAAAATGTATTATCTTTACATTCTGCAATGTGCTGACCAAACTTTATATACTGGCATCACGACGGATTTAGAGCGCCGGGTGGCGCAGCATAACGGTGAAGCCAAGTTGGGGGCGAAATACACCTCCGCGCGGCGACCGGTCAAAGTGGTCTATTTAAAAAAATTTGAAAACCGCTCCTTGGCGGCCAAAGAAGAGGCGCGGATCAAAAAATTAGACAGAGCAACTAAGCTAAGGTTGATTGGAAGTTTAAAGAGGGAAAAAAGTAAGGTATCGTAGAGGTTCAATTCATTGAACCTCTACAAAATTTTTTACGAAGTAGTAATGATATTTTTCCAGGGGCCATCGGGCACATCGGAAGCATTCACGAATTGCCAGTCGACATTGTCTTCGCCGTTCAAATTGAGATATGTTTGCACGGCAGGGGACAGATCCAGACCGGCGTTGTCATTGCCTTGGCTAGTCGGCGCAGCCTGGCCAAAGACATAGTGGCTGTCGTTTTCGCCGAACGGCCCGACATCTTCCCATTGGGCATAAACCGTCGTGCCATTCTTGGTGATCTTTATCCATTGATTTTTCAACATTGATTGAGACGAATCCCAAGAAGAAGCCGCGGCCCAGTAGATAATTTTATTCGCGTCAGGTTTACGGTCGCCATTGCCATTGAAGTCATTATAGGGCAAGGCGAAATAGAAAGGATTTTCTTTGGGCGTGAAAGCCGCCGGCAGGAATCCATTCCGGCTATTAGGATCATCCGCCCCGCCATAATGTGCTTGCCAATTATCATCCCACGCGCTAGCAGCATTGGAAATGAAAGCGTTGCTGCCTGAGGCCCCTTCACCGATCCAAAAAGTGGTGGCAATGATGTTTTTATGCAAAGGATATTGGCCGGGAGAAAGTTGCGCCGTGTCTGTTTGATCGATTGGGCGCGCGGTTTCGACTGTCGGCGCATTAGTGGCAGAGTGCCAGTGCCAAAAAATCAGGATGATGGCTATGCCTAAAATACTGACAGCTCCGGCGATAATAACAGCTAAATTTCTTTTCATATTTTATCTCTAATAAGCCAAATTGACCCAATAATGTTGCCTAAGTTTGACATTCATGCTATTATTCTATAACAATTTTGCCGAATTGAGAAGCCATTCTTGGCAACATTTTTTTCAAGATGAAAAAAATATAACAAAAAATATTTATCAATCGGCAACAATTGGTAAGGACAATTTAATAATTAAATAATTAATTTTTACGAAAAATTTATTATGATAATAAATAAGAAGAGGTCTGTTTATTTTTCGATAGTTTTTATCCTGGCATCTTCCAGTCTGGCTTATGTGGCTTTGGCCAAGAATGCTTGGAAAACTAAAAACGCTAAAGCGCAAGATATGACTCAAGCAAAAAATAAAAAAGAAACGGATAAAGTTTCTGCCGCCGTTTCTGCTCCTGACAAGACAACTCCGGAGCCGGCAACTTCGAATCAAGCAGTGGCTGCGGCGCCTGCAACAATTGCGACGACTGCGACTGCTGCGGCCCCGGCCAAGGGAGATGAGTATCCGGTACACCAAAATATTTCCACCACTTATTTCTGGGCGGGGGAAGAAGCGGATGCTGATAACAAAAATATTTCCAATCTGCCGAGCGCCTGGGATGAAGATTGGGTCAAACATTTCGGCGGGATAGATGATCCGGCCAAGCGAAGCGGATTCCTGCCAGCCGGCTTTACCCCCAAGGAGAATCCTTTCTATTTCGCGCTACCCTATAATGACTTCAACTCTAAAGGAGACCAAAAGAATGACGCTGTGGCCCTGGCTATGTGGGGGACCGGCACAAAATTCGGGGCTGAAGATTCGATGTGCAAAAACCAGTGGATCAAGATTACTAAAAACGGCAAGACGGTTTATGCCCAATGGGAAGATGTTGGGCCGTTCGGCGAAGATGATAAGGCTTATGTCTTTGGTGGCGCCGCGCCGAAGAGCAAAGAAAATTCTCACGCCGGATTGGATGTTTCTCCGGCCGTACATGACTATTTGAGTCTGGGCGATGTGGACAAAACCGATTGGCAGTTCATAGATGCTGCGGATGTGCCGGCGGGTCCTTGGAAAAATACCATCACCAAGTCGCAGACTTTTTGGCGATAATCCGGGAAAAAAGGCTAAAAACGCTCCGAAACGCTCGGGCGTTTTTTCTTTTGAAAAATAGCGCAAGTTGGATTATTGTAGTATCATAGGAGCAGATAATAATGATTTATCCTTGGATTATGGACAATAACAACAAACAGGTTTTCTATTCTGAAAACCCCAGACGCTGGATATATTCCCGGCGGACGATTTTTGCCGTGCTGCTTTTTTTGACGGCGCTTTTAGGCATCACCATTGGCAGTGTCATTTTAGGGCCGACTTTGCCGGATGTGAATTTGAGTTCGTTGGACCCAATCTATCGCGGAGCCCCGAAAAATCCTACAACCACCACTTTGCCTGCGACGCTGGCAGTTTCTCAAAATCTGACTTTCCCAGCAAGCGGCACGGAACCGATTGCTAGACCGAAGGCTTTGGGTTTCTATGTCAATTGGGACGATAATAGTTTTAGTTCGCTGAAAGACAATATCCAAAATATGGACGAACTTGTGCCGGAGTGGCTCCATCTGGGCGACGCGGCCGCGCCTATTATAATCGACGACCAAGCAGCGCAGGATAAGGCAGTCAGCTACATCAAACAGGTGCGCCCGACTTTGCCGATTGTGCCGCTCATAAACAATTACAACAACGATACGCAGGATTGGGATGCCGGCCGGTTGACCGCGGCCTTGGTGACACCCGCGGCGCGCACGACTCTCATTTCCAGCCTTTTGAATTTCGTGAATCAAAATAATTTTTCCGGGGTGAGTATCGATTTTGAAAACATCCCGCCTGAGCAGCAGGCCAATCTGACGCTATTCATGCAAGAGCTGTATGCTAAGTTTCATCCGCTGAAGTTGGAAGTTTCGCAGAGTATTCCCTTGGAGGATGACTCTTTTAGCGCGAAGGAGTTGTCAAAATATTGCGATTTTTTGATTCTTATGGCTTATGATGAGCATGCCATTTATGACACAATGCAAGGGCCGATCGCTTCACAAAACTGGATAACCAGCAGTTTGAATCTGCGCCTCAGCGAAGCGCCGATTAATAAATATGTCATAGCCCTTGGCGGCTATGGTTATGATTGGATAGATAATGAAACGGCCGGCACTGAATTGACTTTCCAGCAGGCGATGGCCATTGCCAAAAAAGCCGGTACCTCGCCAACGCTTGATCCGGTTTCTCTCAACCCGACTTTCAACTATACCGATGAGAATAAAAAATTGCACCATGTCTGGTTTTTGGATGCAGTCACAGCTTTCAATGAGATGGCTATTGGAAGAAAAATGGGCGGACCATACGGCTATGCTCTTTGGCGATTGGGAAGTGAGGATCCATCGATTTGGCAAGCTTTCTCCAATCGAGAAAATCTGACCGGCAGCGGCGCGGATAGTCTGAAGACACTCGAATACGGTTATGATATCAGTTATATCGGCCAAGGTGAGATTTTGAAAATCACCGGTGTTCCGCAAGCGGGCGCACGCACGGTGACGTTTGATGCGCCGACGGGGTTCATTAAAGAGGAAAACATTTCCAAATTTCCTTCCCCGTACGTGATTAATCGGTGGGGCGGTGGCGACGCCAATAAGAAAAAAATCGTTCTGACTTTTGATGATGGGCCGGACGAAAAATATACCCCCCAGATTCTCAGCATTTTGAAAAAATATAATGTTCCAGCCGTTTTCTTTTTGATCGGAGCTAACGCCAACATCAATCCAAATCTAGTGCGGCAGGAGTTTAGCTCGGGCGCGGAAATTGGCAATCATACCTATTCCCATCCGAATATCACCGAGATATCCAATCAACAATTGAACTTTGAATTGGGTTCTACTCAGCGTTTGCTTGAAGGGATCCTCGGTAGGAAAACCGTCCTTTTCCGCCCGCCGTATGCCGAAGATATTGAACCGGCGACGCCTGACCAAGTCAGTCCGTTGGTCTACACTAATAGTGGCGGCTATTACACAGTGGCGATGCATATTGATCCGAATGATTGGAGTTCTCCCGGAGTGGATAACATCGTTAGCCGTGTTGTTGATGGAGCAGTTGCCGGCGATGGCAGCGTGGTTCTTTTGCATGATGGCGGGGGCAATCGCGATCAGACCGTAGCGGCTCTGCCAAAAATCATTGAAAGTTTGCGCTCGCAGGGTTTTCAGTTTGTCGGAGTATCGGACTTGATTGGAACGAGTCGCGACAAGCTGATGCCAACAGTTTCTGCCCGGGAAAGATTCTTGGTCTATTCCGGCGCGGCCACGGTTTTCGTAGTGGATTATTTCAATCGATTTATGCACTTCATGTTTTTGTTAGGAATAATTTTAGGCACGATGCGTTTTCTTTTCATCGGGACGCTGGCGCTCATCCAGTGGGTGCATGCTCGTCATGGGTTGTTTCGAAAATATGAAAATGTGTATTGTCCGACGGTTGGCGTCATCATCCCCGCTTACAATGAGGAAAAGGTGATTGCGACAACTGTGCACGCCATTCTCAAATCCACCTATCCCAATATGGAAATAATTGTTGTTGACGATGGTTCAACTGACGCGACATATCAAGTGTTGCGGGAAAATTTTGCCAATAATCATCGAGTTAAACTGTTCACTAAGAAAAATGGCGGGAAATCAGAAGCGCTGAATCTGGGAATCCTAAAAACCACCGCGGAAATCGTAGTTACTTTGGATGCAGACACGGTGTTCCTCGCTAATACCATCTCTAAATTAGTGCGGAAGTTTGTCGATCGGCGCGTGTGGGCGGTGGCCGGCAATGCCAAAGTGGGCAATCGCATCAATTTGTTGACACGTTGGCAGGCACTGGAATATATCACCAGTCAGAATTTGGATCGGCGCGCTTTTGAAATTATGAATTGCATTACAGTGGTGCCGGGGGCGGTGGGGGCTTGGCGGCGCGAAGCTATTGTTGAAGCCGGCGGATTTTCCAGTGATACTTTAGCCGAGGACACCGATCTGACTTTCGCTATCATTCGGCGCGGCCATCATGTGGCCTATGAAGACGAAGCTTTGGCGTATACGGAAGCGCCTGACACCACCAGAAACTTCATCAAGCAGCGTTTCCGCTGGATGTATGGCACACTACAGACCGTTTGGAAACATCGGGATGTCTGGGGCAGGAAAAAATACGGGGCGTTGGGATTTTTCTCCGTGCCGAACGTTCTGATTTTTCAGATAATTTTTCCATTAGTCTCGCCCCTCATGGATCTCACTATGATTTTGTCCATCCTGTGGGCGGCGTGGCAAAACCATTATCATCCGATCGATTTTTCCTCCTTGCACGCTTTTCGGAAAATTTTCATCTACTATTTCTTCTTCTTAGCCATTGATCTTTTGACGGCGGCCATCCCGTTCCTTTTGGAACACAAAGAAAAATGGTCGCTCATCATTTGGCTGCCACTGCAAAGATTTTATTATCGCCAGTTGATGTATTACGTGGCCATCAAATCAATACTGACGGTCTTACGCGGCCGCACAGTAGGCTGGGGGAAATTTGAAAGAAAAGCGACAGTGAAAGAAATGGCGTAGATTGTATCAATCGCCAAGGTTCGACCTTTGGCATAGCCAAAGGTCGAACCTTGGCTCCAGGAAGAATGAAAAATTATAACTTATCTATGGAACAGACCGGACAATTTATTTTTGCTTTTTTGAAACATTATGGCTATTTTGTGATGTTGCCGCTCATGATCATTGAAGGGCCGGTGGTGACCATCATGGCCGCTATGCTGGCCAGTCTGGGTGCTTTCTGGTGGCCATTCGTTTTGCTTTTTTCCATTTTGGGCGACCTGATCGGGGACATGCTTTTCTATGGCTTGGGCCACCGCTATGGCCTGGGCTTTGTGCGGCGCGTCGGAAAATATATCGGTATCACGGAAAAATTAGTGACCCGCATGGAAAAATATTTCACGCGTCATGGCGGCAAAACAATCTTTGCAGTCAAATCAACTACGGGTCTGTGTTGGGCGACCTTTGTGGCGGCCGGCATCGTCAAGATGGATTTCAAAAAATTTGTCAAATATTCTTTTTATGGCGGCATAGTGTGGAGCGGATTTTTGGTGGCCATGGGTTATTTCTATGGCTATCTCTGGCGCGAGATGAAAATTTACATCAGCTGGATCGGTTGGATCATATTCGCCGTAGCCGCTGCCTCTATTATTTTTATAAATTTATATAAGAACCGCGAAGCGAAAAATCTTTTGAAAAAAGATGGAGAAGAAGAATAATGTTTTTATGGAAAACACTCGCCAAAAATCATTGGCGCTTGAAGCGGTGAAAAAGGTTGCCATGGCTGATCTCCATGCCTGCTATCGCAATTCAGAAATAACGGCCGCCGCCATTGCGCATTATTTGGATGGTTGAGGCGAAGGCATTATCAACTTTATCCCACAGGAATTCTATCTTCCTGCGGGGCTTTTTTTAGCCAAAAAGTCTAAAAGTCCGGCATAGTCGTACTAATAGGGCTGGCTATTTGATAAAAACAGTTAAAAGAGTAGAATAGACACTATATGGTTAATCAGTTTTACAAAAAAGCGAAAAGTATCTTGTTCGCCGATCCGGAGGAATTATACAAAGAAGACCACGCAGTCTTGGGTCAGCCTTTTTATTTCCCCGGCACCAATGGCAAGGCCGTTTTGCTCATCCATGGTTGGACGTCGGTCCCTTATGAGTTGCGGCGGTTGGGTATGTTTCTTAATGAAAAAGGTTATACGGTGATGGCGCCGGTCCTCAAAGGACATGGGACTCATCCGAAAAATCTTAAGGACGTTAAGTGGGAAGAGTGGCTGATGGATGTTGAAAAAGCATTTTTTGAACTCAAAGAAAAACATAACGAAGTTTATGTGGCTGGTACATCGATGGGGGCGAGCCTGGCGGCGGTTCTCGCGGCTCGCGGTGCAGACGTGGCGGGAGTTGTCCTGATGGCGATGCCTCATACCGTCCGGCGCGAGAGAGCGGCCACTTGGCTCGCGCGTTTTGCCAGTCTTTTCAAGACGTATCAAAAAAAATATTATCCGCCAGGGTTTGGTAACAGTGAGTTCATCACTCGGCGCATTTCTTATCAGATTTATCCGATCCAGAGTGTGCTGGAGATTTTTCGTCTGGGGCGGACGGTCCGTCAGGAGCTGTCGCGCGTGACGCAACCATGTCTTGTAATGCAATCGACCAGTGACCATATCGTAGCGCCGGGGAATCTGGAAAAGATTTTTTCGGAAATAAATTCCAAAATTAAACGCAAAAAATATATCCATAAGGCCTATCATACTTTTATCTCGGACATCAAAAATGAGCATGTCTTTTCCGATATCTTTAATTTTTTCGAAGAAAATTAGACGTTGATGCGCATTGCTATTTTCACCAACAACTATCTGCCCAACCCTTATGGCGTGGCCACTTCGGTGGAAACTTTTCGGCGCGAATTGGAAAAACTGGGCCACCAGGTGTATATTTTTGCGCCCAATTTTCCCGGCTACACTGACACAGATGCTCGGGTTTTTCGCTATCCGGCCATTGACATTGAAGTCAAATTTCGTTTTCCCTTGCCTCTGCCCGGATCCTGGAAGATGCGCCGCATCTTGAAAAAATTGGATCTGGATATTATCCACGCTCAGCATCCCAATCTCCTCGGCACCACTGCGGCGCGGTGGGCACGGAGAAAAAAAATCCCTTTGGTGTTCACTTGGCACACACTCTATGACCACTATGTGCATTTTGCGCGTTTTGTGCCTAAGAAAATGACCGCTAGTGTGATCATCGCTCAGGCGGTGCGTTTCGCCAACCGAGCCGACGCGGTCGTGGTGCCGACGGATTCCATCATTCCAAAATTGCGGGCTTGGGGCGTGACGCAGCAAAATATTTTCCCGGTGGCTACCGGCGTGGTGGGGGAAGATTTTATAGATTTGGACAGAAATATTATCCGGAAAAAATATGGCATAGCTGCGGATGAAATAGTTTTGTTATCGACGCATCGGCTAACAAGTGAGAAGAACATGGAATTTTTGTTCGGCGCACTCGCGCCGGTTTTGCAGAAAGATCGAGTAAAATTTATAGTAGCGGGGGATGGCAACTTAGTGCCAAAAATTAAAAAACTCTGCCAAGATAATGGAATGGCGGAAAAAGTCTTTTTTTGCGGCGTAGTGCCGCGAGCGGAAATCAAAAACTATTACGCCGCCGCGGACATTTTCGTCCACGCGTCGACTTCCGAAACGCAGGGAATGGTGCTCACTGAGGCGATGTATTGCGGCCTCCCAATCGTGGCGGTCAACGCCACCGGTGCCAGCAGTTTGGTGCTCAACAACGGCAATGGTTTTTTAGTAGAAGAGAACGAAAAAGAATTTGCGGAGGCAGTTTTAAAATTGATTGATGATAAAGATCTCCGCCAAAAGTTCGGCGAAACTTCGGCGCGGATTGCCAAATTGCAATTCACCTCGGAGATTTGTGCGAGGAAGATGGTGGAGGTGTATGAAAATCTTCTCAAGGCGAGGCCTTAGGATTATGGTGTATAATTAATCCATGCAAAGAAAAATACCATTTGTTAATGACGAATATCACCACATTTTCAATCGCGGTACGGATAAGCGGCCTATTTTTCTTGACCAAGCTGATTATGAAAGGTATCTAATATCAATGTATTTTTTAAATACGCAAGAAGGAAATTTGATGGCTAAATGGCGAGATTTTAAGAGGCTTAATCGCGCGGCTAGAATTTCTGATTTTAAAATTATAAAACCGGAAGAAAGGTTGGTTGATATTATTTGTTATTGCCTTAATGAAAATCACTATCATAAAATTTTAAAACAACTCAAGGATAAGGGAATAGAAACATTCATGCAAAAACTGGGAACGAGTTATGCAATGTATTTTAATAAGAAATATAACCGAGTAGGGGCTCTTTTTCAGGGTCCATTCAAGTCTGTTTTCATAGATTCAAATGAATATTTTTTGTACTTATCAGTTTATGTTAATGCTAATAATTTTATCCATGACTACAAAAGATTCCAAGGCGAGGCCTTGGGAATTTCCCAAGGCCTCGCCTTGGAATCTTGGCAGTATTGCAGCTTGCCGAATTATTTTGGACAAAGAGATGGAGTGTTGTGCAATATGAAGCCTATTCTTGATCAATTTAAGAACATTGAAGAGTATAAAGAATTTGTACAGAATAATGCTTTGTATTTAAAGGATAAAAAAGAATTGGAAAAACTTATCTTGGAATAGTATCCTAAGGCCTCGCCTTGTTTATTTGTTTAAAATACTTTATTTAAGCCAATAAAATCACAATCACTGGACAGAAATCCAATTTGGGTGTATAATACTATATTATTTTCAAATGCGAAGATAATCCCTGACCCCAGGGCGAGGGGTGGAAAATTGGGCGAATGAGCCTGAGAGGAGACAGTCATGGGAGATGTGAAAGAAGTTCTTGAAAAATTAAGGGGCATAGATGCGTCTAAACTGCTTGCCGTGGTTGATTTGTTCGGAAGCAGGGAAATATTAGAGGCGTGTCTGCGTGGCGAGAAAAGGATGACATTGGAAGATGTTATTCGAAAACTTTTCGATCACACCGGCCGTTGCATCCCGCAACATCTTGGCATAACGAAAAAAGCATGTGACGAGAATCGTGATTTTCACGTTGAATCTTCTATGCGGTATTATGCGACAACTCACGAGCGACTGGTAAGTTCTTTTCCAGAAGGAACAGAATTTCTTTCAGCAGAAGAATTTGAAAGAAATGCGGAAACGCTCAAGGCAAAATGCATTAGTCATGAACTGATTGGAAATTTTTTCCAGCGTGCTTGGCCAATTCTTCTGCCTAAACATGATGCGCGAGAGAACTATGGTGCGTCAATGCAGGATTTTATCTTGCCGGCAGTTAAAGACGCGTATAGAAGGCAGTTTCCCGAGCGAAAATTCACAAATCATCGCGACGGAGAACTGGCCGAAAAAGTTTCCATCATTTCGGGCACCGGTCATGACGAAGTGGTATCGCTGATGGCTGAAAAATCAGTCGTGGCGTGGTATTCGCCAAATCCATTTCAAGGATTTTCAATTTTCGCCCAGCGCGAAGCGATGAAAATTCTGGTACAATATGGATTTTCGTTGGCTGGCGGGGTGGATACGGGAGTTGCAGCTGTTGCCTATACGGGTGAAATGGCGCGCGACTACAAAACGCCGGCATGTACATGCAGTGCCATTTCTTGGCGGTCCGCTGACTATTCGCTCCACTTCAACGCGCATGACGACGAGTTCCGCTTCGGCAGCACTGATAACTTGGCTGACGCGAATGACCTCAACTCGGGCGGTCTTGTCCTCTTCAGGTAGCGCCGTATTTTGTACTTTGGAACTTTTTCTCTTGGACTGGAACTTTGGTTTTGGTCTTTGGGAGAAAATGGGAGATGTGAATTATATTCTATTCACATCTCCTTTTATTTTTGCAAAAAATTTGATAGACTAATTTTGAGAGTAGGCTAATGCACAACAGTTTACGCCTGCCTGCCGGTAGGCAAGGATTGTTGTCGCCGAAATTCTATGATTTTCATAGAGCATCAGAATCTTGAGATTACGATTTGCTATTTTTTCAGATCGCAAGAGTGCATGCGAAGATTATAGGCGCTACTTATTTCTTTTCAGCGCTCACTAGGGGCGGAATAAAATTCAGTCTCGTATATTTTTTGCGAGGCGGTGCAATGGACGAAAAGGAATAAATTTCTTGGCAGTCCGCTGACTATTCGCTCAACTTCAACGCGAATGACGACGAGTTCAACTTCGACAACACTGATAACTTGGCTGACGCGAATGACAACAACTCGGGCGGTCTTGTCCTCTTCAGGTTGCGCTTAAAAAAGAGTCCTGATTTTTTCAGGACTCTTATCTTTTAGTTGAAAGATTTTTGCCAGCCACCAATCATCCGGCCGATTTCTTGGATTTGTTTTTGCAGGGTTAGATATTTTTTATTGTCTAGCATATTGATTTCATTGGCTAGGCGGATGAAAATTTTCAAAGTGTCGAATTTGATATTCGCTTTTCGGATGTAAGCAATCTTTTCCGGCTTGGGCGCACTGCCGGCGGCAATTAATAATTCCAATACAGACAGAATATATAGTTCGCATTTTTCTCCCAGTGTGTATTTATCTTTTTTGGGAAATAATTTAGAGTAGGCATAGAAACTTTTATACAGCTCGTAAACTTTTTTAATAACCGGTAAATTATTATTGTAATCACTCATAAATATGTACGATAAATTAGTTAGTTTAGAAAACATTTTTATTAGTTGGAAAGAGTTTAAAAATGGCAAGCAGAGTAAGCCTGATGTCCAATTGTTTGAAAGATTTTTAGAGGATAATATTTTCGCTCTTCAAAAAGAGCTACAGGATTATACTTATTGTCACGGCAAGTATAGAACATTTTTCATCCAAGACCCGAAACCAAGAATGATCAGCAAGGCTATTGTCAAAGACAGACTAGTGCATCACTTGGTGTTCAGGGAGCTTTATGCTGTTTTCAATTCTTCTTTCATTTTCCATTCATATTCATCTAGAGAAAAGAAAGGGTCTCACGCGGCTGTCAAAAATCTTTCAAAATGCTTGCGTAAAACAAGCGAGAATTACAATCATCCAGTCTATATTCTGAAATGCGACGTTAGAAAATTCTTTCAAAGCATGAATCACAAAAAACTTCTAGAGTTGATTGAGTGCAAAATTTTTGATAAAAATTTTTTGTGGTTGATTGAGGAGATAATAGGGAGTTTTTCTTCTGCTCCTCTTTCAACTTTGCAATTTACAGAAAATCCCTGGGGGGGGGGATTTAAAGGGCGGAAAAAATGAAAAAATAGGTTTGCCGATCGGCAATATTACTTCGCAAATTTTTGCCAACATATACCTTAATGAATTGGACTGGTTTATAAAAGGAAAACTAAAAGTAAAAAATTATTTCCGTTATGCCGATGATTTTGTTATTGTCCATCCCAATAAGAGATATCTTTTGGATACCTTGGAAGAAATTAAAATCTTTTTAAAAACCGAATTGAGTCTTCAGCTTCATCCGAAAAAAGTTTCTATTGGGAAATTTCATCGAGGTGTCGATTTCTTGGGCTATGCTTTGTTCCCTCATTATAGCGTATTGCGGACCAAAACTAAAAAAAGAATGTTTAAAAAAATATCGCTAAAACAAAAGATGTGTCGCGAGGGATTAGTTTTTAAAAAATCGCTCAATCAAAGTGTGCAATCGTATTTGGGGGTATTGAAACATTGCGAAGGATATGGAATAAAAAAAGAATTGGGTGAACTAATTCGCAGGAAAATTTAGTGATATTTAAGGCTAAATCAAGGCGAGGCCTTGGGAAATTCCCAAGGCCTCGCCTTGATTTAGCTGTCCAGTCGTTTATTCCAAATGAATATGCTCGGAAAATTTTTGCAAAGCATCCGCCAGGGGCGGGTGTTTTTTTAGTTGGGGATCAACTTTCAAAATCGCAGACGCTTCTTCTTGCGCGAATTTGATGAGTTTTACGTTGGTCAGATTTTCCATAGTGATGTCGGGGAGGCCGGACTGGACCACGCCGAAGAATTGCCCTGGGCCGCGCAGTTTCAAATCGGCTTCGGCGATGACAAAACCGTCATTGGTTTTTTCAAGGGTGCGCAGGCGTTCGGATTTTTTCTGACTGAAGAGGAAGCAGTAGGATTGATGCGCTCCGCGGCCGACGCGACCACGGAATTGATGCAATTGCGAAAGGCCGAAACGTTCGGCGTTTTCAATAATCATAATGCTGGCGTTGGGAATGTCCACGCCGACTTCCACGACAGAAGTGGAAACTAAAATATCAAATTCTCTATTTTTAAATTTTTGCATGACCTCCTCTTTTTCTTTCGGTTTCAATTTGCCATGCAAAAGCCCGAGCTTAAATTCCGGAAAAACTTTTTCTGACAGTCTTTGATGCTCGGTCGTGGCCGCTTTTACTTCGGCCATAGTGGCGGAAAGCGACTCATCAATCAAAGGAAAAATAATGAAAACCTGACGGCCCTTTTTGATTTCGCTTTTGATGAGGGCATAAATCTTATGATTTTCCTCCGGTGCGACGACAGTGGTGATGATTGGTTTCCGATTTTTCGGCATCTCGTCCAAGATGGATAAATCTAAACTGCCAAAGAAAGCGATGGATAGAGTTCTGGGAATGGGCGTGGCAGTCATAGTGAGGAGATGGGGGATAGTTTTTTTTGCGCCGTCATTGATGCTGGCGGTTTCTTGTTGTAAGGCGGCACGTTGGGCCACGCCGAAGCGATGCTGTTCGTCGATAATGACTAGAGCCATATTTTTAAAAGCCACGTCTTTTTGAATGAGAGCGTGAGTGCCGATGATTAGGTTTATCTCGCCTGATTTTATTTCGTCTAATAATTCATCTCGCTTAATGGCCAGTGCCAAAAAATCGGAGCTCAACTCCGAATCGGAGTTGAGCTCCGATTTTTTGTTTAAAAGCTTATATGAATTGGTTAAAAGCGCGATATTAAAATCATAATCTTTGAATAACTCACAAAAACTCTCAAAATGTTGTTTGGCCAGCACTTCTGTTGGGGCCATGATGGCCACTTGATGACCGGCGGAAACAACTTGCAGGGCCGCGACGGCCGCGACGACGGTTTTACCGCTGCCGACGTCGCCGTTCAAGAGGCGATTCATGGGCTGGGGCTTTTCCAAATCTTTCAAAATTTCGAAAGTGGACTTGCGTTGCGCATCGGTCAAAGTGAAGGGCAATTTTTTCACGAAAGATTGGATTAATTTTTCATCGAAAACTATGCTTAGTGATTTTTTGCCGGCCCAATCCTTTTTGATTTTTTGCGTCTGCAGTTGTACCAAAAACATTTCTTGAAAAGCCATGCGTTTTTGGGCGCGCAACAATTTCTCACGCGACTCGGGAAAATGCAACTCCGTAAGGGCGGTGAAAATATCATACAGATGATATTTTTCACGCAGCTCGGCCGACAAAACATCCGGCATCTCCCGCGCCGCCTCTAACAATATTTTGATCTGCCAGCGCAGCCATTTAGAAGTCAGGCCCTTGGTCTCGGGATAGATCGGGACGAGACAGCCAGTGTTGGTGGCATCACGGGCGGATCTTTCCCAGGCCGGGTTACTCATGGAGAAAACATCATCATCCATGGATAATTTTCCAGAGAGCCGGATGGTTGATCCGACAATCAAGCTATCTAAAATATACGACTGGTTGAACCACACCGCTTTCATTTCAATCTCATTATCGTCCATAATAAAAACTTCTGTGATGGTCATCCGTTTTTTCCAGGTGCGGATATTTTTGGCTTTGATTATGCGCCCTTCTATGGTTACGGTTTGTTCGAGGTATTCTTCCAAGAGGGCAACGGTCCGGCGAAAATCATCATAGCGAGCCGGCAAGTGGAACAGCAGGTCGCGTACGGTCAAAAGCCCCAACTTGGCCAGAGCTTGGGCATATTTCGGCGTCACGCGCGGCAGATTTTTGAGAGGAGTGTTGAGAGACATAGTTCAAGTATAGCCGTATCTCGAAAACATCTCAACTTGGATATAATTTTCCAAGTCTTGATATTAACAAAAATATCTGATATCCTTAGTAAAGTACTGGAGAGGTGGCTGAGTGGTCGAAAGCGGCACACTGCTAACGTGTTGACCTCTAACCGGGTCCCAGGGTTCGAATCCCTGCCTCTCCGCTCTATATTTACAGTAGCGTAAAATAACTAAAATTTTATGTTTGGTGGAATATTTGCAATTTTTGTGTTGGCTATGGCCATCGTTGGCGTTTTTTATCTAATCAAATACCTCAGATAAAATTTTTGCGCTTATAGCTCAGTGGATAGAGCGGTCCGATGTGCATCGGACAGGTCTCGATTATGTTTCGATTTAATTTATGCGCTTATAGCTCAGTGGATAGAGCGTCTGGTTGCGGTCCAGAAGGTCGCAGGTTCGATTCCTGCTAAGCGCACAATAAAATAATCTTCAAAATAAAAATCCTTACCCAGAAATTTTAACCCGGAGGAGGATTTTTTTGTAATTTAATATTTCCCGGCTGTGGATAAATAGTTGTCTCACCCTTTAGTTTTGGCGAAATCGTGGTATAATAAAAAAAGAAAAT
The DNA here is from genome assembly GCA_903831805.1 of uncultured bacterium. Lineage (GTDB taxonomy): Bacteria > Patescibacteriota > Minisyncoccia > Moranbacterales > UBA2206 > CAIKZD01. The sequence continues at coordinate 44,437 of CAIKZD010000006.1, forward strand.
AAACTCAAAACAAAAAAATGGAAAGAAAAAAAATAATCATGCTTGTAATGTCTATTCTAGCTATTGTTTTTTTTGTGCTGGACTATGTTTTTGTGGTGCAAAAAAATAAAGTGAATGAGAGCAATAAGCAAACCACTGCTCAACAGCAAGAAAAAAGCGATCCCTCCAATGTATCTGCCAATTCAGGCATAATTGATGTTTCAGGTGGCACCCTTATCTCGCAGAATAATAATAGTTTCAAGGTGAAGTTCCATATTAAGAATGAACAAAGCTATGCCCAAGCCGGCATCAAATATTTTGTGAACTTGAATAATTTTGATAATGCGGTGCCACAAAAAATATTCTTCGAATACCCAATCAACAGAGAGACATATCAAGACAGCATCTCCATCGGTGCCAATAGCGAATTGGAAAAAGAGATTACCTATGAAGCTCCTTCATATTTGCAAGGGAAGTTCCATCTATCTGTTGCATTTTTCCAAGCGGAGTCAGGCTACTATCTGGATAGGATTGATATTGGCGACTTCAATCTTGTTAAAAGTGCTGATTTTGTCGAAATAGATCCGGGCACTTGCTATTTGAAAGTGGAAAGCGACAAGAAAGATGATAAAGTATTTGGACCTTTGAACGGAGTGGATGTTTCCAAAGAAGAAGCACTGACAGCACATTGTAAGATTAATAATTACTTTAATCAGGCTATGACTGTTTCTCCTCAGTTTACCAATTATTATCGAGGAGACTATGTGGGAAAAGTTGTTCCGCAAGAAGAGAAGTCATTTGAACAAATAGCTCTTAATCCCGGAGAAACGAAGGAAGTCACTTTGGCAGTTCCTCGTGCTCTTCAACCTCAAGCCTATGACGCCTCGCTTACCCTGATGGATGAAAACGGCAAAAAAGTCTCCAACAGCATCTCTTTCCACTATGTTTTGAGCGGGCAAAGCGCGACCATCCACGATATCCAGCCGGACAAGCAAGGTTATGGGAAGGGCGACGTGGCTAATGTTTCTGTAGTTTGGGGCGGTGCGGCGGATGGTTTCCAGGATTCCCGCCTCGGAGGAACGCCAGCAGATGGACTTACACTTGAAATAGCCGTGAAAAACTCGCAAGGAGAAAGTTGCCTGGACAGAAATGGAACAACTGCCCTGGATGTTGCTGGTAATTCTAATGCCCAGGTGCCTTTGAAAATCACTAAGGAGTGCGCTCATCCAATATTTTCGGCTACGATCCGCGATAAAAAAGGCGAAGTTTTAGATACTAAAGAATTTTCTCCTACAGAATCGTTATCAGGAAAGAGTGACAATAGCAAGATATTTATGATCGCCATAGGCATGTTGTTCATTATTGCTCTAATTATCTTAGTGGGCGTTCTCTTTTGGAAGAAAAAGATAGGGAAAGGAAGTGTGTCCATAATAATTTTTGCTTTGTTTGTCTCGGGGGTTTCCATCATACTGTTTTTTTATCATGTTGAGAGTGGGAGTGCAGGTAATGGTAATGAGGTTGATCTGGGCTATGGCTGTTTTCAGTATATGGATTGCATGAATATACATTGCTATGGTGGATGTAATGGTGCCCCTACAAAAAACGATTATCCATCGAGTGCAGCTGGACCTAACACACCGCTATGCGCTTGGGGATCTCCTTCACCTGCAAGCGTGTCCTTTCCTGCAGGAAAATATGGAACGGACAGTAACGTCACATGGAATTGCATACCGTATGATATGGGTAGTTACGCTTATCAGCATGGTTGGTACTTCTCCGGTTATACGCAAACATGTCAGGCGCAACGATTAGTGCCAACACAGATTATCCCAAGTTGCTCCATTAATTTTTCTCCGTCAACACTTATGGTTGGGAGTACCGGAAGCATTACAACGGTTGTTACGAATGATGCCGATAATCTGATGCATACCACTTGCACTTTTAATGGTGTACCAACTACCAGTGATTTACCAGCAGGAACTTGGAACAACCAAGTGTTTGCTGTAGCCGGCACGAAGTCTTGTACGGGTACAGTGATTAGCTCAACTGGCGACTCTGCTACTTGTAGTGGTTCGGTGACTTCTATTTCCCCGCCTTCAAAACCGACATTAGTAGGCCCAGCTATTGGGAATGTGAACACCTCGTATAATTTTACGGCCAGTGGATCAATAGATCCCGAGGGAGACAATATTCAATATAAATTTGATTGGAATAATGATGATACACCTGATCAATCTACCGGTTTTGTGTTATCCGGTACCTCTCAAACTTTGCCGTACCAGTGGGCGGCGTCTGGCAGCAAATCTTTGAAGGTGGAAGCGTGTGATACTTCTGGAAGTTGTTCACCTTGGTCTGATGTGCTTACGATCACTATTTCGGATTGTGTGGCTATAACTCCCCTGTGGAGTGATTGTACGGAAAGCTGTGGGAACGATGGCGCGCAAACCAGAACACTGACTTATGCCGATTGTAGTACAGAACTTCAGACGCAAGTTTGCAACCGGACAGCTTGTCCCCAATGGAGAGAAGTTATCCCGTAGAATAAAAAATAAAAGTTTGAACAAAAAACAACTCCTGATGTTGAAGGAGTTGTTTTTTGTTAGGCGCTATTGTGAAGTTGAGGGCAGTGAAGTATACTTACAGTAGAATAAATTTTACGATAATTAGATTACGCACTGGTTTGTTTTCTGCGGAAGAGGTGAGATTCGAACTCACGGAACCCTTTCAGGTTCGACAGTTTTCAAGACTGTTGCCTTCAACCACTCGGCCACTCTTCCATAAACACTTGTCTAATGATAGCAAAACTGGCGAAAATGTAAACAGGTAATAAGTTTATTAAAAATATATGTACATCGGTCAAAATAAAAAAGATATGCAAGAACAGAAAAGAAAAGAGCGCGAGCTGGATTCTTTTTATCAAACGAATAAAGTTGAAACCGAATTGTCTTCGCCGGGTAGGCGAGCGCAAGAAGAGGTGGAGCATGCCGCCAAGCCTCACCATCTGAAAGATGCTTTTCTACATTGGCGCGCGCCGGAATTCGAAGTTTCTTCGCGGGATCGTAAGTGGTATTTCTATGTCACACTAGTGCTTTTGATTATCGTAGTGTATGCACTTTTCACGAATGCGCTCATTATGGCCATCACTTTCATTTTGATTGGCATGGTTGGCTATATCTATATCCAGAAAGAACCGCGCATCTTGGATTTTGCCTTGATGGAAGAGGGGATTGTGGCAGGCCGGGAAATTTATGAATTTGCTAATCTGAAATCTTTCTGGATTTTCTACGAGGAACATGGGTTGCAAGTCATTAGTTTCCACACCAATAGCTATCTCTTGCCCTATATCCATGTTCCGATTCACGATCAAGATCCGGTCAGGATGCGGGAAATTCTCCTGGGCTTTCTCAGTGAAGAAAAGCATGAACCAGGCATTTCGGAAGTTTTGGGTCGAGTTTTGCATCTGTAGGTCGCCTCATCGGCGACTAAGATTATCCTAGGTGGAAATGGGTTCGCTATTGCGAATCGAAGCCCGCTTTCGCGCGACTTCAGCGGACTGCGTCACGCCGAAGCCGAGCTTCAGCGAGGCGAAGGCGGAGTGTGGTATAGTGGTATTACGCACGATTCGGGTTCGTGTAATCTGGGTTCGATTCCCAGCACTCCGACCAAAACAGACCCTCTCTGTCGTGAGTACACGACATCTCTTCCGAGTACAGGCGAGAGGGAAATCAAACCTACTACGGGCTGTAGTATACCGGTAGTACGCGTCCATGGGGTGGATGTAGACTGAGTTCGATTCTCAGCAGCCCGACGGAAGTCGCCTCATCGGCGACCCGCCGATGAGGCGGGTACGCAAGGCTGGGGGTCTTGTAGTTGGAGTTCCCTGCCCGCAATGCCTTGCATACTAATATAAAGTTGAGATTTTACAAAGCAATATGAAATTTGTGTAACCTCAATTTAATGTTAGCGGGCATTGCAAGGCAGGCGGGGATTCTCCACACCCCGACAAAAAGAACCCCTCTGTCACGGGTACGTGACGTCTCCCCTCAGTACGGGGGAGAGGGAGGAAAAAAGACGCGATGAATCGCGTCTCTACGGCATTTCTTGCCGAGCGATGACGGAGGCGAAAACTTTTTTGGCGCCGGCCGCTTTCAGGACTTTGGCGCATTCCAAAAGCGTCGAACCGGTGGTGGCGATGTCATCTATCAGGAGGATTTTTTTGTTTTTTATGATATTTTCTTCCAGTGAATATTTTTTGCCCAGACTGAAAGAATTTTGCATATTTTTCTTTCGGGCGGCATAGTTTTTGATGGTCATCTGAGGCGGGGTGAATATGCGTCGGATGACAGTAGCATCCAAGACCGGAATGGTTAAGCCTGGCGAAAGATTTTCAGCTAGATAGGCCGCTAGAATGGCGGCTTGATTGAAGCCGCGCCAGCGCAAACGGCGCGGATGGAGCGGTACGCTCACGATGAAATCCGGTAAAGGTAAATGATTTTCCAAGATCGCTTGGGCGACCAGGCGCGCCAGTGGGACGCCCAAATCTGGTACAAAATTATATTTAAAGACATGGACCAGGCGGGCCAGGTTGTTCCGGGTATATCTCGTGGCGACGATTAAATTGTTCAAGGCTAGCGGGGAATTTTTTTCGATGGCTCTTGCTTTGCATCTCGGGCAAATCGCGCCGGCGGGAGTTTCCGCTTTTTCACAGTAGGGACAAACTTGCATAGTCAGGATGCCTATCTGATTGAAGCACTCCGGGCAGAGCCATGCGTCACGCACACCACAAGACAAACAGGAAATGGGGAAGAGCGTATCCAGGATGAAATTTTTAAAACTTTTTAGCATCAATCACATTTTATTTTTTAAAAATGAGAATGTCAAACGGCTAGCACAGTTGTGGATAACTTTTTTTGTTTTTCAAAATGGGAAAGTGTGGTATAATCATTATGGATATTGAATGTAGGAATAAGATTTAATCGCGAAAAACAAAAATGTTTGGTTTCAGTTTTGGAAAAAAAACAATTTTAGGAATTGATATCGGTACGGCGTCTTTAAAGGTGGTCGAGTTGGAAATTAGAGATGATAAACCGCCCCATCTTTCCAACTATGCTTGGATGCCTATCCCGGAAGTCATCAAGGAAGACAACGATAGTGAAAAAAGTTTTTTTGAGACAAATGTCCCGGAATTTTTGAAAAAATTGCTGAAGGAAGCTAAATTTAAGACTAAAGATGCCTATGTTTCCATCTCCGCCTTTGGCGGTCTCGTGACCCTTATCGAGTTGCCGGAAATGCCGGAGAAAGATTTGGAACAAGCGGTGCGTTTTGAAGCACATAAATACATTCCCACTTCTTTGGACAATGTGACCATAAGTTGGGAAGTGGTGGAAGGCGAGTCTTTGGCGGAACCGGCGTCCTCGCCGGAGAAAGAGGGTGTGATATTAGACGATAAGACCCCGAAAAAGATTCAAGTGCTTTTGGTGGCCGCCTTTAAAAATAGAATCTCGGCTTATGAAAAAGTAGTGAAAGCGGCCGGTTTAAATCTGCGAGGCATTGAAATTGAGAGTATTTCTATGGTGGAATCGTTGATTGGCAATGACCAAGGCAAGTTCGTTATCATCGATATCGGTTTTCGCGTGTGTAATGTGATTTACGTGGAAAAAGGCATTATTCGCGCCAATCGTAATATTGACGCCGGCGGGGCCAACATCACTAGCACAATTGCTAAAGGCATGGGCATCAGTGAAGAGCGCGCGGAAGGCTTCAAGATTTCCGGCAAGAATTTTTTCAGTGCCAGTTCCAGTTTGCGCTTTCCTACTCTGGATGCCATTTCTTCGGAAGTGGCTAGGATTCTGGAAGCGGCCGCGCGAGACAAAAGCAACCATCGCCTGGATGCTATCATCCTTTCGGGCGGCACGGCCGGCTTGAACGGCCTGGCTGAATATTTCCAGACTAAATTTAACATTAAGACTGTCATTGGAAATCCTTTCGGACGAATCACTTATGACAAAAAATTAGAACCCCTGGTAGAAAAGATAAAAAATGAATTTTCTGTTTGTATCGGCTTGGCATTAAAGGAATCGGAGAATCATACTAAGTGGGGATTGAATAAGAAATAGAAAAAAGGTTTAATATAAAAATCAGGGCAAAAACAAACAGCAGCAAAGTCTTCTGGGATTTAGGTTTGAAAACCGGTTTTATCAATGCCCAAAGTAAACATGGTGGAAAAACCAGAAGCCCTAAAACCCCCGCGCCCATCACCGGCTCTAATAAAGTACTTGTAAATTGAGGGGTAGATGCAGAATATAAACCGTTTTTAATAGAAAAAAGATGAAAAAAGCTTAA
>CAIKZD010000007.1 GCA_903831805.1 uncultured bacterium
ACCGCCGGTGGCACCTTGCTGCAACTCGTCGGCAACACTTTCTCCTTAAAAGAAGGCACCCTCACCACTACTAACATCTGCACCTACGTGGCCGGTACTGGTTTGGTCTGTACCCAAGCTAACAACGCCACTAATTGGGACGCGGGCTACACCTACCGTCTGACTTCCGCTTCCGGCACCGCGCCTCTTACTCTCACTCTGTCCAACAATGCTCTCACCGGCTCAATTGCCAATGCCGCCGCGGACGGAGCCACTAAAGGGATCGCCGGCTTCACGACGAATGATTTTGATGCGGCTAGTGGCATCATTTCTCTCGATTATGCCAATGGCCAATCGGCCAGCAGTTCCGTCAATGGTTTCCTCTCTAGTGCGAATTGGACGACTTTTAATGGGAAACAGAGTGCGTATGCTAATCTCACTACGATTGGTTCTTTGGCTAACTCAGCTGGCTGGTTATACAATAATGGCACCGGCACTTTCTCCTATACTACGCCGACGGGACTGCTGTCTGGTCTCACTTCCGGTTATGTGCCATATGCCACAAGTGGCACTGCACTAGCCAATAGCGGAATATTCTATAATGGTGGCAACGTAGGCATTGGAACAACGAACCCAAGTCAGCTATTGGAAATTAAAGGTTCTTCCGCAGTAAATCTTGGTGTTAATTGGACTGATACTTCGTCTTATGGGGGCATTTCATTTATGCAAAATAGCATTGAAAAAGGAGCTTTCTTGCACATTGGTTCAGCCTTTTCTGACCCCAATAGGAGGAATTATCTTGAGTTTCAATCTGAAACAGATGGTGGTGGAGTGAGTTTCTGGACGCAACATGCCTCGTCTCTTGGAGAAAGAATGAGAATTGATCAATATGGCAACGTCGGCATCGGCCTCACTTCTCCTACCGCCTATCTCAACATCAAAGCCGGCACAGCGACGGCCGGTTCGGCGCCCTTGAAATTCACTTCTGGCACTAACCTCGGAACGACCGAAGCCGGCGCGGTCGAATATGACGGCACGCATCTATATTTCTCAGCTACCAATGGAGGCACTAGATATCAATTGGATCAACAATCCGGCACCACTTACACGGCTTCTTTGCCACTCTCTGTTTCCGCTAACAATTTTACTATTGCTCAAGCTAATACCACGACCAATGGTTTCCTGACCAGCGGCGATTGGAACACTTTCAATGGTAAAGTTAACACAACTGATTTGACCGCCTATGCACTCCTAGCGGGCAGAAGTGGAGGACAAACTTTGATCGGGGGAACAGCCGCAGATAATACGCTTGTTTTGCAAGCCAACTCTGCCACGACCGCCAACACTCTGACTAATATCGGTATGCAATTCAAAGTGGGTGACTCAGGTGCGACCAATGCTTTAACTATTTTAAATAATGGAAATGTGGGCATTGGGACTGTTGCTCCAGGGGAAAGATTTTCAATAAAAGATAATGGTACTACTGCAAATTATGTTTTTGGAGTTCATGCTGATGATGAGGCTCTCTATTTAGCAGGTTTTTATAATGATACTTATTCTTCATCTACTCCGGTATTTGAATATTTTGGACGAAATAACGTCGGCAGTGGTTGGGTGGGGGGTGATTTCGAAATGGGCAATCCGGCAGCAAAAAAAGTTTCAATATATACAAATGGATATGCAAATCCTCGGTTGACCATTGATGGCACTGGTAACATTGGAATTGGAACGATAGCTCCAACTAAATTATTCAGCGTAGGTGCGAATAATAATTTTACAGTGGATAGCGCTGGCAATGTGGTTTATGGAAGATATAATGTTACCAGTGCGACTCCTGCGCAATTAATAACGGGTGAAGCAGCCACTGCAGGTCATGCCAGGCCATCGTATATTTTTCAATCTAATGATTTATGGCAAGGCATAGGAGAGGCCAATACACTTTCAGGTTCCGCAGCTGATGTTATGCGTATAGGTTCTATAAGTGGAGATGGGATAGACTGGCCAACTTTGGGAACTAGCCCATTTGCCTTGGTAGTAGATGGCAATGTTGGAGTTGGAGTAGCCACCCCCACTGCCTATCTCAACATCAAAGCCGGCACGGCGACCGCCGGCACTGCGCCTTTGAAATTCACCTCTGGCACCAATCTCACCACTACCGAAGCTGGCGCAGTGGAATTTGATGGCACTCATCTATATTTCACGGCTACCAACGCAGGCACCAGATATCAATTGGATCAACAAGCCGGTTCTGGTGGCACGGTCACAAGCGTGGATACTGCCGCTGCTAATAATGGAGTGACTGCCACTTGGACCAATACAACGACAACACCAAGACTAACCATTGGCCTGGGCAATATAACCCCCACCACCGTTAACGGTCTAACTTTGGCTTCCGCCACGGATGGATTTACAATAGCGGGCGGCACCACACCCCGCACCCTCACCGTGACTGGTGGAAACTTCACAGTTAACAATACCGGCAATAATACTTTGACCATGACTGGCAGTGCTTCGCTCAATCAGGATTTGCTCACCACTTCTTCGCCATCCTTTACCGGCCTGACCATTTCCGGCCTGACGGCCGGTTCGGTGCCGTTCATCGGTACGGGCGGACTAGTGAGCCAAGATAATGCCAATTTCTTCTATGACGGCACTAATCATTTCTTGGGCATTGGTACTGCTTCGCCACTCTATGCCTTGGACGTGAACGCCGCCAGCGGAGTTTCCAATTTGTTCCGGATCTCTTCGGCCGGCAGTCCGATTATGACCGTGACGGGTGCGCAAACCACTTTCCAAAATCCGGTCAATTTTGCCACCGCGGGCGATGTTTCCATCGCTAATAATTTGATCATGACCAACTCTACCGCCGGCAACCTCACTTTCCAAGGTCCGGGCAATGTGGCCACCGCCAGTTCTTGGCAAAATCTCGACCTCACTCTCTCGGCCGCCAATGACGGCCATGTCATCGTGGCGGATACTTTGGACAATAATACTAACCTTACGACGACGACCGCCGGTTCATATTACGGCAATCACATTACTACGACTGCCACCGGCATTTTCACGGCCGGCACGACTAATGTCTATGGTTTGAATTCCTTGGCCACTTCCAGTGGAATTTCCACCGGCGGCACGGTCAACACCTACGGCGCCTACTTGAGCGCGGCGGGAGAAAACACCGGCGCGGCTACGACCAATGCCTATGGCTTGTATGTTAACGGTGCCACCGGCGCGGACAATAATTATTCAGCCGTGTTCATGAATGGCAACGTCGGCATCGGGACGACGAGTCCGGGGTCAATATTAACGTTAGGAAGTGGGCAAATTTCTGTTCCTGCTGGCTCTGCAGCGGCTCCATCGTATTCATTTTCTGGAGAATTAGGCACGGGGATATATAAAAGCAGTAGCGGATTCCTCGGATTCTCTGGGAATGGGGTTGCAGGTGTGTTTATGGGCTCTACTCCCAATACCCCCGTTACAGGAATAACTAAGGTTATAGCTTTAAGTGGTGCGATTGATTTGGGAAATTTTGGCGATAATTATCTTTACCGTAGTGCAACTGGAAATATGATTTTACAATCAAATGGCAACGTCGGCATCGGGAACACGACACCGAGCAATAGATTGGATGTTGTTCAGTCTGGGCAAACAGCTGGTATTCGTGTTTCGGGTGGTACCAATCCACAAATGAAACTTGAAGGTACAACCGCACAAGCTAAATTACAAGTTTGTGATAGTTGCAGTGGTGGACTGAATGATGTGGGTAGTGGAATAGGTTTGTTTGGAACCGAGAATGCTTATCCATTTGCTATTTATACAAATAATAGTGAAAGGGTCAGGATAACAAGCACTGGTAACGTCGGCATCGGCTCCACCGGCCCAACGGCACGGTTGCAGATTGTCGGGGCGGATGATTTAAGCACGTCATTTGCTGCGAAAATTGGCGGAGCGACCACGACAGGACTGGTCGTTCAAAATAACGGCAACGTCGGCATCGGGACGGCGAGTCCGGGGAATAAGCTCGAAGTGACATCTGCAGGCATTGGAGGTGTACGCTTGAAAGATACAGCTTCTGACACAAACTCAGTTGGTGGTTGGGATGTTAATGCGGGTGTTGTGGGTATAAGTCACGATGGGTATTCAATTTATCAAGTGACGCCTGGGCTTACTAGATTTGCAATTAATGATAATGGCAACGTCGGCATCGGTATTGCTACCCCGACCGCCTATTTGGATATCGCCGCCGGCACGGCTTCTGCCGGCAGCGCGCCTTTGAAATTCACTTCCAGCGCTGGGGCCTTACTGACCGCTTCCGAGGCCGGCGCGGTGGAATACAACGGCACGCATCTCTATTTTACGGCTACCAATGGCGGTACGCGCTATCAATTGGATCAACAAAGTGCCAGTAATTTGCCAATCGGCACGACCAATAACAGCACGCTACGCTGGAATTCAGGCACCAGTGCTTGGGCGGAGAACACTAATTTTAAGGTCGATACGACCGGTAACGTCACTGGAGGCACCTACAACGGGCTGACCCTCACTTCGGCCTCGGACGGCTTCACCGCTGCCGGCGGTACCACCCCGAGAACTCTCACCGTGACTGGTGGCAACTTCACTGTCAATAACACTGGCAATAATACTTTGACGATGACGGCTAGTGCTTCGCTCAATCAGAATCTTTTGACCACTTCTGCGCCATCTTTTGCCGGCTTGACTTTGACCGGAGCCATGACCTTGAAGGATGATCAGTTGCTGAAAATTGGCACCAGTGGCAGTGGTGTGATCATGAATCGCTCAGCCAGTCTCACCGCCAATACGGCTCTCGCTAATGTGTTTGTCGGCACTCCCGTCGTGGGGGCTATCGTGGCCAACTCGACCGTTTTCTCCAACATCACCAGTGGCTCGGACATGATTTTCGCCACCAATATCGGTGGCAACAGTACGGAACTGATGCGCCTCAGTGGCACCACGTCTCAAGTGGCCATCGGTACGGGTGCGGCTTCCTTGACCATCGACAATAACGGCCAAGTGGGTATCGGCACCGTTACCCCGGGATATATCTTAGATGTCCAAGCGGCCAGCTCTAAAATCAATTCTAAAAATGGTTATCTGACTAATGGGGCTGACTATGCCGAATATTTCTATACCGATAACACCGACTTGGTTTCCGGTGAAGCTGTGTGTGTAGATATGACCAAACCCAACGCCGTCAAACGTTGCGATCGCTCGGGCGATAATAATGTCATGGGCATCGTGTCCACCAATCCTTCTATTGTGGGGAATGGCGACGGCGTCGCGCGAGACAATGATCCGCATTACAAAATCATTGGTATGATTGGGCAAGTGTCCGGTAAGATCAATAATGAAAATGGCGCGGTGGCCATTGGCGACAGCTTGACTGCTTCGGCCACGGCTGGTTATCTCCGAAAAGCTAACGCTGGTGAATCGACGGTGGGCATCGCTATGCAAAATATGTCTGATGCCCTCGGCAACATTCAAGTGCTCATTTCGAGAAGAAATCAAAGTCTGACTGTGGAAAAAGTGGAAGAATCGGTCACGCAAAACATCGCGGCCATGAACATTCAAGATCAAGTTAACAAGATGATTGCGAATGCGCAAACAGCTTTACAAGCGCAAACCGAAAGTCTAGTTTTGAAAACTGATCAAAATGTGACCGACTTGCTCGGTTTGCAAACTTCCGTCGACGCTAACCTGACTATTATCGCTGGTCGCTTGGATACCAACGAAAAAAATATCGCAATCTTGCAAGATCAGACGAACACTTTGACTAATACGGAAAACTCCAATGCTGCCATTTTGAAAGATTTGCAAACTCAAATGGATCTCATCAAAACCCAAAACCAAGCGGTGATTGATTTTGCTATCGCGCTCAACACCAAAGCGCTCATCTATAAAGATGTGTTGGGTAATATTGATCTGGGCGATGGCAAGCTGGAAGCGGGCGGCATTGTGGCGGGCGCTTTCACCGTCAAAGTGACGGATGAGGGCAAAAAGACCATCGGTTCCAACTACATCGAAGTGGCCGATAGCACTAATGATGGCCAGAGTTATTTCATAAAAACTACCGCCGTGACTGACACTTGCGTCATCCTGTCCAACTTCCAAGCCAATCCGAACGCCTATTCTTGGGTGGAAAAGATCAAGGATAGTAATGGCAATTATATCGGTTTCAAAATTCATTTGAGCCAACCAACCGCCCAAAGGATCTATTTCGATTGGTGGATTGTGGAAAAAGATGACAAAACGCAAAAGGCCACTGCGCCGACTGTGCCAACGCCAACAATAACGACCGCGCCGACCGATACTCATGTGACCACTGTGTCTAGTATTGATACGCTGATGCCGGCGACGACACAGTGAAAATAGTTACTAAAATTCCAAATTAAAAATTACAAATTTCAAATGAATGACAAATGACAAAAGTATAAAATTTGATTTAGAAGAAAGAACAGCTAAATTTGGTGAGGCGGTGATTCTGTTTCTAAAAACAATTCAAAAAAACGAAATTACCCGGCCGCTAGTCGGGCAGCTTGTGCGCAGCAGCACCAGTATTGGCGCAAATTATATGGAAGCAGATGGTGCCGAGTCTCGTAAAGATTTTATACATAAACTAGGAATTTGCAAAAAAGAATGCAAAGAAACAAAACATTGGCTAAGAATGATTTCTACTGCAGAAAATAGTGTACAAGAAAAATGCCGTGAGTTATGGAAAGAAGCCCAAGAACTAACATTGATTTTCTCTGCTATCATCAAAAACACAAAAAATAAAGAATGATTTGTCATTAAGTAGTTAAACATTCATTTGTAATTTGATATTTGTAATTTGAAATTAGTGTCTATTATAGCTCACCCAATGTCCAACTCCCACAAACTATTATTAATAACGCTGTTTATCCTTCTCGGACTTTCCTCCGCTTCTTCCGCGCATGCCGCCTCCAACGTTTTCTATCCCGTTGGTCAGACGTTCCGACTTTTGTGCTATAATTCTAATTAGTAATATATTAAACTTAAAATAATGAAAAAAATATACAAAACAAATTTTTCCAAATTGACGGCGGTGGCTAAAAAATTTGGACGCCACAAGCTTGTCCGAACCTTGGGATTGAAAACGATAGCCACAATCATAATCACGCTCACCGCCATTTCCACTTTCGTGGCCTACGCCGCTTTCACTGAGCCGACCAGCGCGCCAGGCAGTTCCACTCAGGATTTTTTGCAAAACATTTTGGGCGCCAATAACGCCGACAATGCTTTCAATTCGGGAAGCGTTACGTCCAATAATCAGGGAAGTATCATCGAGCGTTTGCAATATATTTCCCAGCAAGTCAATGTTCCGGCTGAAGCGGTCGTCAAGACCGGAACGGCTTATGGTGTCGGCAATAACGGCTCGCTCACCCCAGCCTCCGGGGCCGGCAGCTCTCTCACGGCGACGGCCGGCGATGTGTCCACTGGAAAATTGTTTTTTGGCGCGGGCAGTTCCACTTGGACGCCAACTACGGGCACGGCGATTCTTCCGACGCATAATGAATGGAACGGTTCGGCCGGCGCGTCCGTGGCGGATTATACGCTATACACCAAAGCGAAAGGTGGAGTGGATGATTATAACAATGGCGGATCAATGCCGGGAGACACCTACACTTCCGGAACTTGGACAGATTGTTCCGGTGGCAGTTTTTGCGGTGCTGATTCCAACGCTAATAAACAAGATCCTTCCACGGGATTGATTTGGTCGAACTGGATGGATAGTGGAAATTCGCACACTTGGTTTTGGGCGAACAATTGTTACGAGCCGGGGGACGCGAGCAATCCGGGAGCTTGCGCGGTGAATGGCGACGACGCTTGTCAGTGTGTCAAAAAATCCAGTTCCAAGGTTGGCTGTGAATCTTTCGGTGACGGCAATTGGCGAACGCCGACGCAAAAAGAATTGATGCAATCCTATATTGATGGCTCTTGGGGCAATCTTTCTAATGCAGGTAATTTCTTTTGGTCGTCTACTACGTACTCCAATGGTACCCACTACGGCTGGGGCGTCAACTTGTACTACGGCAACACGAACGGCAATAGTAAGACTAATACCTACAAAGTCAGGTGTGTTCGCTAGCCTTTTGGCAACTATTTGATGATTGGATGATTTGAATTATTTTTTTTATTTAGCTTTTCAGTATATGGCTCGTTATAACCATCTTCCTGTTTTCCAGCGGTCTTATGATTTGAATCTGGAAATATATCGCACAACGCATAATTTTCCGAGAGAATATAAATACAGTTTGGGACAAAAACTGAAAGAGATTTCCAATGAACTTTTGGACTGGATTGTGGTGACAAATTCTCAAAAAGACAAAATTCCCTATTTTTCCAAAATGAAAATGCAGATTGAAAGACTGCGCATCCAGATTAGAGTGGCGTATGATTTGAAAATAATCAAAAGCCAGCGATTGGAATTCTTGAACCGGATAATCGAGGAAATTTCCATGCAAGTTGGTGGCTGGGAAAATTGGGCCAAGGAAAATAAAGAAATCTGAATAATTATGGCTTACGCGTTCGCTAATATTTGGTCGCGATGTCTTCAAGGTTCAACCTTAGGCATAGCCTAAGGTTGAACCTTGGTCCTAGAAGTCCTATGTTGCTTAAAAATTAAAAAAGATTTTGCGAAGCCGGAATTTTTATTTAGATCTCGATATATCCATCGGGACAAATGAGAAGCGAGCTCAGAATCGTTGCGGTTCCGCCTGCTTGATAACGCAGGGTTTATAAAAGCATATTTGGTAAAAATAAAATATCGAATATGCGCCTTGATTTAGAGCATTTAGTTATTTCGGACTATACTGAACTTCGGTTCGGATTGGTCCGGTTATGGAAAAATGGCGGAATATACCAGCAGGTAATAACTTTTGGTCGTCTACTACGAACTCCAATGATACCCACAACGGCTGGAACGTCAACTTGAACAACGGCAACACGAACAACAATAATAAGACTAATACCAACAAAGTCAGGTGTGTTCGCTAGCCTTTTGGCAACTATTCGCCAGTAATACTGGCTTCGCTAAGTCTTTTTTAACGGTAATTTTTTTATGCGAAAAGAATAATAGTTAAGATCAACCGGATCAAGATATGACCTTATTATCCCAAAGTGTCTGATGTAAACCGATTTCCTGAGGCGCCATGTATCGGCATGGCGAAACTGCCCGTAATAGGAATTAATGACGGCAAGAATTGTTTTGAGATAATTTTCAAAACTTTCCGGCGAATCAGGGATAGGGGATTCTCCAAATTGACTGAGTTTCTTCTTCAGATTGTTGACGATCCTTCGGCGAACAAGCGAATGACCGGGTTTGAGAATGAAACCGACAAAATTGATGCCTTTGGCGATAGGTTGCTGAACAGACTTTTTAGGATGCAGTTTCAATTTCAATTCGCGTGCCAAAAATTGATCAATCTGTTTTTTCCAAACGGAAAGATATCTCGGGTTTTCATGGATCAATATGAAATCGTCGACATAGCGCAGATAATATTTGACTTTCAAATCATGTTTGATGAATTGGTCGAGCGCATTGAGATAGATGTTGGCGAAAAATTGAGAAGTCAGATTGCCGATAGCAAGTCCTTGGTCTCGAGGTACTTTAAACAGAGACTTGTTTGATGGAATGAGCTTTGCAAGAGCCGGATTGCCTTTGCGATAGAAATTTTCCGTTGGATCGTGAAAAATGATTTTTTCTGTCAGCCACAAGATTTCCGGATTTTTTACCTGCTTTTTAATGAGAGCGAAGAGAATATCTTTTTTTAGCGACATAAAAAAAGCGGCGATATCGACTTGGAGGTAGTATGCCGGACGAGAGAAATTTTCAGTTGAGGTGCGCAGGATTTTTTTAAGATATTTTATGGCATCATGAGTTCCTTTACATTTCCGGCAGGCGAAAGAATGGTAGATGAATTTTTTTTCGAAAATCGGTTGGAGATAATCAACCAGCAGGTGATGGACGATTCTATCCCGAAAATCAGCCGCGAAAATTTCCCTCGGTTTAGGATTGGTAACGACAAAGCAAATGGATTGCCCAGGATGATAAGTGCGATTCTGCAGTTCTTTCTCCAATTTCAAAAGCTCATGTTCAAAATTTAGTTCCGTCTTGGCGGCGTTCACAGTTTTTCTTTTTTGTTTTCGGCAATCATGATAGGCGGCTAGGAGATTCTGAAATGTGAAATGAGTTTTGCTCTCTCTCTCTCTCTCTCTCTCTCTCTCTCTAAAAAAACTATTTTTTTCTCTACCATTTTTGTTTTTCTATGTTATTATAATAGCATAAGCTGTGCCATACTGTCTTCATTATGCGTAAAACCGTCTTTGCCAACGACGAACACTACCACATCTACAACCGCGGCACCGACAAACGCGAAGTGTTTGCGGATGAAAAAGATTATCATAAATTTTTATTGTGTCTGGATCTTCTTAATGATGAAGATGCTGGTTTGATGGCCCTATGGAGAGATTTGCACAAGAAGACTGCGGCCGGGTTTCCTAAGGTTCAACCTTGGGCTAGCCCAAGGTTGAACCTTAGGAAACCTCTGGTCAGCATTATTGCGTATTGTTTGAACCCCAATCATTATCATTTTATCTTAAAGCAAAAAGAAGATAGGGGCATAGAAAAATTTATGCAGAAATTAGGTACGAGCTATACGATGTACTTCAACAAAAAATATTCCCGCTCTGGCGTTTTGTTCCAAGGCAGGTTCAAAGCTATCCACATCACTTCCAATGAATATCTGCTCTATCTTTCCGCTTATGTGAATGGCAATAATTTCATACATAAGTATAATAAAGATATGGAAGCTTGGCCGTATGCGAGTTATTTGGATTATGTCGGAAAACGCGATGGAAAATTGTGTGATAAAGAAATTATCCTGGGACAATTTGATAACGATTTTTCACAATATACAAAATATATTCGAGACAATGCTCAATACCTGAAAGAAAAAAAAGAGATGGAAAAATATGCTTTAGAGTAATGCGTGGGAGTGCATGGGAGCTCAACTCCCTTTGTGGGAGTTGAGCTCCCATGCCTCATGACAAGAGAAATTAAAATGCAAAAAATAAATTTAATTCTTAGGACTCTGCGTCGAAGCATGAAACAGCTTTTTTGGCAGTTTCCGCGACTATTAGTTTTCGAATTTCGTCGCAATAAAAAATTCAGACTACGGGTTATGTATGGTATGTTAATCGTGGTATTATTTCTAATAAGCCCGCAAATTTCGTATTGGTACAGGCAATTTAAGCTTCGCACGCATTTCACCAAAGAGCAAACTGACATTCTGGCCGTTTCCGAAGAAATAGCCGAGAAAAACATTGATGGGAAATGTAATGAAATAAGAAAAGGCGCTGACAGGATGTATGGCATGCAGGAAATCGCCAGCGCGGTCTTGGGCGCTTCCGGAGAAAAAATAACCTTGGTAGGCAAAGATAATGAGAGTCCAGCTCCCATAAGGGGAGTTGAACTCCCGACAGATAAGACAGATTCAATCGCAATGGACATTTCAGGAAAAAATGTTGAGTTGCTTTGTTTTAACTTCACAAAAAGAATAGTCAGTAGGGGCGAAGGAAATTTGGAAATCGGAAATAGTGAATTTGTGGGCATCGACGGGAATTCCTTGACGTTGTCCGGTGGCAAAGGAAAAATTTATCAAAACATCATTGAAGGTTCAGGAAAAGCTGGAATTTTTGCGGACTCCGGTCAATGGGAAATTTCCGGAAACATAATCAAAAATAATTTAAGTTACGGTGTGTATGGCGGCTATGGCGCTAGTTTGAAATTAAAAGAAAATTTTATATCGGGTAACGGAGGATATCAAGTGAGAATGATGGACAAAAGAGAGGTGTATAGATAATACCGAATTAACTAAAGCAGTGTTACTTTATTGGGAGCTCAACTCCCATAAGGGGAGTTGAGCTCCCAATAACCAGATGAAAAAAATACTAAACATATTTATTTTAATTTTTTTTCTGACTTTCTTTTCAGCGAAGGTGGTTTCCGCTTCCAATGCTGGTAATTCTTTAGGCTGGGCTTGGGCGGAAAAATTCGGCTGGTTGCATTTTTCCGGAGAAAACGCGCCGGTCAGTTATGGTGTGAAAATATCCAGTGATCAGGTCACGGGATATGGCTGGAGCGAGGAAACGGGATGGGTGTCATTCAATTGTTTGAATAATTTTTCTTGTGAGGGCCATCCGTATGGCATTGTTTCTGACGGCGTGGGCAATCTTTCAGGCTTTGCTTGGAGTGAAAAAGCTGGGTGGATAAACTTTTCCAGCATTGGCAATGTCGATTATCAAGTAGCAGTCGATGCATCCGGCAATTTTTCCGGCTACGCTTGGAGCGAAAAATTGGGTTGGATAAACGCAAGTAATGTCGGCAATAATTATGGAGTAACAACAGGAGCTCAGGTGGCTTATTGCCAAAATTGCGATCCATGCAATCCGCCTGTTTTGTATTGGCCGATGAACGAGGGTAGTGGCGTGACCAGTCACGATGAAAGTTCTCGCGGAGCTGTCAGCCGGAGCGATGGGACAATTGCCGGCGCGGCATGGATGGCCGGCGCTAATTGCGCGGCTGGAAGTTGTCTCGATTTCAACGGCAGTGGACAGATGATCAGTCGGACTTATGACACGGATCTTAATTTTAAAACTAAGGGATTTTCCGTCGGTGTATGGTTTCGCTCTGGTACCGTTTCAGCCTCGGAAGTCCTAGCATCACGCTATGATTCTTCCGGCTGGAAAGTGTGGATGAATAGTGGTGGCAATGTTTGTTTCGGACTGGATGACACGAGCAATTTTGGAAACTTTGCTCCCAAAGATTCTGCTTGCACAACAGGAGTCAATTATGGTGACAGCCAATGGCACTATGTTTTGGCGGAAAAAAATGTAACGACAGGTCTGCAAATATATCTGGATGGAACATTGAAAGCTTCAAAAATTAATCCGTCCTCTGTCGGTTCGCTTTCCGGATCAAATCCGACATTATATTTAGGCCTTGATTTTGATGGTGCCAGCAATCGATTCACCGGACGATTGGATGAGTTTAAGATCTATGATTATCCGAGAAGTTCGAAACAAATCCAAACCGATTATAACGCTGGAAAATCCGGAGTCAGCTCTTTGCGGGGAGTCAATGAAAATTTAGGTGGCCAAGCCACCATCACGGTGCCGCCCATCGCCAGTTATGATTTCAATGAAGGCTATGGCTCAATCGCGCACAACAGCGGCTCGGGCGGGGCGGCTTTGAATGGGGCTTTGAACTCCGGCGGTTCGGGCACCAACGCCACTGCCACAGCCATGTGGGATAAAAGTGGGAAATTCGGGGGAGGGATGGAGTTTGATGGGGACGATTATGTCAGCCTGCCGGATTTTTCATATTAATAACCGGATAAAACTCACCTATTATGAAAATTTATAAAACAAAAATAAAATCATTTCCAGGTATGCGTTATGGAGATATCAGTCCGGCGGCTTTCCGTTTGTATAATCAAATAAAAAAAAGATCCAAAAGGCGGCCTTACGTACGTTCTTGGTATTTTAAGAAAGAAAAAGTTTTCTTGGAATTATTTTGGAAACATCTGACGGACAAGAAAAATTTCAAGGACAAGACGCGTCGCGTTAAATATTTTGCTTGCGCCATTGAACTTATTGAGAAATCGCATTTTGCCCCAATATCGAAAAAGAATCCGAATAATTTTTCAGAGACACTTCATCGTTTTTATGGAGTAACGGCGGACAATGAGCTATTTTGTGTGCAGATAAAAGAGGATATAAAGGGAGGAAAAATAAAAAGTCAGAAATTTTTGATGTCGACTTTTCCGACAAAGGGACTGTCAAAAGATGAAGAGTAAATAGAATTTCTAAAACAAAAAGACCTTCTGCCAAATTGTAGTGTATAAACTACGGCTGAAAGTCTTCTATGACCTAATACTATCATATAACAAATTTTATGTCAATATGCTTTGTGAGCAAAACTAGATTATTAATATTTTTCCTGGCCGCGGCTGGACTTTTGGGTGTGTGCAGCCAGGCGCAGGCGGTCAACACTTCCATTTTTTCCGTCTCCGTCTGGGTGAATCCTGCCACCTCAGTCGCTTCCAAAGCCATTATGGGCAAAGCCGAAGAGATGCGTGTGGCGACCGACGCCACCGGTCATCCGCTTTGCCAGATCAAGGCCGCTAGCTGGCAAGCGGCCGCTGTTTCGACTTCAGCTATCGCGATCAACCAATGGTCGCACATCGCCTGCACCTATGATCTCATAACTTTTAAAATTTATATCAATGGCGTTTTGCAAGGCGCGCAGCCGCTCGTCTCCGTGGCGGACGACACGGCCTCTGCTTGGCAACTTGGTCGTGACACCAGTGCCAGTTCGCCTTACGGATATTTCACCGGTCTCATTGATGATTATAAATTTTATACCTACGCCCTCTCACTTGATCAAATTAAGCTTCTCTACAATCGCAACGCGGCCATGACGCTGGGGAGTGATCCCTCCAGGAACAGCAACGGCACGACGGTCACCGGCGCGGCCAAAGACTATTGCATTCCGGGAGACACGGCGCAGTGTGACAAGCCCGTGGGGGAATGGAAGATGGATGAGAAAGTGGCGGGTGACGCCAAAACTCTTTATGACACGAGTGGTAATGGCAACAACGGTACGACACATTGGGGGGCGAATGCCAGTGGCATGGATTGCACCGTGCCGGGAAAATATGGTTCGGGTTGTGGGTTTGATGGGGTGGATGATTATGTGGATTGTGGAAATTCAAGCCAGCTCGGAATGAGTGATGATATGACAATGTCGGCCTGGGTATACCCGACTAATTTGGATAGTGGCAGAAGGGGTGTTGTTATGCAAAGAAGACAAGGCTATAGTCTTATTCTGATAAGCGGTGACGGAAACTCTGCATATTTAGCTTACGAAGGGATGAATGAGGCATCTTCTTGGACTAATAATTTTTTCACATCTACTCGTGTGATAAATAAAAACACTTGGTCATTTATTACCCTATCATTCAGAAAAGATGGTTTGGCAGAACTTTTTGTAAACGGAAATATCGTAGCTACAAAAACAATGGTTGGCGGACACTCTCCTAATGTCCCAGAGGGTTTTTTAATAGGATATGATTCTGCTGGTGGTTGGGGCACGCCACCATATTTTTCCGGCAAAATCGATGACGTCCGCATCTTCAACTACGCCCGCACGCCCGCGCAAATCGCGTGGGACTTCAACCGCGGCAAGCCGGTGGCGGAGTGGAGATTTGATGAAGGGAGCGGCCCGACCGTGCATGACGAGGGGGTGAGTCTCAACAATGGCACCATCACCGGCGCCACTTGGCAACCTGCCAGCCAGTGCAAGGTGGGGAAGTGTTTGAGTTTTGACGGCGCGAATAATTATGTTGGAATCAGTACGGCCATTACCGGAATAAATGCCGTTTCACTTTGGATAAAACCCAATAGCACTACGCAATCAATTCTCGACCTCGATGGGGGATCGCATAAAATTTCCATCAGTGGCGGCGCAGTCACGGCTACCGGTTTCACTTCATATTATGTCGACGGAAACTTAAATGGCACAATCGCAGACACTGCTTGGCACCATATTGTGGCCATAACCGGCACCACCTTCAATTCAACTAGCAGTTTCTATCTAGGCCGAATCGGCAGCACATATTTTGCGGGAAAAATAGATGATGTAAAAGTTTTCAGCTACCCCCTGAACGCCGACCAAGTCAAAACGGATTATAATGGCGGCGCGGCAGTGGGATTCTGAAATAATTTTATAATTTTTAATTTTATAATTTTTAAATAATGCTCGAATTTCTAATTTTTAAAAATTTGAAAATTTAGATTTATTTATAAAATTATAAAATTACAAAATTAAAAATTGATTTGTTTTTGTGTTATAATTAACCAGTATAATATTTAAAGTTATTCTTATGGAAATTTTGAAAAGAATCGCCCGCGCCTGGAGGCTGATCTTGTTCATTATTGTGGTCATCGCTTTGGCCGCTGGCATAATCTGGGGCATTTTTTGGGGGGTGAATAAAATTTTCTTCCATGGCAAATTATGGAGCGGGGGCGAGGTCAAAACTTATCAAGTCTTGGTTTCCATTCGCGACAACACCATGCCGGATCCGATTGAGGATAAAAAAAGTTCCATCAAAAAAGGTTATGTGGTTGGTTTGTATGACGAAAATCATGAGTGGTCCGACACCGAAAAAGTCAGTTTTTTGATTTTGAAAATGAAACTGAACGACACGGAGGCTTCGGAACTGACGCAACCGGTGCAAAAAGACATAGATCTGAAAACTTTGCCCAAAGATCAGCAGCAAGCTATAAAAGAAGAAAAAAATCCTCAGGCACAAAAAGAAACCATCGCCGCGCGAGCGTGGAAAATCAATCTGGACAAAATCGGCTTCTCCGACCCCAATTCGCTCCTCACCGGCCAACCGTATCTGGACAAGGTTTTTGGGTGGGAAATCGTTGAGAAAATTAAATAATCATAAAATGTCAAAATCCCAATTTCCAATGTCAAATAAAATCCAAAATCCTAAAAAATATGATTTAATCGAAAGAACTTCTGTATTTGGAGAAAATATGATTGATTTTTTAAAAACTATCCGAAAGGATGAAATAACCAAGCCACTCGTCAATCAATGTATCAGAAGTGCCACTAGCATCGGGGCTAACTACATGGAAGCGGATTGTGCTGAGTCAAAAAAAGATTTCAGACATAAGATTGGGATATGCAAGAAAGAATCAAAAGAAACTATGCATTGGATGAGAATGATTGCCAGAGCCACTGACGCAAAAGAAAATTGTAGAATACTGTGGAAAGAATCTCAAGAGCTAACCTGGATATTTTCAGCCATAATCAATAAAACAGATAAAAATAACGAAATATCAAAATTATAAGCCCCTTTTTTAATTTGTCATTTGGATTTTTAACATTTATTTGACATTGGAAATTGGGATTTTAGATTTATAAAATGTCCAAATACCACAAATTAATCTTAATCGCATTTTTTATAATAACGGGTCTTTCTTCCGCTTCTTTTGTCAGTGCGGAATCCGCTCCGACTGTGTCGGGAATCAACCCGGTCAGTGGATCGCCCAGTGGTGGAACCAGTGTAACGATTTCCGGCAGTAATTTTTCCATCGGTTTGGATAGTTATACAAAGTTGCTTTTGCATAGCGACGGGGCCAATAATTCAACCACCTTCACTGACAGCGCGTCTTCTCCAAAAACAATGACGGCCAATGGTAACGCGAAAATTTCCACGGCGCAAAGTAAGTTTGGCGGCAGCTCAGCAGTTTTTGACGGCAATGGAGATTTTGTGTCGACGCCTGACAGCGCAGACTGGGATCTTGGCAGTGGAGATTTCACCATTGATTATTGGATCAGATATCCGGCTACGCCCAACTATACCGCGGTGCTTGGGCAATGGAACGGAGCGACTAGCCAGAAATCATGGCTCCTGGAACATATTGGCACAGCGGCGATGGGCTTCTATTACTCAACGACGGGGAGCGATCAATCGTCCGTGTCGTTCGCTTGGACACCCAGCGTGGATACTTGGTATCATTGCGCCATGGTGAGGTCCGGCACGAACATGCTTTTCTTTGTGAACGGAACACAAGTGGGCACGGCGCAAAGCATCGGCGCTGCGACATTTTTCAATTCGAGCGACCAATTTCAAATTGGGCAGCAGGAAGCCAACACCGGAACATCCGTGAATGCCTACATTGATGAGGTGCGCGTTTCCAAAGGGATCGCGCGTTGGACTGCCAACTTCACTTCGCCGAGTGTCAGATATGGCACTCCAGCTGTCACCATTGGTGGAACTGCCGCCACGAGTGTGGCGTCAACCGACGGCAGCACTATCACCGCTGTCACTCCGGCTCACGCGCTTGGCGCGGGAAATGTGGTTGCCACCAATCCTGACACTCAGAGCGCGACACTGACAAATGGGTATACCTATTTTGTTTCCAATGTCTATTATTCCGTCGGTCAATCGGCCGCGGATCTCAAAACCGGTACGCCGAATGTCGCCATTACGAGCGGCGTGGCCACTTTCACCGTGGCGCAAACCGGAAACATTGGTGTGGGAGATGTTATCGTCGCCAATGCCATTTCCTATTATATCTCAAGTAAAACTTCCACCACTGTTTGGAATGTGGTGACCAATACAGGTGCCACGCCGACCAATATTGGTTCCACGGCTGTCACTTCCATTAAACATGTCTACACCTCACTGAATTCGGCCGTGGCGGGTGCAGCTACTTTACTGGGCAACTCCGATCTTACTGCCGCTAATGTCGCTCTGAATATTCCTTGTTATTATGATAGCGCCGCCGATACGACGGCTGTCACAGTTTCCGGTTACACGACCGATGCGACGAGATATATCAAAATTTATACGCCGTCGAATACTGCGACGGAGAGTAATAATTCGCAGAGGGCGATGGGGAAGTGGGATGCGGGGAAATACAGCTTAGTATCATCCGGCACTACAACTGTTCAACTTAATAGTGCATATATTATATTTGAAGGCATCCAGCTAAAAAATACCAATGCAACTGCCAGCGCTGACACAGCCATAATATATACCAGCTTAAATAACGCAAGCTCTTTATTGACTATTAATAAAAATATACTTGTGGCTCAAGTGTCCGGGGTCAATACGATGTATGCTTTCAAAGATATATATCAGACAGTAAAGAATGTCATATTAAGCAATAATGTTTTTTATAATATAACCGGTGGTTCTGCAGAAGATAGAGCGATTGTTATGGAGGGGGGAAACTTTTATGTATATAACAACACTGTTTATAACGCTGAAGTAGGATTTAAGATAGTATCGACTTCTACTGTGGTTGCCAAAAATAATATAGTTCAAGGTGCCACGGATGGATATTATGGAACTTTCGATGCGGCTTCCGATTACAACATTTCCAATCTATCTAGTGACACAACAGGAGGAGCTCATGACAAGCAAGCTACCGTAAATTTTGTCTCCACCGTATCTGGTTTAGAAGACTTCCATCTTTCTCCTGCAGATTCCGCCGCGAAAAACTCCGGCGCGGATCTTTCTGCGGATGCCAATTTTGCTTTTTCCACTGACATCGACGGGGCATCAAGAAACGCGGCCATCAATGCTTGGGACATCGGCGCCGATGAAACGGCGACGGAGGTCTATTTCAGTGTTGGACAAAATACTAGCGATCACAAAACTAGTACACCGACTGTCACCGTATCCGGCACGACCGCCACTTTCAGTGTGGCACAAACAGCGACGAACATGGGGGTGGGGGATCTAGTGACTTACATCGGTGGGACTTGCTACCTATCCGCTAAAACCAACGCCGATCAGATGCATTGGAATTGCGTCAGTGCGACAGGCGGACAACCGGCGCAAGTGGCAGGGGTGAGTGTCACTTCGATTGCCCACGCCTTCGGTGCGCTGGAAGGGACAGTTGATGCCAATACCGGCAATGGCGCTTTTGACGCATCGCATTTGAATACTAAAAACTTAGTCACTGGCAACTATCAACTCAATGTGCCTTGCTACTATGACACCGGCGCAGATCCCAATACCTTAGGGGTAAGTGTGCGCGGCTGGACCACCGGCGGACAAAATTCCATCAAAATCTATACACCAAACAACACCACCACCGAAGTCAATCAAACACAAAGGCCTGCTGGGAAGTGGGACGCGACCAAATATAATGTAGCGATAAATCACAGCGCTTTTGCTCTGTCCATGTTGACCATCAGAAACGACGCTGTCACCGTGGAAGGCCTGCAGTTCTATATGATTTCCACTGCCTTTGAACATGATGCCATCTACGCCATTAATCCCAATGCCAGTGGCGCAATTAATATTGCCAGTAACATTATCAGAGCGGAACTTTCCGGTACGGCCACCGGCTTTGCCGTCATCTCGCATACGAACAATGTCGGCAGCACCAATATTTACAATAATGTTATCTATGGTTTTGGTATAAACGGCGACGCCGGCGGCCCGGAAAAAGTCTACAACAACACGGTTAGTGGTAGTGCGGTGGGCATTTCCGGCACGGCCAATGATATTGCCAAAAATAACATCGTGCAAAATTGTGCCAATGGTTATTCCGGCACTTTCAACGCTGCTTCAGACTACAACATTTCCGACCTGGCGGCTGACAACGCCGGTGGTGCCCATGACAAACAAGCCACGGTGGCTTTTGCGGATGCGACCAACAAGGATTTCCACCTTTCTCCGACCGACACGCAAGCCAAGGATGCCGGCGCAAACTTGAGCGCTGATTCCAACTTCGCCTTCACCACCGACATCGATTCTCAAACCAGAAATCAAAACGGTCTCGGTTGGGACATCGGCGCGGACGAAGCGGCTACGCAGATTTTTTATAGTGTCGGACAAAATACTACCGATCACAAAACTGGTTCTCCGACCGTGACCGTTAGCGGTTCAACCGCTACATTTTCTGTGGCGCAGACTGCGACGAATATGGGCGTGGGGGATTTGGTGACCTACACTGGTGGCACATGTTACCTGAGCGCCAAAACCAACGCCGATCAGATGCATTGGAATTGTGTCAGTGCCACCGGTGGCACACCAACTGCAGCTTCGGCCGGCACAACCGTCACTTCCATCACTCACGCCTTCGCTTCACTCGAAGGTGCAGTGGATGCCAACACTGCCACGGGTGCTTTTGACGCAACCCATCTAAACACGAAAGATTTAGTGACCAATAATTATCAATTAAATATTCCTTGCTACTACGACACTGGTGCGGACACCACGGCGGTCACCGTGCAGTTTTGGACTACTGGGGCGCAGGATTATGTGAAAATTTATACGCCATACAACACGACAAGTGAAATTAATCAGACGCAGAGGCATAGCGGGAAGTGGGATGATGGGAAATATAGAATGGTTGTTCCAATGAATAATTTTTACAATGATATTATCTATTCGCAAATCAAGTTCGTCTGGATTGACGGATTGCAAATAGAAAAAGCGGAGGGAGTCGGATTTGACTCCGGAGGTATGTGGATCGAAAATAATTTTTCAGATGGGGGGGTGATCAGGATTTCCAATAATATTGTCAGAAATACCAACACCACAGGCACAATTATTTATGGAATTAGTGCCTTGGATTACTCATCTAATTTTGCGACGACATACTACGTCTGGAGCAATATTATTTATGGTTTTAACAATAGTGATAGCTATGGTATCTATTTGAATTATCTTTCAGTTGATACTGATTATGTTTACAATAATACAATTTATAATAATACAATCGGAATTAATAATGAGAATGGCGGTGGGACAGTTTTTGCCAAAAACAATCTTGCCTATAACAACACCACGGACTATGCTGGTACATTCAATGCCTCTTCCACTAATAATCTTTCCAAAGACGCCACTTCGCCTAACGCCGGCGGAGCGGATTGTGGCGGGCACAGCTGCCGCAATCAAACCGTCAGCTTTGTTTCCACTACGACCGGTGCGGAAGACTTCCATCTTGCCCCATCGGACACCGCCGCCAAAAATTCCGGGGCGGATCTCTCAGCCGACGCTAATTTTCCTTTCAACACCGACATCGACGGCGAAACCCGCCACGCCGGCGTGTGGGACATTGGGGCGGATGAGAACAATAGCATCAATGTGCAACTCAATCGGAATGTGCAGTTGAAGAGGAATGTGCAGATTAAATAGTCTGAACCACCGATGCAGGTTCAAGTTCTCGATGCAGGTTCAGGTTTGTAACTTGGACCCTGGAGTTAACCATCGAAATGTTTAAACAAGAATTAAATTCAAAAAGCCCGTAAACTAAAAGAATCAGGTTACAAACCTGCTCCTGCACGGAGGGGGTAAGAGAGAGGGAATATTGACGGGGATTGATAGATGTGATATATTTCCATTGTAATGGACAAATTACTAGATAATTGTCCATTTAACTGGACAAATAATATAGTACTAAAATTATGGATACCAAGGAAAATTTAAAGAAACTCATCACTGAATGGATGGAATTTGAGATTCCAAACGATATTTTGATGCGCAAGTTTGACAGGCGCTTACTGGCCGGCAAAAAGATTTTAGCAATCATCGGACCGCGCCGCGCCGGAAAAACATATTATTGCTTCCAGATTATCAAAGAATTACTATTAGACATTCCGAAAGAAAATATTCTCTATATCAATTTTGAAGACGAGCGACTCTATCCTTTGGTGGGCGATGAGCTGACCTTGTTATTGGAAAGTTACCTCGAATTGGTTACGCCTCAAAAAAACAAGAAAATATATTTTTTCCTGGATGAAGTTCAAAATATCAAGTTTTGGTCGAAATGGGCACGAAGAATAAGTGAAAAAAATCCGAATATCAAATTGATCCTGACAGGTTCATCTTCAAAGTTGCTCAGTCGGGAAATCGCTACCGAGCTCCGCGGCCGCTCACTTTCTTTTATGGTGTACCCCTTATCATTTGGGGAATTTTTAAAGTTCAAAAAAATAGATTTCGAATCTAAAACGATTTTGTATGGCAAAAAGCGCGGACAAATAAAAAAAGCGTTCAATGAATTCTTGGAGCAGGGCGGTTTCCCGGAAACTTTGTCTGAGACGCTCAAGCAAAAAGTTTTGCAAGAATACTATAGCACAATGTTTTATTCCGATATTGTCGAGCGCTACGATGTTAAGAACACTGCCTTGCTAGAGGATTTCTTAAAAATGGAAATAAACAGTTTTTCCTCGATGGCTTCAATTTCCAAGATGGAAAAAGTGCTATTGTCGATGAATAGGAAAGCCAGCAAAACTACTTTGTCCAAATATCTTTCCTATGCCAAGAGCGTTTTTCTTTTGTTTGAACTGAGTGTGTATGATTATAAATTAAAACAGCAGATGAGGCATCTGAAAAAAATATATGCCGTGGACACGGGGCTACTTAATGCGATTCGTTTTTCTTTTTCCGACGATTACGGCAGGCTCTTGGAAAATTTGGTCTTTTTGGAATTTTTAAAAGCAGGGAAAAAAGTTTTTTATTTCCGTGGTAATGGAGAATGTGATTTCTTACTTAAAGATGGCAAAAAAATTTCCGCCGCTTTTCAAGTCACGAAGAGCCTTAAAGATTATGACACTCGACAACGGGAAATTAAAGGACTTTTGGAAGCCCTGGAGAAATATAAGCTTGATGAAGGAATTATATTGACTGAAGATGAAAATGAAGAATTTGAAGAAGCTGGCAAAAAAATCAAGGTTTTGCCAGTGTGGTTTTGGGCATGTGGAATAGCGGGCAAAGATTAAGTCAATGTCCAGATCAACCGCAACGTGCAGTTCAAAAGGGGAGTGACTATCAAATAAAACGGTTTGACCCTTTTTTCAAAAACCTCTATAATTTAAAGCAAGTAAATATAAAATAATTAACACAAATATGGAACCGGAAAAACAACAACCGTTTAATATTAACGTCAGAAAATCGATGGCTGATACGTCTAGTGTGTCCTCACCTCGCAGAGCCAGTCTGCAGGATGCCTATCAGTTAAGTCATGCGCAAAAATTCGAAGCGGAAATTGCTCCGGAGAAAAACAGCGAACAGAAAAATGAACAAAAATTAGTCATAAAGATTTTGGACAAACTGATCGGTCTCGCGATTTTTATGCTTTTCTTCGGCTTGCCGCTTTTTTTCACCGGCTTCACCCAGCAAGGCATTATTTTTGATAAACAGATCTATTTCTATGTCTGGGTGCTTTTGGGCTTAGTTTTCTGGGTGACCAAAGGCGTGGTGGTGGGAGAAATGAACATCAAGCGGACGCCGTTGGATTGGCCGATCTTGGGATTTTGGTTGGCCTATATCGCCGCCACGGTTTTTTCCGTGGATCGTTGGCACAGTTTCTGGGGCGCTTATAGTGATCCATCGCTCGGTCTCATGAGTATCACGGCTTACATCATCGCGTATTATTTCCTGAACAGTAATTTAAACTTGAAGAGAATGAAATTGGTGATGATTGCGGTCATTTCGGCCGGGGCAATTACAATGATTTGGACGACACTCGCGATTTTTGGTTTGAAATTTCTGCCGGACACCATCGCCGCTTATTCTCCGCTCAGTTTGGTCGGGTCTATTACAGGCTTAGGGGTATTGTTCTCACTTTTGATTCCGATTATCACCACGGCTATTTTGCAAGTGGCTGATGCTAAAAATTTAAGCAAAGTCGTTAAGGGGATTCTGGAAACAGGCATGCTTTTCTTTCTGGTATTAGATATGTTTTTGGTCCTGGCTCTCTA
The DNA here is from genome assembly GCA_903831805.1 of uncultured bacterium. Classification (GTDB taxonomy): domain Bacteria; phylum Patescibacteriota; class Minisyncoccia; order Moranbacterales; family UBA2206; genus CAIKZD01. Next base: position 24,320 of record CAIKZD010000007.1, read on the forward strand.
TAATTATATTCCGTGGGTTGGACTGTTCGTCGGAGTGGCTGTGTTTTTGATTTTTATCCTGGCCAAAATCGTACGCCCGAAAAGCACGTGGGTCTGGCTGCCGATGACCGTGTTTGTCTTGGTAATGGTATTGCGCCTGACTGGCAGCGTGCCGATTGCCAAAGTGCAATTGCCAATGGAAGTCAGTTTGAATTACAAAACTTCCGCGGACATCGCCTGGCAAAGTATGAAGAATAAATTTTTGGTCGGATCCGGTCCGGCGACCTACAGCTATGACTTCTCTTTGAACCGGCCGCAGGATTTCAACGCTAATGCCCTCTACAGTTTGCGCTTCTATCAAGGTACGGGTATTTTGGCGGAAGTGATTCCGACGGCTGGCATCGTGGGAGCCATTTTTCTCCTGCTCCTCATTTTGACCTACGTCGGCGCCCAATTCTATCTGCTGTATAAAGACAAGGAAAAAAACAAATTATATTCTTTGGGGCTGGCCAGTGCGGCGGCGATTATGCTAGTAGATGTCATGAGTGTGCGGGCTGACGGCGGAATATTGGTCATGGGGGTACTCCTCGGCACCTTGGCTTTGGCCACCGGGATTCGCGAATCGGAAAACATCGAGCGAGAAATAAATCTTTCGCTTAAGGCTTCGCCTAAATTTGCCTTGGCTCTGGCTTTTGTCTTTATGGTGGTCAGCGCCGGTATCGCCTTCTTCTTCGTTTATCTTGGTAAGGTTTATGCCTCGGACATTTATGCTAAGCGTGCAGCAGCGCTAGTGGCCACTGATCCGGATAGGGCACTTAATGATTTGAGTCAGTCAGTCACGCTCAATCCGTTGGAATCCAAATATTATGTCCAATTGGGGCAATATTACATGGCGTTGGCTAATCAGGAAGCGCTGAAGGATCAAAATTCCAGAGATATCAATAAGATCCAGCAATATTTGAACAATTCCATTGCGGTCACTAATCAAGCTAAAACCATTTCTCCCAATGATGTGGGCACGGTGGAATCGCTGGCCCTGATCTATGAAAACGCCGGTCTTTATGTGCCCAATTCTTTGAGTCTCGCGGTGGACAACTATAAGCGCTCGCAAGAACTGGAACCGCATAACCCGGTCTACTTTGTGAAACTCGGCCAATTGGATGTGGCCACAGCGGGGGCGGAAAAAGATACGGCCAAGAAAAAACAATTGGTCAATGATGCTAAGGATCTATTCCAAAAATCAGTCGACGAAAAACAGAATTATCCGGAAGGCTACTACCAATTGGCTTTGGCTGATGAAGCGCTGAACGATTTGGACCACGCGGTGGAAAACGCGGTGAAGGCTGCGAACCTTTCACCGAAAAATGTGAACTACATTCTTTCCCTCGGCCGCATGTATGAAGAAAGGAATAAGAATGATGATTTGAAATCGGCGGAGCAGGTTTATCAAATAGCGATAAGCATAGATGACAAGAATGTTAATGGGCATTTCTATCTGGGACTGCTGTATGAGAAAGAAAAAAACAAGGACGGTGCCAAAAAAGAATATGGCCGCGTAGTGGATCTGCTCAGTGCCAATAGTAATGGCAGTAACGCCGACACGATCGCTAAATTGAAAAAGATGATTGACAACGTGAATAATGGCGTAGTGAACACGGCCGAAAGCCTGGGGTTGACCCAGGACAATCAACCGGCCCCGACTACTCCGACTGCGCCTGTAGCACCAACTACACCAACTACACCAACTACCCCCCCCACTGCTCCTACTGTTAAGCCAACTACTCCTCCAGTGACACCTACTCCGTAAGGACGGAAAATACGGCAAAACCGTAATCGTAGAGACGCCCCGTCGGGGCGTCTCTACGATTACCATAATAGCCCTTGACATTATTTTCAGGCCTGCTATCATAGTAAAGCGTTAAGAAATTAGTATGTGATTCCTGGGGGATTGTGCCTAAGAAAAGGGGATAATTTCAAGGATGACTGAATGATAAAATCAATCAAAAAACTAACTGAAAAAAGCGGGCTTGCCCCGCGATCGCGAAGTGATTTTGCGGGGTGAAACTTTTAGAAGTCTTTGAATTTGCTTCTAAAAAACTCCGCTCTAAAGCGGTTTTTAATTTGTGCGGAAATAGTCTTTCATAAAATGATTGTGAAAATTATTTTCCGCATCAAACGCACCTTAACAATTAAATAGCTCTACTCAAATAAAAATCTTTTTGCATTCTGTGCGATTCGATTAAGTTTAGTGGAGCAAAGGTCTTAATCTGGATATTCAATGCCTACCGTTGGCGGGAATAGAATTGGATATTTATGATTAGTCATCTAATGTCGCGTAAGCAATGCGATATTAGATAAAAGTAGGTAAAAAAATTGCAATAATGAAAACTGTCAGTTAAATAGAGTTAGTGATTTTAGTGATTGCTAACTGCTAACATTGACCCCGATGTAATGTCGGGGTGAAAAATTTAAGAGCGGTAGTACTAATGCATATGGTGAATGCCTTGACACTAAAAAGCGATGAAGGACGTAGCTAGCTGCGATAAGCTTCGGGGAGGTGCTGAGCAACCTTTGATCCGGAGATTTCCGAATGGGGCAACCCCTCCGACTTTACGTCGGAGAACTTTAGCTGAATAAATAGGCTATTGTAGCGAACCCGGCGAACTGAAACATCTTATTAGCCGGAGGAAAAGACATCAACTGAGATTCCCCAAGTAGTGGCGAGCGAACGGGGAGAAGCCTAAACCATCAGTCGCAAGACCGGTGGGGTTGCGAGATAATTCTACTCGTTTAATCGGGGTAGGAAACTGTTTGTTAATAGAACGTCTCTGGAAAGAGCGGCCATAGAGAGTGAAAGCCTCGTATATGAAAACGAACAACGACTACGGAATTATTCTCAAGTAGGGCGGGACCGGAGAAATCCCGTCTGAATCTGGGGCCACTATTGCTCCAAGGCTAAATATTTTTAGTGATCGATAGCGAACGAGTACCGTGAGGGAAAGGTGAAAAGTATCCCGATGAGGGAGATGAAATAGTATCTGAAACCATATGCTAACGAAGAGTAGGAGCCGCATTCTTCACTGACGTTCAGAATGAATTTTTAATTTCCAATTTTTAATTTTTTAAATAAATCTTAATGTCTAAATTTTTAAACATTAAGAAATTTGAAATTATTTATAAAATTACAAAATTAAAAATTTAAAAATTCGGAACGCGAGTGAAGAGTGTGGTGACTGCGTGCTTTTTGTAGAACGATCCAGCGAGTTAGTTTTGTGTCGTCCGGCTAAGCGACTTTGTCGCGGAGCCACAGTGAAAGCGAGCTTTAACCGGCGAACAACGATGGCACGAACTAGACCCGAAGCCAGGTGAGCTATTTATGAGCAGGGTGAATTTGCTGTAACAGGCAAAGGAGGCCCGAACCCACGCACCGTGCAACATGCGGGGATGACTTGTGAATAGAGGAGAAATTCCAATCGAACTTGGCGATAGCTGGTTCTTCCCGAAATAGCTTGAGGGCTAGCGTTGGGACAACTATGTTTTGGAGGTAGAGCTACTGAATGAGGATTCGCGGTTCGCCGTAGGGTTCTCAACCAAACTCCGAATTCCAAAACAATTATCCCAGCAGTCAGAACTCCGGGGCTAAGCTCGGAGCTCAAAAGGGAAAAAGCCCATGACCGCCGTCTAAGGTCCCAAAATCTATGTTAAGTGGGAAAGGAGGTGAAGTTTCTTATACATCTAGGAGGTTGGCTCAGAAGCAGCCATCCTTTAAAGAGTGCGTAACAGCTCACTAGTCTAGAGACTTTGCGCCGAAAATTCAACGGGGCTCAAACATAGTACCGAAGACGCGGATGCCGTACATAGTACAGAATGTCAAAATCCCAATGCCAAATGTCAAATAAATTCCAAAATCCAAATGACAAAAATTCCAAATTAATTTGAAATTTAGTCATTTGACATTTATTTGAAATTTGAGCTTTGAAATTTGAAATTCCGCACTGTGTGCGGCGTGGTAGGGAAGCGTTCCATACGCGCTGAAGCGGCATGCGTGAGCATCCGTGGAGTGTATGGAAGTGAGAATGCTGGAATTAGTAACCGCAATTGGAGTGAGAACCTCCGACACCGAAAGTCTAAGGTTTCCTGGGCAATGTCAATCATCTCAGGGTTAGTCGGTCCTAAGGCGAGGTCGAAAGGCGTAGTCGATGGACATAAGGTTAATATTCCTTAACTTCGGTATGATTCGATGGAGTGACGCATTTTAGTAGTTCTTGCCGATTATTGGATTTCGGTAGGGGTACTGAGGAAGTGAGACAGGCAAATCCGTTTCACAATATTCCAAGGTATTTCTGGAACTCGCCTCACCGGCGAGGAACAAGAATGAGCAGAGTGCCAAGAAAAGCTTCTAAGATTAGTCATATCGAAACCGTACTAAAACCGACACAGGTAGACTGGGCGAGTAGCCTAAGGTGAACGAGTGAACCTTCGTTAAGGAACTCGGCAAAACAGCGTCCGTAACTTAGGGATATGGACCGCCGACCGCAAGGTCGGCCGCAGCGAAAGATACCAAGCGACTGTTTACCAAAAACACAGGTCTCTGCAAACCCGTAAGGGGAAGTATAGGGGCTGACGCCTGACCAGTGCTGGAACGTTAACGGGAGAGGTGCAAGCCAATCCCCGAAGCGCCAGTGAACGTCAGCGATAACTATAATCGTTCTAAGGTTCTGTAATTTTTTATAAAGATTACAGAAAGACTGGAACGATTATGGGGATGTAATGGTAAATAAACAGAATAGTTAAAAAAGGAAAAATAACTGCCTAGTTGCGTAATTAATTACGTAATTGTCTTAAAACATTTAGCCGTATGCTGGGAACTCTGGTGAATCTGGAGCTACTATGGTACAATTATTCCATAGATTATTTAATGGAAAAATATGCCAAGTAAAAAAGCTGCCAGTGCAGACAATCAGCAGGAAAGACTAAAAATGATTGGTTGGATAGTTGGTTATGTTGACGGAGAAGGATGTTTCTCGGTAAGTCTCTTTAGAAATAAAACTACAAAATTTGGGTGGCAAGTGTTTCCTGAATTTGTAGTTACGCAAGGCGAAAAAAGCAAGAAATCGCTTGAAATTTTGATAAAATTTTTCAAGTGTGGAAAAGTTTTCGTAAACAAAAGATATGACGATCATAACGAAAATGTTTATCGCTATTGTGTAAGGTCTAAAAAAGATTTAACTGAGATTATAATTCCATTCTTCAGAAATAATCAATTGAAAACGGCCAAGAAGGGAGATTTTAAAATTTTTGCGAAAATCATTGAGATGATGAATGGAAATGTTCACTCAGAATTGAAAGGAGTAAAAAAAATTGCAAAAATGATTGAAAAAATGAATCACAAAAAACCTTCTAAGTTTTTAGAATCCTCAGAGACTAAACGCTAGATTCGCCTTCTGGGCGAAAAATTATAGTCCGTTCTCTTGGGCGACCAAGAGTTAACACAAAAGAGCGAAATTCCTTGGCAGGTAAGTTCTGTCCTGCATCAAAGGCGTAACGACTTGGTAACTGTCTTAACGAAGAGCTCGGTGAAATTGCAATGACGGTAAAGATGCCGTCGACCTGCAGCAAGACGAAAAGACCCCGTGGAGCTTTACTACAACTTGGTATTGAATTTGAGATTATATTGCCTAGGATAGGTGGGAGACTTTGAAGCTTCGACTTCGGTCGAAGGGGAGTCAACCTTGTAATACCACCCTGTGTGATTTTAAATTCTAACCCTGGACTGTTATGAGTTTTTCTAAAACTTATGATAGAACTGGCAAAAAACAAAGTTGTGAAGTTATCAAAATCTAACAAAGTTTTTTGCGGTTCAAAATTATATCGTTTTGGTTATTCATACCAGTCCGGGGACAGTGCCTGGTGGGTAGTTTGACTGGGGCGGTCTCCTCCTAAATGGCAACGGAGGAGTTTACAAAGGTCGGTTAGGTCCGGATGGAAATCGGATCGATAGTGCAAACGCATAAACCGGCTTTACTGCGAGACACATAAGTCAATCAGTCACGAAAGTGGAAGTTAGTGAACCGACTATCGCTTATAGGAGCGTAGAAGATCATCAGATAAAAGTTACCCCGGGGATAACAGGCTGATCCCTCCCAAGAGTTCACATCGACGGAGGGGTTTGGCACCTCGATGTCGGCTCATCGCATCCTGGGGCTGGAGAAGGTCCCAAGGGTTTGGCTGTTCGCCAATTAAAGCGGTACGCGAGCTGGGTTCAAACCGTCGTGAGACAGGTTGGTCTCCTATCTGCTGTAGGCGTTATTGCTTGAGAGGACTCTTTCCTAGTACGAGAGGACCGGAAAGAACGAACCTCTGGTGTACCAGCTGTTCCGCCAGGAGCATTGCTGGGTAGCTACGTTCGGACGGGATAACCGCTGAAAGCATATAAGCGGGAAGCCCACCTCAAGATTAGGCAATTCTTGATGCTTGCATCAAGATGATTTCCTGGGAGATGACCAGGTTGATAGGTCTCAGGTCTAAGTGGAGTGATCCATTAAGCCGAGAGATACTAATAAATTAAACATTATCTCTCTTAAGTTTCGATTAGCGAATTGCCGCGAATGTTAACGCGAGTGTTTGCAAATTTATTTGCAATCTATTCGTTTTCTCATTCGCGAAACATTCGTGAGTCTGTTAGCAGTTAACAGTTTCTAAAAAAAACTGAAAAGCAATTTAACAAACTATCTCATATCAAGCGTTTTTAAGCGATTAAAGACGTTGCCATTTTTGTCTATGAGAAAATTAAAAAACAGTTTCAAGTTCATTTTGACAATTTTTACCCTCACGACTTTGACCCTGATTTTCTTTTTGTTTTTTTCTCCCATGATTAAAACTTTTTAGGATAATCAAAAATCAAATAACGTTAAAGATTTGAATGCAAAGTTCCCAGTGTTTCTAGCGGCGAGGAAACACCCGATCCCATTCCGAACTCGGAAGTTAAGCTTGCCAGCCCCGATGGTATCTGTCCTTGTGGCAGGAAGAGTAGGACAATGCTGGGAACTATGCATTTAAACTTTGAAGAAAACTGGAAAGCGTGCCTCTTAGGGTAGGCTTTTTTGTTTCGGCAAGGGGCTCGTTCATGGGAGATTAATAATGAACACGGGATTCCTAAGGTCCGACCTTTGGATATCCAAAGGTCGGACCTTAGGAATCAGCTCTGCCTTTTTTGTGGATAATTTTGAATTAAAATGCTTTAAATCAGGCATTTTCGTCTCTTTACAAAAAGTTGATTCGGGTGTATAATACTGGGTCGGTGTAAATTGTCCTTTAAAAACCCAATTTTGCAATTTGCCACAGCAGAAAGGATTTTTTTGAAGAATTCTTTCTGCTGTGGCGAAACCGATTGGCCAAGTCCAACAGCGACAATCTATTTTATAGAGAGGTGTGCGATGAAAAAAGTTGCGAGCCGACCAATAGAGGGAATAATTGAGTTTGTAAAACAAATGGGAACAGTCCACGAGGCTGAGCGCATGATTATTGAGGCAGGGGGAATGAGTATATTCCAGTGGGCAATTACCGATCCGAACTTCCGTTATGATCTGGTGGCATTTGCCAATGACTATGTCCCAAGTGCGCTTAACTATGCAGCTCTACTCAAATGGTTTCAAGACAACAAGCTGGAAAGGTTTCTTTCCACCGGCAGTCTTGAAAAAAACATCAAGGAGCAGGAAATTTTTTATCAGAGATTTTATGGTAAAAGTTTCCGCATCGACCGCAAAAAGATTTTTGTCGATGCCTGGAGATTGCCAGCTATCAAGGTTGGACTGAAGGCGGGCAGTATAAACATCGCTTTGCTCAAAGCTACTCCGGAAATCCAGTCTGAGGTGGAAATACAAATGACAGAAGTGGAATTTTTCTTCGATCGGATAATGAAACCGCTCAAAGAAAATAGCTTCAGAATCTGGGCGGAAGAGGGAGTTGACCGCTGGACCAACTTGAAACTGGCAGAGTTTTTGCGCCGCTGCAGTCCGACGGAGCCGGAAGATTTTGATGCCGAAGCTTTCAAAAAAGATTGGGCGAAAGAAATAATTCGCATAATCAAAAAGAAAAGAGTGTTGCCGAATGTGACGACGGGCGCACTGGAAATAATTTTCACCAGCAACTTGGTGAATATCCCCAGTGACCAAATCATCGTCAATAAAAACGGCGAAATAGTTACTCCGGATGACCGCTCCTATGTTTCGGCCATAGCCAAAAACGTGAGAGTGCTTTCCAATGCAGAAGGGATTATTCTGGCGAGCCAGCTTTTCGCCAAGGATGGAACCTATCTGGCTCCCAATACTTGGGAATGGAGACGGGACTTGGTTGAGCATCAAGATAAAAAAACCAGCCCCTTTGCTTCAGTCGCGATCGTCGATTCTGGTGGCCACGAGTTCGGGCTCAGCTCCGCTGTGCTGACTGCTCCGATGGCGGCGGCCGTTTGCGTCTTGCCCTATAATTTCGGGTAGATGCCGAAGGCGAGGATTTTGGATCTGTTTCCGCGAAGCGGAACAGGGAGTTTGGATAAAAAATTTCCAGATTTCAGCCCACGATGTAAATCATCGTGGGCTTTTTTTATTGCAAAAAAATATGCTAAAATAAGCTTGAGCTCAGAGAGTGTTCGTACGCGACACTTTCCTCGTAACAAAACCCGAAGTTCAGCGCGTTTCCAGGGACGGAGAATAATGAAATTTATGCTAGCGTCCAAACAGAGGCTAAGATAATTGGCTATGAAAAGCGGAGCAATCTTCTTTTTGAAATTATGGATGGAAACGGTGCTATAATGCTTCAGTCGCAATCGTCAATTCTGATGACCACGAGTTCAAGCTCAACTCCAACAATGCTGACAACTCCAATGACAACAACCGTTTGCGTCTTGCCCTAACACTTCGGGCCTTTTGTCTTTTTGAGCCAACCACCGATTTCTCTCCCGATGGAAACGATAGTTTCCAATTGGGAAGAATACCACCCAGTGGAAATGAATTTTTTGTCCACGGCCAGCCGCAGAGATTTTTTGAATAAATCAAAATTGGCGCTGGCCAGTGGCAGATAGATCTGGTTATGAAGTGAAATCAGGGCAGCTTTATGCGTTTCGTTCAAAAAAAGCAAGATTTCTTTTCCCAAAAAATTTCTATCCATCTTGGGGAAATTTTGCACGCGATCATAACAATTTCCGTATAATTTTTCTAATTCAGCAAATAATTTGGGCTGATTATTTTTATGAACGATATTCGTGGTAACGACTTCGCTGGGGGGGGGTCTTAGCGGGAATGCCATTTGTCATAATGATATTTTTGAAAAAATTATTTCTTTAGAAAATTTGTTTTCAGCTTGGCAAGAATTTAGCAGGGGAAAGATGAAAAAGAAGGATGTCTTGGAATTTAAAATAAAATTGGAAGAAAATATTTTCCATCTCCATCAAACACTTAAAAACAAAACCTACCAGCATTCCCATTATACCGCATTTAACGTATATGACCCAAAACTGAGAAAAATTCATAAGGCCACGGTCATGGATAGAGTTTTGCATCATGCGATTTTTAGGATTTTATATCCACTTTTTGATCCAAGCTTTATTTGGGACTCCTATTCTTGCAGGATGGGAAAGGGTAGTCACCGAGCAGTCAAAAAATTGGAAAAATTCACAAGAAAAGCAAGTCAAAATAACAAAAGAAATATCTTTGCTTTGAAATGCGATATAAGAAAGTTTTTTGACTCTATTAACCAAGAAATTTTGCTGGAAATAATCCGAAGAAAAATACAAGACAGAGATGCTTTATGGCTGATTGAAAAAATAATCCAAAGTTTCCCGGCAGGTTTGCCGCTGGGAAACGTCACCAGCCAAATTTTTGCCAACATCTATTTGAATGAGCTGGATCAATTCGTGAAACATAATCTCAAAGAAAAATATTACCTGCGTTATTGCGATGATTTTATAATCTTGGGCGAAAGTGAAGAATGGCTGAAAAATATAATTCCAAAGATTGCTTGCTTCTTGCAGGAAAATCTACAGATCACGCTTCACCCGAATAAAATCAGTATCAGAAAATTCAGTCAAGGGATAGATTTTTTGGGCTATGTGGTTTTGCCGCATCATAGAGTTTTGCGAACCAAGACCAAAAAAAGAATGATGAAAAAAATATCCCTGAAACAGAAAATGTACCAGGAGGGTTTGGTTTCTGAGGAATCGCTCAATCAAAGCGTGCAATCGTATTTGGGAGTGCTGGAGCATTGTGAGGGGTGTGGGGTGGCGAGGGAGATGGAAAGGACAATCGACAAGGCTAATGGATAAAATACGGCAGAGTCCTCTTTTTTCACTTCGCTGGCGCGCGTTCAAAAAGAGAGACTCCGCCAAGGGGAGTGCCGCGGCTCTGTAGGTATATTGCGTAAAAAATCATTGAGTGATAAGATAACAGTATTAAAAACAAAAAACTAAAATAGATGCGGCAGGCCGAATTCGCTAATGGGGAATATTATCACATCTACAATCGTGGCGTGGATAAGCGCGAGGTGTTTTTGGATGAGGCGGATTATATTAGATTCTTGACCAGTATGCGTGAATTCAATAGCATTTTAGATAGGGAAGAAAGACTAAGAAAATTGGAAAAGGAAAAATCGGAGTCCAACTCCGATTCGGAGTTGGACTCCGATTTTTCCGCCTCCACAGAACAAAAGTTGGTTGAAATTATTTGTTATTGCTTGAATCCGAATCATTACCATTTTATACTGAGGCAATTGCAGAAAAATGGCATCAGTAGATTTATGCAGAAAGTTGGAACTGGCTATACAAACTATTTTAATAAAAAACAAAATCGTTCCGGTGCACTCTTCCAAGGAAAATTCAAATCCATCCATATCGACTCTAATGACTATCTGCTCTATCTGTCAGCCTACGTGAACGCTAATAATTTCATTCATGGATTTAATGAGAAGTTGGAAGATTGGGCATACTCAAGTTATCTGGACTATGCCGGACAGCGGGCAGGAAAGCTTTCCAAGAAAGAGGTTATATTGGGTCAATTTGATAATAATTTTTCGCAATATGCAAAATATATCAAAGATAATGCGCTATACCTGAAGGAAAAAAAGGAAATGGCGAGCTATATTTTGGAATGAGTTGGAAACTGTCTATAGCTAGGTAGGCTTTTTTGTTTTTAGGGGATGTGCTAAAATAGCTCTATGAGATTTTATTCGTCGAATTTATTTTAAACTAATCATCTAATTTTAGCCCCATGGATAAAGCGCAACGCAAAAAAATAATCATCAGTTCCGTTTATTTGGCCATGCTCCTCCTCATTATCTGGGGGTTCTATGCCAAATTCCGCCATGTGCCGACTTGCGAAGACAGAATCAAAAATCAGAATGAAGAAGGGGTGGATTGTGGGGGAGTCTGTCAAAAAAGCTGCGGGATTGTCGCTCAGGAATTGATTGTGGGCAAGATGGGAGCGGTGCCATCCGGGATCGCGGGTAAATATGATTTTTATGTGCAAATCACCAATCCGAATGCGACTTTTGGGGATAAAAATTTTTCTTACAAACTTAATTTCAAGGATGCCGGCGGGTCTGTCATTGCGGCGCGCCAAGGTTCAAGCTATATTTTGCCGGGTGAGCGGAAATATATCATTGAAAGCAACTTAGATGCGCCAAGTGCGCCGGCGTCTTTTGATCTCAATATCACCAACTCTGATTGGGTGGAATTTAATGATTATTATGAAAAGCCGGATTTGCAAATTGTGAATAAGAACTATAGCGAAGTTTCCGGCGGCGTCGGTTTTTCCGAAGCCTCGGGCCTCCTCAAAAACAAGAGCGCCTTTGATTTCGACCTGATCAAGGTGGAAATAATCTTGAAAGATAATGATGGAAACGTTTTGGCGTTGAACTCGACGCAGATGAAGACAGTGGCGGCGGATGAGCAACGCGATTTTCGGATTTCTTGGCCCAATAGCTTTCCGGGCACCGTGGGCAATATGGAAACGCAAGTGGAAGTTAACATCTTCAACTCAGACACCTTTCTGAAGCGGTTTTATAAGACCGAAAAATTCCAACAATACTAAAATTAACGTGGGATGAATAAGCTTTTCAAATTGGATTGGATTTTGATAATCGCCGTAGCCTTACTCCTGACCATTGGCCTCCTTGTGATCTATAGCATTTCTTTCAATGGTTCCGTGCTTAATGCGGCTAACTTGGAGCGGCAGATTATCTCTATCGCCATCGGTTTTGCGCTGATGTTTTTTCTGGCGTTTTCCGATTATCGTAAGCTGAATGATTATAGCACGAAGCTCTATTTCTTAATGCTTTTGATGTTGGCTGTAGTTTTGGTGGCGGGCAAAACCGTGAAGGGCCACACTGGTTGGCTGGGTTTTTCCTCCTTCAGTGTTCAACCGGTTGAGTTGGCAAAACTGATCATCATCATTTTTCTGGCCAGTTTCCTCAGTCAAAAAAGGACCCAGCTTAGCATCGTGGTGCGCATTGTGGCTTCCATAGTGTTGATTTTTTTGCCAGTCTTTCTCATTTTGAAACAACCCGATTTGGGTTCAACGGTCATCATCTTGGCTTCCTGGGGCGCGCTCCTAGCCACGTCCGGTATCAGCAAAAAAAATCTGGCCCTGCTGGCCGTCATTGGTGCGGTGGTGCTGTCACCGGGTTGGTTCCTTATGAAAAATTACCAAAAAGATCGGATTGTAAATTTTATCGATCCCTATCGCGATCCGACGGGTAGCGGCTACAATGTCATCCAGTCTACGATTGCGGTGGGGAGCGGCCAAATGTTTGGCAAAGGCTTGGGGCACGGTTCGCAATCACAGCTTAACTTTTTGCCGGAAAAACACACGGACTTTATTTTTTCCGTCATTGCCGAAGAGCTGGGTTTTTTCGGGGCCGCCGCCGTGTTTGTGCTTTTTGGGATTATTTTTTGGCGGCTAGTAGAAGCGGCGCGCGCCTCACGAGACAACTTCGGTTATCTTTTCGTGATTGGCACGATGGCGGTGATTTTTTTCCAGCTTTTAGTGAATGTCGGCATGAACATCGGCGTGATGCCGGTAGCCGGCGTGCCTTTGCCGCTCTTGAGCTATGGCGGCAGTTCTATGGTCACTACTTTGGCTGCTATCGGCATTGCGCAAAGCGTCTATTTGCGTAGAAAAAAATCCAATTCTTTAGATAATCTGAATTAATATTTTTAAAAAAACATACCTATGTTTCGAGAATTCAAAAAATTTCTTTTGCGCGGCAACGTGGTGGACCTGGCGGTTGGAGTAGCGGTCGGAGCTGCTTTCGGTGCGGTAGTGACGGCTTTAGTGAGTGATTTTTTGACGCCGCTCATTGCGGCGGTGGTCAGGGTGCCTGATTTTTCCAATATGGTATTCACGCTGAACGGCAGTCAATTCCGCTATGGTCATTTCATCAATTCCCTGGTTTCATTTTTCCTGGTGGCGTTCGCTTTGTTTTTCTTTGTGGTGAAACCGATGAACATTCTGATTACCCGTTCCAAAAAAGGTCAGCCCATTGACCCGACCACGAAAAAATGCAAAGAATGTTTGAGTGAAATTCCGATCAAGGCGAAACGTTGTGCTCATTGCGGACATATCGCCGATTGATTTTTTTTGGTGTTGCTATTGGATTTTTAAACCAAGCCAGACAGGCGGCGAGCTATTGATGCTCGCCTGTTTTTATTTCTGAAAGCTTGTTTTACAGAAATTGTATTAGTGGATAAGCTTTTTATTTTAGAAAATTCAGAAAGGAGGTGTAATATTATGAAACAACTATCATGTAAAGATATGGGTGCGGCGGAGTGCGATTTTGTGGCAACTGGCAACACGGCCGAAGAATTGAAAGACAAGATGATGGAGCACGCTAAAATGGAACATAGTGACATGCTGGACAGCATGTCGGATGACGAAAAATCCGGGATGATGAAAAAAATGGATGCTATGATGAAGGATGTGTGATTTTAAAAAAGAACGGTTAGAGGAACCGTTCTTTTTATTGCTAAATATTAGCGTTGACGTATGGACTTGTGGCTGACTAGGCTTTTCGCGCGACAGCTTTCTTGACAGTTTTGGCGACGCGCGCCGCATCCTTGGCCAGGTCGGCTTTGGCAGCGATGGCCAGCTTGCTCATAGTTCTCCAGTGTTTTTTGAGATCAACGGCCAAGGCTTCGATTTCCGGCTGGGTGGCTTTTTTGCTTTTCTTGTATTCCTTAGTGACGGCGTCGATAATTTCCAGATAGATCGGTTCAGTGATTTCTTTAGCGGCTTCCAATTTTTCCACCACTTCACCTTTCATCTTAATGGCCCAAGCTTTGGCATGTGCTCTCGTTTTCTTGCCACGCGGTCCGAAGACGAAATAGGCGGTGGCGGCCACGCCGGCTAGGCTGGCTCCCAGGACGGCTAACTTGACGGCTGCGGATTTGTTCATTTTTGTTGGCATATTTTTTAATTAAATTACTTAACGAATTATTTTGTCTTTTTGCTTTTCTTTCTGGGCGCGGGTGAAAAAAACATGCGGAAAAGCAGATTGCTTTCTAATTTTTCTTTGAGGTCAAAAATGAATTCTTCCGATTCCTTGAAATGCGTCTGCAGTTTTTCGGAAATGGCATAGAGGTTCTGGCCTGCCCGGATGAAATAGAACAAGGCGACGGCCAAGAGGACGGTCAAAATCACCGTGGCCACGGATGAGATGAAAAAGAAAATGTCTGCTTTTATGAGTGTGTCCATATCCATATTATACAGCACAGTTGTTTTCCTGGCTAGGGTTTATATTTTTTTCAAAGCGGGAAGATCCGGGAAGCGCGTATCGTTTTGGATGAAGAGGCGATTGAGTCGGAGTGGATCCACTTGGTTTGCATTGCTTTCATTTACGGTAGTGACGGCGGTAGTATAGCCGGAGTTGGCGACGATATTTTCCACTGCTTGACTGATGGCGCCACCCGGATAACAAAAATCAGTGACGGGTGTGCCGGTGATTTGTTCTAATATTTTCTTGCTGGCATAAATCTCTTCTGCCGCTTTTTGGTCGCTAATGGTGGTGAGATTGGGATGTGACAGTGTGTGCGAGCCGAAATTCATCCCAGCTTGCTGCATCTCCAAAATTTGCGCTTGGGTCAAAAAGCCGGGTTTATCTATATTGTTTACGATTAGATAAAAAGTAGCTTGGAAATGGTATTTTTTTAAAAGAGGAAAAGCCGTATCATAGACATCGCGGTAGCCGTCGTCGAAAGTCAAGATGAGTGGTTTTTTATCAATTTTTTCAGGATGCGTTAGGTAGGCCGGCGTAACCGTCTGAAAATCATTGGCTGCTAGCCAGTCGAGTTGTGCTGTGAAATTTTCTGGCGAGACAAAGATACTCGGGCTGGAAGGATTTTGGCCGCCGGGATAGGCTTGAATGTGATGATACATCAAAATGGGCACGGCCGGCGTGAGTGAAATTTTTTGGGGTGTCACGGGGGAATTTAAATTAGCTGGAATGGCGGGCGGGGTTCGCAAGTGGTTTTCTTGGACGCTCAAAAACAACCGACGCATAATCAAAGATGTGCCTAGGAGAGAAAGAAGGATAAGGAAAAGAAAAAATGTTTTTTTCATAATGCATTTCCAGTATAATTTAAAATCCCCGAAGTGACAACGCGTTTTTACCAAAATATCCGGCGACTTTACAATGTGTAGTTTTAATACTAAAATTATTTAATATGAAAAAGATCCAATATCTGAATGGTTTGCGGGGCGTAGCCGCCTTTGAAGTGGTTTTTCACCATTTTATCCTGGCTTTCTATCCCGCGCTTTTTTCCGGGCCCGGCATTGCGACGCATTTGGCGGCTGGCGAAGAGGTGGCCGCTTCGGGGTCGTTTTTGAATCTGTTGTGGGACGGGAATTTTGCTGTGTGCATCTTTTTTGTCTTGAGCGGTTTTGTCCTGAGTCATAAGTTTTTTCTCCGGAAAGAACGCGAGATCATTACGGCCAGTGCCGTGAAACGCTATTTCCGCTTGGCTTTGCCGGTGGCTTTCTCGGTGCTCCTGGCCTATATACTGATGAAACTATCTTTGTTCTATAATGATCCGGTTGCAACTCTGAGCGGCTCCGGCTGGCTTTCGGGCTTTTGGAATTTTCAACCTAATTTTCTCGATTCCTTGAAGCAAGCGTTTATTGGCTCGTTCTTCTTCAGCGTTTTTGATTATAATGCCATCTTGTGGACAATTGCCTGTGAGTTTCTGGGTTCATTTCTGGTGTTCGGTTTTTTAGCCATCTTTGGCAAAGCTCCGAAAAGATTTTGGGCGTATGCGTTTTTGATCCTAGTCTTTTTTCAAACCTATTACCTGGCTTTTATTCTTGGGATGCTCCTGAGTGATGTGATAGCGCACCGGCAAATGATTTTGCGAAATTCCAAGACGAAGAAAGTTTGGCTCTCAGTCCTTATGGCCGCCGGATTATTCCTGGGCTCTTTTCCGATCGGTCGCGACCCGCAAGGCACGGCGTATGCTTTTATGGATATGCCCTGGATGACCAGCGCCGCGACATTCTATCATATCGTGGGTGCTTTTTTTCTCATGATCGTGCTGCTCGATTCCAAAAAGATGCAACGCTTTTTTTCGTACAAATATTTTCTTTTCTTGGGTGAAATATCCTTCGCGATGTATTTGTTGCACTTTATCATCCTAGGCTCATTCTCTAGTTTTGTCTTTTTGAAACTGCAACCGGAGATGGCCTATTCCTACGCCGTAGCTTTGTCATTCTTGATCTCACTGCCGGTCATTCTCTTGGTGAGTTACGCTGCCTATGAATTGGTGGATAAGAAGGCGGTTAGATTTTCACATTTTTTGTATGAAAAATTGTTCGTGCATAAGCAATGAAAAAGACGGAAAAGACCAGCGTTGACAGAAAAAGTGTTTTTGGGTGTATAATGGTATAGAATAGTTTTCAGCTTAATTATTAAACCTTAAAATTATGAAAAAGGTGATGATGCTAACGCTAGTGACTCTTGGTGCTTTAGCGTTGAGCGGATGTGGCACGCAAAGCGGGGTTTCAAATGGCTACTCCAATACTAGTACCGATAACAATAGCACGCCGCCGAGTGCAAGCGCGCCTAGTGCGCCGGCTCCAACTCCAGCTGCGTCGGCTCCGATTGCAGCCAACGCTATCAGTATCCAAAATTTCGCTTTCAGTCCGGCGACGTTGACGGTCAAAAAAGGGACAACGGTGACGTGGATGAATAATGACACGGCGACACATACTGTGAAATCAAGCTTGTTCACTTCGGGCAACCTGGCCAAAGGTGATACTTTCAAATTCACTTTTGACACCGTGGGCACTTTCAACTATTCTTGTGGTGTTCACCCTTCTATGATGGGCACAATAATCGTTCAGTAATATGGTCCACTCGTTTGCCTATAGCTACAAAAACAGGGAAATTTTTCCCTGTTTTTTGTTTTATTTGTGTTTTTATCGGATTTGTGGCATGATGGGGAAAAGGAATCCTCCTTGTAATTTTTGGTTTTAAAAATAACGCAAGACAAAATGGCTGAAAAAAAGGAAAAATTGGAGAAGAAGATTGATCTTAAAGCCTTTTGGGTGAAGATTTGGAAGTTGCTTGAGCCGAGCCGCACCCAAATCAAAAAACTGTTGATTTTGATTTTCTTTTTGGAGGGCGTGCAATTGATCGGGCCGTATCTCCTGAAAATGATTATTGATAAATTGACCGTTTTTGACGTGGCGCAAATTGGTGTGATTGTGGCGCTCATCGGTCTGATGTTTTTGATCAATGAGACATCCTCTTTTTTGAACTATTTTGCCGACAAAAAAATATTCAGAATTCTGGTGGACGCCGTGGCTTATCTTTCCAATAACGCCTTGCACAAGATGGTTTTTTTGGATCTGGGTTATCATGAAAAAGAGAACACGGGGAATAAGATCATCAAGATTAAGCGCGGCGTGGACAAAGTGGAAAATCTTTTCGGCAATTTTTTCTGGGAAGTGGCGCCGACAATTTTTCAAATAGTACTCACCGCCGGCATTCTTTTCTGGGTGAATTGGATTTTCGGCGTGGTCATTCTGATTTTTGTGCCCGCTTTCATTCTATTGACTCTCAAAGTGAACAAATTGGTTTTTCCGTTCCGCAGCAAGCGCTTCGATGATGAAGAAGTGGCGGCGGGTCTGATGACACAAGCGATCATTAACATCAACACGGTCAAATCATTTGTGCAGGAAATGCGAGAATACAAAACTTTCATGCGCTCTACCGAGAATGTTAAAAATAGCGTCATGCAGGAGTTTGGCCATATCTTGAAATATAATGTGGCCCGGAATTTAGTGATTGATCTCGGTCGCGGTTTTGTCCTTTTGTTCGGGATTTTTTTGGTCATTCGCGGACACATTACAGTGGGCAGTTTGGTCTTCGTGTATACCATTTCGGAAAAAGCTCTCGTTTCTCTTTTCCGCATTTCGCGCCTGTATGACCGCATCATGGAATCGGCGGACGCGGTGGAGCGGCTGCATACGCTTTCCCTGGAAGAGCCACAGATCAAAAATCCGGAGCGCGGCTTCAAACCAAAAAAAGTGGCAGGTCTTATCGAATTTAAAGGGGTTAATTATAGCTATCAAGAAGCGAGCTTTAAGGCTTTAGACGACGTCAGTTTCAAGATTTGTTCCGGGTGTGTGACGGCCTTAGTGGGACCCAGCGGCGGCGGCAAGACGACGGTGGTGCGGATGATCTATCGCCATTATGATCCGGCTAGCGGAGCCGTGCTTTTGGACGGAAAAGATTTACGGGAGTATGATCTCTATGGTTTTCGAAAATTTATTTCGATCGTGCCGCAAGAAGTGGAAATGTTCAACACGAGTGTGCGGGAAAATATCTCTTACGCCAAGCCCGGTGCGGCCCTCTCGGAAATTAAAGCAGCGGCGCGCATTGCCAACGCCGAAGAATTTATCGCTAATCTGCCGGACGGTTATGATACGATGGTGGGCGAACGCGGCATCAAATTGTCCGGCGGCCAGCGTCAGCGGATCGGCATCGCCCGCGCCATTTTGGCTAATCCGCGCATTTTGATTTTTGATGAAGCCACTTCCAGCCTGGATTCCTATTCCGAGCGTCTCATCCAAGAAGCGATGGAAAAAATTAGCCGCAACCGCACAGTCATCATCATTGCCCACCGCTTGAGCACTATTAAGAAAGCTGATAAGATCGTAGTGTTGGAACATGGTCGCGTCGTGGAAGAAGGCAGTCACACCGAGTTGGCCCAGATCAAAGGCGGGCTGTATCAGAAACTGATCAACTTGCAGAAGATGGGGGATGTGGAGTAGTTCGGGTTTTGTTTTTAAAAAAGTTGTCTGAACTCGAACGTGATTTTTTTGGCAAAAATTTCCTAAGTCGACGGCTGGTACGAAAATTTTTGATAAAAATCACGTTCTCAAACAGAAATAACTTTTTTAAAAACAAAACCCTCGCATGAGATAAGAGGGATAAAAATTATAAATAAAAAAATGAAAAAGATTCCAATTTATTTGAAGCTCCTTATTGTTTTTGTCTTAGTAGTGCTTTTATCCGCCTTTGTGAAGGGAAAAAGTTCCTTTGATTTTTCTCAAATCGTGGCTTATGTGATTTTAATCATTACTGTTTTTAGCTTCGGTTTGTTCATGATGTTTTCTTTGGAAAATCGCAAAGAAAGGATCAATTCCATTAAGAATTCACTGCGCAAACAAGATGCCCATCTGTTTAACATTCATCAATTTTCCAAATATTTCGAAGCTAGTGTGACGCAAAAAATAGTCAATCATATCGATAGTTTTTTGATGACCCAGATAGATTATAAGATTGAGGATATCGATATATCTAGTGAAAGTTTGGCTGAGTTTTTTGATATGGTCAGGCAGATTGAAACAAAGACGGAAGAACAAAAGGAAGTAAAAACGAGAATCCTAGATAATCTGGAAAATATCAGCCTGATTATAAAAGAAGTCTCTTTCAAGGCGATGGACAAAATGAGCAAATATGAGTGGGTCAGTCTGTTAGCTTTATTTTTTGTGATTATTTTTGGCTTGTTCTATGAAAACACCAATTCTTTCATTTGCATCTTGATGATTTCCATCATTGCTACAGCGCTAGCTCTGCTGTTATTTATCTTGAGAGAGCTGGACACATTGCATTGGCAAGAGCAGAATTGGATCTGGAATCCACTGACTAATTTATTCAAGGAACTGGGTTTAACGCCATATTTTCCGGAAATAATTTTTACCACCAATAGAGTTGCGATTGGAAAGATAAAAGGACTGACCAAAGCCAGGATTGCTGTCTATAAATATCCTTATCCGGATTTCAGAGGTAAGAAGATTAGGATCGTGAAACTGTAAGGAATATTATCCAATCATTATGTACACCCAGTATTCCCACAACTTAATAATCTCGGCCGATGATTTTGGGGTGAGCGCGGAAGCCAACCGGAATATTTTAATTTTGGCGAAAGAAAATAAAATTGACCGCGCGGGGGTGATGATGGGCGGGCGAATTTCGCGGGAGGAAGCGGCAGCGCTTTCGGCGTCGGGAATCAAGATTGACATTCATCTGCATCTTTTGGACGCGGATTATTTTGCCAAGAGAAGCGGGGAGTCTGATCGAAATGCTTTAAGGCGGATTTTTTTGTTTGCTCTGGATGTGCTGAGTGGTCGCTATGCACCAGGCAAAGTGAAACTTATTTGGAAAAAACAGATCGAAGATTTCCATGCAATGTTCGGCCGCTATCCGGACGGCCTCAATTCACACGAACATATGCATTTTTTCCCACCATTTTTCCGGGTGGCGCTGTCACTCAAAGAAAAGTTCGGCATTTCTTTCATGCGTTTGGGGAAATGGGAATACAAAACCGGCCTAAATTTCACGTTGGTGGCTTTGATTTTGAACACGCTGCGGCGCATCAATGCCCGCGTGAATCAGATTTTTGTCACGCCGCCGCATATTGCCAAAGACGTGCCGGAGGTGCTCAACACTGCCGATTTTTTAGCCAGCTTTGATTGGATTTCCGACCGGGAAAAATTTTTTGAGAACTTACCCAATCCCGGGCAAACGGAGTTGGTTTTTCACCCGGAACGGCCGGAAGAGTTGGCCTTCCTGGAAGAGAATTTTTAGTCTAGAATTAAACTTATGAAAGCACTTATAATGTTTGGCATGATAGCTGGGTCTTATGTGGGCAGTTTTATCCCGCTACTTTGGGGCGGCAGCCTGCTTTCGCTGTCCTCGATCTTATTCGGCGGCATTGGCGGCTTATTCGGCATCTGGGCGGGATATCGCGCCGCGCAAAGTCTGGGAGTGGGTTAAAAAATAAAAAAAACTATGCAAGTCCTATCACAATTACTTTTGCAAATCGGGCTGGGAGTGGTCGCTTACAAATACGCTCTCCTATTTTTCGGCGCCATTGCCGAGGGACCGGTCCTTATGGTGTCCGCCGGTTTTATGCTGCACCTGGGCCTCTTAGACTTTTGGCCGACCTATCTTGCATTGCTCATTGGGGATTGGATCGCGGATTTTTTCTGGTACGGAGTGGGATATTTCGGGGCGAAAAAATTCGTTTGGAAATATGGTCACTTCATTAGCTTGGATCGCGACCGCGTGGCTGAATTGGAGAAGAAATTCCACGCCCATAAGAATAAGATCCTTTTTCTTTCCAAGATGACCATGGGCTTCGGTTTCGCCCTGGTCACTTTGATTTCCGCCGGCATGGCGAAAGTGCCTATCAAGAATTACGCCCTGTTCAACTTATTAGGCGGTCTGGTGTGGACCGGACTACTTATCGGGCTGGGTTATATCCTGGGCGGGGCTTATGTTTATGTGAATGAAGGCTTTAGAATTATGTTTATCTTTATGGCGGTCGTTTTAATCTCTCTTCTATTGTTCGGTTTCGGGCGGTTTATGCGCTACGAATTTTTTAAGAAAAATATATAATTTAGGACTTGTACGTTTGTCTTCGCCAAAACATGCTTCGGCGCGGCAGCTCGGATATATAGAATGATTCCGATAGTAATCAAGAATTTATTATATAACTAAAAATTCACACGCCTACGTAAACATTTTGGCTCAGCCAAACGCACAAGTCCTGTAACTAAGTTTTTCTATTTTATCTCTCCCACTATTTTTTCCAAGGCAATGATGCGGCTGTCTTTTTCATTGCGTTTTTTGATTTCTGCGCCGCCAGCCGCCAGGGATTTTTCACTGAGCACTAGACGAATCGGGATGCCGATCAGATCAGCGTCGGCAAATTTTTGACCGGCCGTGACGTCGCGGTCATCATAGAGCACCTCGATATTATTCTCCAAAAGTTCAGCGTAAATTTTTTCCGCGGCTTCATTTTTGCCGAGACTGAGCAAGTGGACTTGGAAGGGGGCGACTGATTCCGGCCAAATGATGCCCCGGTCGTCGTGACATTTCTCCACGATAATGCCAACCAGGCGCGTGATGCCGATGCCGTAACAACCCATGATTGGATATTGGCTGGCCCCATTTTGGTCGGTGAAAGTGAGTTCAAAGTCTTTGCAATATTTCTGGCCTAAATCGAAAACATTGCCAGCTTCCGATGCGCGGGCTTTTTTCAGTTTTTCTTTGTGGCATTTGGGGCAAGCTTCACCTTCCGTCTCCTTGGCAATTTCCACGTTGACGCAGAAGTTGCATCCGTCGCAGTACAAAATGTCATCTTCGCCGGCGTTAGTGATCACCATGAATTCGTAGGAAATTTTTTGGGTGAAACTGCCGCCCGAAGCTTCAGTTACTTTGGCATCTAAACCTAGTCGCGCGTATATTTTCAGATAGGCCTCTTTGGCAATCTGGTAGTAACGATCAAAATCGGCCTGATCAGCGTGGAAACTGTAGAGATCTTTCATTTCGAATTCTCGGCCGCGCAAAAGCCCGGATTTGGCGCGCAGCTCATCGCGATATTTCCAGTGGATTTGATAGAGAGACATCGGCAGATCTTTGTAAGAACTGATAAATTTTTTGGCGAGAGGCGTGACAATTTCTTCTTCGCTTTGACCCAGAGCATAATCTTTTTCTGTCCGGCTTTTTATCTTGAACAGGACATCGATGTTGTCCCAGCCTCCGGTAGTTTTCCAATTTTCCGAAGGATGAAGGGTGGGCATAACAATCTCTTGCCCGCCGATGGCGTCCATTTCCTCGCGCACAACGGTGCGCACCTTGTTCAGCACGCGCCGTCCGAGTGGCAGATAGGTGTAATTGCCAGCCATCAATTTATCGACAAAACCGGCCCGCGTCAGGAGTTGGGCGTTGACGGTGATTTCATCTTTGGGTGCATTTTTTTGGGTTTTAGTGAAAAGAGTGGATTGTTTCATGGCTTCTTATTGTGATTATATTTTATATAGTTATGATATTCGCAATTTGTGGCCTTGTCAAAAGAAAGCCTTAATCAAGCTGAAGAAAGACAGGCAGTGTTTTATACTAGGATAAAGCTCTCTATTTCCCGGAAAATTTCTTCTGAAATGTCCGATATGGTGGTCATTTCGTCGGCGGAAAATTTTCCCAGAACGAAATCGTGGGCGGTCGCTAAACGACAATCATTCGCATCTTCAGCTGATTGACCGATGCCAATCCGCAATCGGCGGAATTTTTGGGTGCCGAGTTGGTCGATGATATTTTGTACGCCATTATGGCCGGCTGAAGAAGAATTGGTAGCCAGTTTAAATTTTCCCAAGGCGATATCCAGGTCGTCATGGATGATGAGCAGATCATCCGGCGTGAGTTTATAAAAACTCAAAATCGCTTGCGCGGCCACGCCGGAAAGATTCATGAAAGTTTGTGGTTTGACCAGGAGGATTTCTATACCATCAATTTGGCCTTTGGAAATTTCCGCTTGGAAATTTTTTTTGAATTCAAAACTAGGGAAAGCATATTTTTCTTGGATTTTATCCACCAGGAAAAACCCGACATTATGACGAGTGCCGGCGTATTTATTTTCAGGATTGCCAAGACCTACAATTAGTTTCATAAACAAAAGATAATGTTTTAATTATGGATTTTTTAATTCACGTGCAATCAGTAAAATCATGCGTTAATCAGTGGTTCTGATTTTAATTGTTATAAGCGTTAGTATCTTTGGCGGCGGTATAATCGGCCACACTGTCCTCAGCCATATTATACTTGTTTATCAGATCTTTTCCAATGACCAAAACAATATTGGCGGAAGAGTTGGTGATAATTTTGGCGTAATGGCTGTCTAAGCTGTAGGAAGCAGGGGCGGGTAGTTTGCCGGTCAATTCGCTCAAAGTGAAAGGCATCGCGCCGTTAGTCAAATCATAAAGCATGCTATTCTCGAGGGTATTTTTATCCGGGGCGCTGAGGGTGATGACATTTTTATATCCGAAATTCTTTTGGAGCAAATTCTTGATGCGGAGGGGCACCGCCGCGTTGCCGCTTTGATTGATAATGGCGACTGTAGCATTTTCGCTGGCAATTTTGTCTCGCTTATTTTTTATTTCATTCAGATCAAAAATATTTTTCGCCAGCTCCTGGGTTTCGCTCCAATTGCCAACGCGGGGGATGAGCACGAAAGCCGGCAGGTTGTCAAAAGAGACATGGGAAACCTTGAGCAAGCTTTCACTGTTCCACGCGTCCAAGACAACATTGGTAATGTTAGCTGTGTCCAACTTCTTGACCAATTGTAAAAAGTCGCTCAATTCTCCGTTGGAAATGTCCGTTTGGATATTGTTGGCCAGCGTGTCCAGGAGACTATTCAGTGCGACCGCATCTAGCAGCGTCCCGGTTGAGAAAGCTTTATTTTTCACTGCCTGTAAGACTTGTTGCTGTCTTTTGGCTCGGCCGAAATCTCCTTGCGGGTCGTTGTGCCGCATGCGGGCGTATTTCAGCGCCGTGCTTCCGTCCAGGTGCTGCAAGCCTTTGGCTAGTTGGAAAGTTTCATAGCTATAGCCCGGTCCGGGATAAGTTGGATCTAGAATATCTCGTTCGTTCATGACATTTATCCCGCCCAGCGTGTCGATGACTTTTTGAAAGCCGTCAAAGTTCACTACGGCCCAGTAATCCATATCCAAAGAAGTGATGGTCTTAATAGCTTTTTCCATCGGCGCGATGGCTTGGATCTTATCCTCCGGATGGAGGCTAAGACCATGTTCGTACACGGAATTTATTTTGCCGGCGAAGTTTTCCTCGGGCAGTTCAATGTATAGATCGCGCGGAATGGAAAACATGGCCACCTGGTCTGTTTTGGTGTTGATGCTTACTATCATGATAGTGTCAGTCAGATTCTTGCCGCCTTTTTCACTGCCAGCGATGCCAAGGAGCAGGATATTGATCCGGCCGTCAGCCATGCCTTTCAGATTGATTGAATTTTGCGTGGCCAAGTTTTTGAAAGTATCCAGGACCGAAGCTGTATTGTTATGATTGACATCGATTTTTTTCTCGACGGAGTTTATTTTCCACACAAAAAAAGAAGCATAGGCCGTCGCCGCCAGAAGGGCGATGAGCGTCACCCCGAGAATGAATTTGAGAATATTTTTTTTCACAGGCATTTGTTACTATAATAATCTGTTTCCGGCTAATGGTCAAACTATGGCCGAATCAAGCCAAAAAATACTATTGCCAGCAGGATAAAATCCTGTTAGAATAGATTGGTAATCAAGCGGAAAAAATATGCAAAACGAGCCTGAAAACAAGCCTTTTTTGTCCGAAGAAGGAGATGCGTCCAACTCTTACCAAAGCGTGGGCGGTTTCGTTTTAGAGGTGATAAAAATTATCATCCTAGCTTTTGTCATTATTTTCCCCATTCGAGTTTTTTTGTTCCAACCATTTTTCGTGCAAGGAGCTTCCATGGAGCCGAATTTTGAAGACGGACAATATTTGATTGTGAATGAATTTGGAGTTAAGGAAACGGATTTCAGTTTCAACTCACATGAGCTTTTGAAGATTGATCCTTTCAAAGAAATTCCTCGCCAAAGAGTGGTGGTTTTCCGCTATCCATTGGACACGACCAAATTTTTCATCAAAAGAGTGATTGGGTTGCCGGGCGAAACGGTCAAAGTCAAAGACGGGCAAGTTACGATTTTCAACGCCGCGCACCCGGACGGATTTGTGTTGGACGAGAAGAGCTATCTGCCGGTAGGACTGAAAACGGCCGGAGACTTGACCATTACGCTTAGTGATAAACAATATTTCATGTTAGGGGATAATCGCATGTTCAGTTCTGATTCGCGCTTTTGGGGACCGGTGCCAACGAGTGATATCGTGGGCGAAGTGGCTCTCCGAGCCTGGCCGCTGGATAAAATTTCCATCTTTTAAGTCATAAAATATATTAATTCAACTTTATAACTTCTAACTCCAAGCTTATGCTTCGTAAAAAAACAGTTACTAGTCCTAAAAAAATGCCTAAAGCCGGCAAAAAGGAGAAGGTCAAGGAAGAGCCACTCGTATTGCAATCTCTCCGCGGCATGAAAGATATTTTGCCGGCCAGTCAGCCGTACTGGGAGCAGGTTCGGCGCACGTCCGAGCGCTTGGCGCGTGACTATGGTTTTCTGCGAATGGACACTCCCTTGGTGGAGTACGCCAATCTTTTTACGCGTTCCATCGGCGAGAGCACTGACATCGTGGAAAAAGAAATGTACACTTTCACCACGCGCGGCGGAGACAAGGTGGCACTGCGGCCCGAACTCACAGCCGGCAATTGCCGCAGCTACATCCAGAACGGGATGCAAGTCATGGCCAAACCGGTCAAGATTTTTTCCACTGGTCCGGTTTATCGCTATGACCGGCCGCAAGAAGGCCGATTTCGCGAACATTATCAAGTCAACTTTGACGCCTATGGGGAACAAGATTCAATTTTGGATGCTCAGATGATTCAGATTGCCAGTCGCTTGGTGCAAGCCTTGGGCATTAAAGCTATTCAACTGCAAGTCAATTCCATCGGTTGCCCGGTTTGTCGCAAAAGCTATAAAGATCTTTTGGTCAGCTATCTCGAATCGAAAAAAACCCGACTGTGCCAAGATTGCAAAAGACGGCTGGCTACCAATCCTTTGCGTGTTTTGGATTGCAAGGAAGATAAGTGTTTTCAAGTCGCCGTTTCGGCGCCGCAATCTGTCGATCACTTATGTGAAGATTGTCGGGTACATTTCCGGACACTACTGGAATATCTTGACGAACTGGATCTGCTCTACACGATCAATCCGCGGCTGGTGCGGGGTCTAGACTATTACACCAAGACGGTTTTTGAAATTTGGTCGGCGTCAGAAGAAGGGAAGAAACTTTCTTTGGGCGGCGGCGGGCGCTATGATAATTTGATGAAGGCTATTGGCGGAGAAGATACTCCGGCCATCGGTTTTGCCATCGGCGTGGAACGCATCATCGAAGAGATGAAGCGCGTGCAAGCCAAGCCGTACAAACCGCCGCGTCCAAAAGTGTTTTTGGCGCAGCTTGGAGCCTTAGCTAAGAAAAAAAGCTTGCGGATGTTTTCCGATTTGGAGAAGAATGGCATTTTGGTGGCGGAAAGTTTCGGTCGTGGCAGTTTGAAATCGCAATTAAAAGTGGCCAACCGCTTGGGCGTGGAAATCACCTTGATTTTGGGGCAGAAAGAAACGCTGGATGGAACTGTAATAGTGAAGAATATGAGTACCGGCGCACAAGAAACAATCAGTGCGGAAAAACTGGTGGATCTCATTAAGAAAAAACTCAAAACGGATAATGTGATTACCTATCACAACAATCCCGGTCACACGAATTAAAATCCAGAGTGTCTATATGTGCGTTTTTTGCCAAATAATCAAAAAAGAAATTCCAGCCGAGATTGTTCATGAAGATGCGGAAGTTTTGGCGTTTAAGGATGTTCGGCCTGTTGCGCCAGTACACATTTTGATTATCCCCAAAAAACATCTGGCCAGTATTAATGATTTGACTGAAGAAGATGTTGGATTGGCAGGAAAATTGATCCTGACAGCGCGCACTTTGGCGCAGAAGTTTGACATTTCCGAGAAAGGGTATAAACTACTGTTTCGGGTGGGAAGTGACGGCGGGCAAGAAGTGCCGCACATCCATTTGCATCTGATCGGCGGCGCAAAACTGACTGAGGATATCCATCCGGCGTAAGTGCGGGTTGGAATTAAAATTAACAATTGATAGATTTTGTATTAAACTTCATGACTTACGATGGGTAGCTCATGATTATAAATTAGATAGGAGGTTATTTATGATTGAAGAAAAAAGAAAGAACAGAGAATCGACGGAAAGTTTGATCCGCCGTTTCAGCCGGCGCGTGAGACAATCCGGTGTTTTGATGCAGGCCAGAAAATCCCGCTTCAGGACCAAGGATAAGACGAAACGCGAAATGATTAGCGGCGCGCTGTACAAAGAAAAAGTGCGCAAAGTGGTCAATAAACTCAAGAAAATGGGCAAATTTGAAGAAGAAAACTTTCGCAACGTTAAAAAGAAACTCATTAAAAAATAAAATTATATGGGTCTTAAACAGCAAATTTTAGAAGATTTGAAAACGGCCATGAAAGCCGGCGATACGGTCAAGCGCGACACTCTGCGCATGTTCGATTCGATGATCAAAAATGTCGAGATTGAAAAAAAGAAACGTGAAGAGGGGCTGTCCGACGCCGAAGTACAAGAAGTGGCTATGCGCGCAGTGAAGCAACGGCGTGATGCGGCGGAGCAATATAAGGCGGGTGGACGCGAAGATTTGGTGGAAAAAGAAAACGCCGAAATCGCAATCCTCCTTGGCTATATGCCGTCTCAAATGAGTGAAGCCGAAGCGACCGCCGAAATTGAAAAGATTATCGCGAGCCTCGGAGTCACTTCCAAAGCCGATATCGGGAAAGTGATGGGCGCCGCCATGGGAGCGCTCAAAGGCCAAATTGATGGCAACCTGGTGAAAAAGATTGTGGAAGAAAAATTGCAATAGAAAGAGAAGCTATAAAAAAACAGTACTATGTAAAAGGTACTGTTTTTTTGTGTTTCAGCAAGCTAAATTTGATAAAACTATGAATAATAATAATGATTTGACGCAAGGGGATATCGCTTGGCAGATACGGATGATTGCCATTCCGGCCAGCGTGGGATTTTTTTTCAATACGATGTATAACGTGGTGGATACCTATTTTGGCGGACTGGTTTCCACTTCGGCTTTGGCGGCGCTGTCGCTGTCTTTTCCGGTTTTTTTCATCATCATCGCTTTCGGGATGGGCATTTCCACCGGCGCCACAGCGCTCATTGCCAATGCGCTGGGAGAAAAAGATGAAAAAAAAGCCCGGATCTATGCTTTGCAATCTATCAGTTTTTCCATCATTGTCGGACTGTTTTTGACCGTGGGTGGCTATTTTCTCGCCCCCTATCTGTTTCGACTTCTGGGAGCCGAAGGGGAATATCTGGCCATTGCCGTCAGCTATATGAACATCATTCTTCTTGGTTCAGTTTTTTTCGGCCTGACCTTTGTCATTAACGGGATTTTGAACGCCGAAGGTGACACGAAAACTTTTCGCAATTTTTTGATTGTCGGTTTTTTCCTTAATTGTCTTTTAGACCCGTGGTTCATGTTTGGTTGGTTGGGTTTTCCCGCCCTTGGCCTGCCCGGCGTGGCGTGGGCCACTTTCTTGATTCAAATAATCGGCGTGGCCTATATGGGGCGAGTGCTCATCACGAAGGACATTTTTTGCCGGGATTGTGCGAGCTTGTTCTATCCGCAGAAAAAATATTTTCAAGAGATTGCCGCGCAAGGTTTCCCGGCCAGCCTTAATATGCTGACGGTGGCCATCGGAATTTTCATCATCACGTATTTCATCGCCCCTTTCGGCCGCTCCGCCGTGGCGGCCTATGGAGCGGCGACCCGCATTGATCAAATCGCCCTTTTGCCGTCCATCGGACTTAATGTGGCCACTTTGACTTTGATCGGTCAGAACAACGGCGCCAAAAAGTTTGCGCGTTGCGTCGAAGTTTTCAAAAAAGTTATGCGCTACGGTTTTTTTCTGTCTATAATCGGCACAGCGGCGGCTTATCTTTTTGCCCGCCCGCTACTCATTATTTTCACGCGTGACGAGCAAGTGTTGTCTATCGGGGTGCACTATCTGCACATTTCCGTTTTCATCTACTGGGCCTACGTCATTTTGTTCATGGCAGTGTCCGCCGTCCAGGGTCTCAAAAAACCCAACTTTGCATTGTGGATCGGAGCTTATCGCCAAATTTTGGCCCCGGTCATTTTTTTCTACATCTTCAGTCAGCTTCTTGGCTGGGGCATCGACGGCGTCTGGTGGGGCATCTTCACCATCAACTGGACCGCCACGGTCATTTCGCTTTTCTATGTCAGGAAAGTGATGAAAAATATTTTCCCGAAGGAGGTGGCGAAAGAGATTTGAAAAAAGCAAAGTCGGCGGTTTTCATTGACATATACTCGCTAGTGAGCTATGTTAGTTTAAACAAATCAAATGATTTGTTTGGTAACATTTCTTTAATAATTCGATAATAACAGTGCTTGTGCAGGTAAAAGTAGGTTAATTTTCAATTGAAAAGGAGAAGCTATGGACACTATTGATGTTATGATTTTTATTGGCAGTGATTCTGATTTGCCGATAATGTCAAAAGCCGGAGAGGTGTTTGACGGTTTGGGTATTGAATGGAGAATGCGCATTACGAGTGCTCACCGTACGTCTGATCGTACGCCCGTACTTGTTCGAGATGCTATGAATGCCAGATGCAAAATTTTTATCTGTGGCGCTGGTATGGCAGCTCATCTGGCGGGAGCGGTGGCAGCTCAAACAATTCTTCCGGTTATTGGAGTACCACTAACTTCAGAATCATCTCCTTTGGGTGGTATGGATGCGTTGCTTGCTACGGTGCAAATGCCACCAGGCATCCCCGTGGCTACGATGCCAATCAATGGGGCAAAGAATGCCGCTTGGCACGCCGCGCAAATTCTTGCGCTGAATAACGAAGGACTATACCAACGGCTTGTACAAGCTCGGATAGACATGCAATATGAAATAGAGTTTAAGGATGAAGAACTTCAAAGTGAATTGGCCCAAAGATGGCTGGCAAAAAATGCTAAAAAGGAGGCGTGAATGAAAACAATCATTGAAACCAATTGTCCCGATCTGACACTCGTACATCGAGGAAAGGTTAGGGATATGTGTGCGATTCCTGGACATGCCGACAAACTGTTGATGGTGGCGACGGATCGGATCTCGGCTTATGATGTGGTGATGAATGAGCCGATTCCTGGCAAAGGAAAAAACTTGACCCAGTTGTCTCTGTTCTGGTTTGATCTGTTGGAAGGCGTCGTTGACAATCATTTGATCACCGCTGATGTCAATAAATATCCGGAAATTTGTCGGCAGTATGCTGATCAGCTGGAAGGTCGCTCGATGTTGGTGTGGAAAACTAAACCGCTACCGATTGAGTGTATTGTGCGTGGCTATATTTCCGGTTCATTCTGGAGCGATTTCTTAAAAGCGCCGATTCAAGGTGGCTGTGATGGCTCGTTTAAATGGGTCAATGGCTTTAAAGTTCCGGGAAGAATATTGGAATCTGAAAGACTTCCGCAGCCGTTATTCACCCCGTCGACCAAGGCCGCATTGGGCGATCATGACGAGAATATTTCTCTGGCCGAGGCTGGAAGAATTGTCGGAAAAAATTTCGCTGACCAAGCGGCCAAAATTTCAACGACACTCTATCAGTATGCGGCTGACTATGCCCTCCGTAGAGGCATCATTATTGCCGATACGAAATTCGAACTGGGCAAGAAAGACGGGAAATTGATGCTGATTGATGAAGTCTTGACTCCGGATTCGTCCCGCTTCTGGCCGGTGGATAAGTATAAGGTAGGATGTGGCCAGCCCAGCTTTGATAAGCAGTATTTGCGGGATTATCTCCAAACCTTGGTTGATACTGGGAAATGGAATAAGAAATCGCCGCCTCCGGAATTGCCTTTTGCAATAATCCCGGAGACACAGCAGCGCTATGAGGAAGCCCTGCGACGCATTGCCGGTCCTGCCGCCGGTGTCTGATGTTCAATTCTCTGTAGTACTTTTTTTCAGGCGTTGGAAGAGATTTTATCTTCCAGCGCCTTTTTATTTTTGCCAAACGGCTATAAAAAGCGTAAAATAGCGGTAAGGAGTATATTCCTTACCAGGAAATAACTAAAAAATATGCCAAGGAGAAAATTAGAAACAGTGACGCTTCTGGGAATTGATTGCTTAGATTTGGATCGATTGGTTTTGGCAATGGATATATGCCAACGAGAATTGGAATTTGCTGAGGTAAAGATTCTTACGTCCCTGGAGTCTAGCCGAAAAGAAGTGGTTAAGATAGATCCGATAAATTCTACCGAAGGATACTCAAAATTTGTTTTGTCTGAGCTGGATAAATACGTCAATACTTCTCATGTCCTCATCGTGCAGTATGACGGATTTGTTCTAAATACTTCGAAGTGGACGGATGAATTTTTGAAATATGATTATATAGGCGCGCCATGGTTAGTGGCGGATTGGTCAGTCAAAGGTTTTGATTTTCCCGAGGAACTTCTTGGTAAGTTGGTGGTGGGCAATGGTGGTTTCAGTCTACGGAGCAAAAAGATGACTTCTCTTTGTGCGAAGATTTTCCGAGAGGGCGGCTTTCCAAGATTCCATCCGGAAGATACAGCGATTGGAGTATACAGTCGGAAACTCTTAGAAGACAGTGGAATAAATTTTGCACCGACTAAATTAGCAAAACAATTTAGTTTTGAATATAGGGACGATAAGGATAGTCGATGGAATGGCCAATTTGGTTTCCATGGTCTAAGGTGGACAGATATTTCAAATTGGCTAGAAAAAAATCCAGAATATGTTGTGGATATGGAGAATGGGGCTATAAAGGTGGTGAAAAAATAGTTAGGATAAATTTTTATATTGTGAAAAAAATTACATTCGTAACCGGGAATCAGAAAAAGGCTGATTATCTGGCGGCGCATTTGGGTTTTCCTCTTTTGCACAAGAAGCCCAGAGGGCTATGATATTACGCGAGCGCAAATGAACGAAGAAGATGACCGAAAAACATATTTAAGAATAAAGCCATTTCAAAAAATGAAAAAGTTTTTTATGGATATGGATCAATCTAAGCCCTTTTGACATCCCTCTATAAATTGTGTAAAGTCAAAATAACGCTATGAAAAATAATCTAAATAAAAAAGTCCAAGTAGTCTGTTGCTGTCTCGAAACATACACTTCGAGAATTTTTTGTTGTTGACTTAGATAGCTTCTGAATAAATAAGTAAACCGGAATTCTCGAGATGATCGAGATTTTTTAATTTTTAAAACATAAATATATTAAATTAAACATATGATATACGAAAATATAATCGAAATGATTGGGGGCACGCCCATGATAAAAATCAACAAGCTCAATCCGAATAAGAACGTTTCCATCTATGCAAAACTGGAGGGTGCTAATCCGGGTGGGAGCGTGAAAGATCGTGTCGCTCTCAAGATGATTGAAAAAGCAATTGAAGAAGGGAAGTTGACGAAAGACAAAATTATCATTGAAGCGACTTCGGGAAACACCGGTATCGGCATTGCTATGATTGGGGCGGTCAAGGGCTACGCAGTAGAGATAGTCATGAGCGAGTCAGCCTCCATTGAGCGCCGGAAAATGATCCAGTCTTTTGGAGCGTCGATAGTCTTAACCGATCCTGGGAAAGGGACCGACGGCGCAATTATGAAAGCGAGAGAGTTGGTGGCGAAAAATCCGGAAAAATATTTCATGCCTGATCAATTTTCCAATGATAATAATATCGCTGCTCATTATGAAGCGACGGCTGATGAAATCTGGAAAGACACGGCCGGCAAGATTGATTATTTCGTCTCCAGCATCGGAACTTCCGGGACGATTATGGGAATTTCCAAGAGACTCAAGGAACTAAGCCCCGATATAAAAATCGTGTGCGCCTATCCTGAGCGCGGCCACTATATCCAAGGACTGAAAAATATGGAAGATGCCATCGTTCCCAAAATTTATGACAAAACAAAAATTGACGAGTTCATCATCATCGAGAGTGAAAAAGCTTTTGAGGCGGCACGGCGCTTAGCCAAGGAAGAAGGGCTTTTTGTGGGAATGTCGAGTGGAGCGGCGATGCTTGCAGCTTTGGAAATTTCCAAAAGGATAGATAGGGGAAACGTAGTGATGATTTTCCCAGATAGGGGGGAAAAGTATTTGAGTACTAAATTATTCTAGCTAAATTTATGCGAAAGATCACATTAGTATCGATAGCTGATCTGAAGCCGCATGAACATATTATTCCTGAAAGACCGATGAGAATTAATGTTCCCCTAGATGACCTTATGTAGGGTTGCCAAAAATCCCAACAACAAGCATAATGGAGGATATGAAACTCCTCGTCGAAATTAACAATCTTTCCACTTGCCGGATCAGGGAAGATTTTTTTATCAGAACTATCAAGGAAACCTTAAAGCACAGTGGGTATGATTTTTTGCGGGCAAAAAATGTTTCGCTCAGTTTAGCTTTGGTCAAGCCGGAAGAGATTAAGAAATTGAATAAAAAATATAGGCAGAAGAATAGCGTGACAGATGTCTTGTCTTTTGCAGAATACAAAAATCGCTCAGCGCTGGAAAAAGTTGGGGAGAAGGAAGTGTTTCTCGGTGAGCTGGTTTTGTGTTATAATGATATCAAAGAATACGCGCAAATATATAAGGAAGATGTCAGGCAGGAATTGGCGCGCGTCGTGTCCCACGGCTTGCTTCATCTTTTAGGTTTTTCTCATGGAGCGCGCATGTTTTCTCTGCAAAAGATAGTGGCGGACAAAATTGCCGGGCCAGCCGCAAAGTAATTTAATTTCCATAAATAACAAAGTAAAATGAATAGGCTTAAGCAATTCACGAAAAGTCTCTCTTTCGCCGTTCGCGGCCTCAAATACGTCCTGCGCAATGAAAAGAATTTTCAGAACGAACTGGCTGTTGGAATTTTGGTGGTCGCGGCCATGATATATTTTCATGTGACGCGCGCCGAGATGATTGTACTCTTCATCATCATTATGGCGGTGCTCATCATGGAATTGGTCAATACGATTTTGGAAAGAGTGGTGGATATCCTAAAACCGCGCGTCCATCCGTATGCCCGGCTCATCAAAGACCTGATGGCGGCTAGCGTCCTTTTGACTTCTATTTTGGCAGTCATCATCGGTGGGCTCATATTTTTTCCTTACGTGATGAAGCATTAGTGAGGAGCAGAAAAATTTTTGTTTGTGAATGTTGAATTTTTGTAATATAATTTAGAGGGTTTCAAAAAGACTTAATCATAAAGCATTTAAAAATGTCTAAGAAAGATATCATTTGCGCTATTGACGTCGGATCTTCCAACGTAAGAACAATTATCGCTCAAATCATCGCCGCGGAAGAAAAACCGCGAATCATCGGCATCGGTGTCTCGCCGTCTTTTGGGGTGCGAAAAGGCATGATTGTTGATATCGAAGAGACGCTGAAATCTATCAGTAGCTCAGTAGAAAAAGCGGAAATGACGGCTGGAGTGGCGGTCACGCGCGCCCTAGTGAGCATTGGCGGCAATCACATCTCGTCTCAATATTCCAAGGGCGTGATTGCGGTCGGCCGCGCGGACGGCGAAGTGACGGAAGATGATCTAGATCGAGTGATTGCGGCGGCTCAAGCCATTTCCATTCCGCCTAACAAGGAAATTTTGCATATTATCCCACGAAACTATTCTCTGGATGACCAAAAAAATATCAAGGATCCGATGGGCATGAACGGAGTGCGCTTGGAAGTGGATGCGCTTATCATCGAAGGCTCCACGCCTTACATCAAAAATCTGTCCAAATGTTTTGCGACTGCCCGGATTGACATTGAGAGTTTTGTGCTGACTTCTTTGGCTGCGGCGCGCGCCACCCTCAGCAAACGGCAAAAAGAGTTGGGCGTTGTTTTGGTGGACATCGGGGGCGGGACGACTTCCATCGCCGTATTCGAAGAAGACGATCTGCTTTTAAGTACGGTCATTCCGGTGGGTGGCAACCATATCACTAACGACATCGCCATTGGCCTCAGGACTTCCATCGACGTGGCGGAAAAGATTAAGATGGAATTCGGCAATGCCATTCCGCGCGATATTAGCAAAAAAGAAGATATCAATTTGTCCGAACTGGACTCAAGCGAAGAGGGGATAGTTTCGCGCTATCATGTGGCGGAAATAATCGAAGCTCGCTTGGAAGAAATTTTCACCATGGTGGACAAGGAGCTGAAAGCTATCGGCAAGGATAAATTGTTGCCTGCCGGCGCCGTGCTGACCGGCGGCACGTCTAAACTGCCGGGCGTAATCGATCTGGCGAAAGAAGTGCTGGCTTTGCCGGCGCAAACTGGCTTTCCAATTCCGCTCGGAGGGTTGGTGGATAAGGTGGATGAGCCGTCTTTTGCGACCGCCGTGGGGCTTTTGGTCTGGGGCGTGGACGATGCTCAAATGGGGGTAAAAAGCGGCTATAGCGGCAAATTTAGGGAAATTTTCACCAAAAACCCCGGCGGAAAAGTGGGCAGTGTCAAGCTTTGGCTGGAAAAATTTTTACCTTAAAATCAAATAAATGGCCATAATTTGACACAAACCGGTTTAGTATGGTAGATTTAAGTACTGGGATATTCCTATTTTTTCCATGAAAATTGGACCAATGGTGAATGATTGCAGTACCAAAAACTCAAAACCAAAAATAAAAACTCAAACCGTTACGCGATAAATCTTTCTGTTGGCAGGATGGTAGGTTGAGATTTACTTTTGATTTTTGAGTTTATTTTTTTAAATTAAATTTTTTTTGAATACATAAAAACATATGGCAGAAATAAAACCCCCGGTAGAAACTTTTGCAAGAATTAAGGTCATCGGTGTCGGCGGATCCGGCGGACATGCTATTTCCCGCATGATTGAATCGAAATTGAAAGGCGTGGAATTTGTGGCCATTAATACTGATGCGCAAGATTTGCATCATAACAAAGCCGCCGAGAAAGTGCATATCGGGAAAAACTTGACCAAGGGTCTGGGGGCCGGCATGAATCCGGATGTGGGACGCCAAGCCGCTGAAGAAAATCGTGATGAGATTCAAGAAATTTTGAAAGGGGCCGATATGGTGTTTGTCACTTGCGGACTAGGTGGCGGCACAGGTACCGGGGCAGCCCCGATTGTGGCGGAAACGGCCAAAGAATTGGGAGCCTTGACCGTGGCGGTCATCACCAAACCTTTCAGTTTTGAAGGCGCACAGCGTCGGGCTATCGCCGAAGAAGGTTTGGAAAATTTGCGGGAACGCGTGGATACGCTCATCACTATTCCCAACGACAAACTGTTGCAAATCATTGATAAAAAAACTACCCTCATCAATTCTTTTAAAATTGTGGATGATGTTTTGCGCCAAGGGGTGCAAGGCATTTCTGATCTTATTACGAAACCGGGCATAGTCAACGTGGACTTTGCAGACGTGAAAGCTATTATGTCCAATAGTGGTTCCGCGCTCATGGGCATCGGTGTCGGCTCAGGCGAATCTCGCGCCCTGGACGCAGCTAAGGCGGCCATCAACAGTCCGCTTTTGGAACTGTCCATCGATGGGGCGAAAGGTGTGCTCTTCAATGTCAGCGGCTCGACTGACCTGACCATGCTCGAAATCAATGAAGCGGCCAATGTCATCACCGAATCCATCGATCCAAACGCGAAAGTGATTTTTGGCGCAGTGGTGGATGAAACGATGAAAAAAGGTGAAGTGCAGATCACGGTGGTGGCTACCGGCTTTGATGCGGAAAACATCAAGGAATCTCCAGTCGAAAAACTCTCCCGCATGGCCAAAGATGACTCGCGCCGAGAAGATTCACGTCGAGAAGACTCGCGCCGCAAAGAAAGAGAAATGGATTCGGAACTAGATTTGGAATTGGAACCGAAAATGACTTTTCCGGAAAAATTCGGATCCAAAATGATCATCGAAGAAAAAGTGCCGCCGAAAAAACAGAACAATTTCATGGCGACGCAAAAGAACAAAGAGCTGGAAGACGAAGACGACGAACTCGAAATCCCGGCGTTTATAAGGAGAAAGATGGGGAAATAGTCCCGGATTATTTTAGGAAAAACTTTGAATTAAATTCATAAATCAGCTCTGCTCAAGCAGGGCTTTTTTGTTGCAAAAATTAGCAATTCAAGCTACCATTTATGTAAACATTAACCTTGGTGCGGAGTTTGGTATAAAATATTGTGTAGTTATTATGGGTTTGATGAAGAATAATATGCCTGAAAAACAGATTATAATCGATGATTTGAGAATACATTATTATCAAAGTGATGATTTTGATGGAAAAAATACTACTGTTTTTTTGCATGGTTGGAATTCGGAATCAACACATTTAAAAAGTATTTTCCAAGAAGTTGATAATTGTATCGCGCTAGATCTCCCAGGCTTTGGTAAGAGTGATCGGCCGAATGCGGTGTGGGGCGTAGCGGAATATGCTGATTTATTGCGAAAGTTTCTGGAAAAACTGGCCATAGAAAATCCGATCTTAGTTGGACATTCTTTCGGTGGCAGTACAGCCATGAAATATCTATCTCAAGACGGCGCGGCTAAAAAATTGATTCTTTTGAGTGCAGCCGGAATAAGAAAAACCGGGGTGAAAATACACATATATAAAATTATAGCTAAAATTGTTGGATTTTTTTTGAAAATTCCAGTATTGACACACTTTCGTGATAGAATTAGAAAGAAAGCATACAAGATGATGGGTTCCGAAGACTATATAGAAGCGGGCGTATTAAAGGAGAGCTACAAGAAAATAATCCGTCAAGATTTGAGCGAGGAAATGAAAAAAATCAAAATCGAAACGGTTCTGATTTGGGGAGAAAACGACACGGCTACGCCGCTAGACCATGGGAAGCGTATGCAAGAATTGATTAGCAATTCCGAGCTATTTATCATAAAATCAGCCGGACACTTTGCCTTTATCGATCAGCCGGAGGAATTTAAGAAAATATTTTTACGCGAAATCAATGTTACTTAGAAATCTTATCTATATACTTCAGCTCAATCTCTACGAGACGAAAAAATTCTTGCGTTTTGCCTACACGCACCTGACTTGGTGGAAGTTGGAAAAACGCGCGGCACTTGTTTGGACGAATAAAGTTAGACTTATCTATAGTGTAACGGCTTTTTTGCTGGCGGTAGTCGCAATTTTTTCTTTTTGGAAATTTTGGCTGGGTAGCTTAGCGATTGTCAGTTTGGAAATCGTCATGTTGCCCTTTTTTGTGAGCTTAGCGAATATCCTGATTGGTCCACTAGATAAGTATTTAAAAAACAAACTGATTGCCCGGGCGAAAGACATCTTGCGAAAATATGATGATGTAGTGGTTATCGGGATAGCCGGCAGTTACGGGAAAACTTCGACACGGGAAATTATGGCAACTATACTGGAAGAAAAATTCCGTACGTTCAAATTGACAGAAAACATAAACACAGACGTCGGCATTGCTGATTTTATCGTTAAAAATCCTGGTTTTCTACGGAACAATAAAATCTTCATCGTCGAGATGGGGGCATACCAGATAGGTGACATCAAAAATATTTGCGAATTGGTCCGTCCGGAGTATGCTATTCTCACCGGTGTTAATGAATCTCACCTGGAGCGTTTTAGCAGTCTGGAAAACATCATTCAGGCTAAATTCGAACTGCCGCAAGAAACTAGAAATATGTCAGTTCTGAATCTGGACGATGAAAATATCAGGAAAAATTATAGCCGGTTTAATTTGAAAAATATCTCAATGGTTTCCCAGGATGAAATAGGAAATATAGAAAGTCAAAAAAATTTTTCTGGTCTCAAATTTGAAATAGCCGGAGTGAATTTCAAGACCAAGCTTTTAGCGAAGCACAACGTTTCACTTATCCTGCTGGCGGCTAAGATTGCAAAGGAATTAGGGATGACGATGGAGGAAGTGGCTAGTGCGGTGGAAAAAATCGAATATATACCGCATCGGATCGAACCAATCTACAATTCACAAACAAATGTCTGGGTGATTGACGACAGTTATAATGGAAATTTTGCTGGAATTATGAGCGGTCTCGAGGTGCTAGCTCTCTCTACCGGACGTAAACTAGTTCTCACTCCCGGTCTCGTTGAACTGGGCAAAAAAACGAAAGAAGTGCATAATAGGATTGGTCGTTTATATGCAAAAAACAAGATAGATTTGGTGATGTTAGTTAAAAGCCCGGCTGCACCGCATATCATTGCGGGTATGGAGGGGGAAGGTTTCAGAAATTATCAAGTTTTCAATTCGACGGAAGCGGCGCATGCCGCTTTGCCACAGATAATCCGAAACGGCGACACAATCATTTTTCAAAATGATCTGCCGGATAATTATTTTTAAACATAATAGTATGAATATTGGAATATTTTTTGGCGGAAAGAGTCCAGAACATGATGTGTCTATCATAACGGGGGAACTGGTCATCTCAGAAATGAAAAAGATGGGACTGCAAGTTACGTCGGTCTATCTTGGAAAAGGCGGCGAGTGGTACATTGATGAACGATTAGGCAAATTAAAATTTTTCCAAGATAA
Source organism: uncultured bacterium (assembly GCA_903831805.1). Lineage (GTDB taxonomy): Bacteria > Patescibacteriota > Minisyncoccia > Moranbacterales > UBA2206 > CAIKZD01. The sequence goes on from CAIKZD010000007.1 coordinate 64,868, forward strand.
GAATTATAGCGAAAAACTGAAGGATTTTGAGAACTATTCTCTTGATTTGAAAAATTCCCGCGGTAAATTGGTTTTTGAAAAGGCCGGATTCATGTCGAAAAAAATCACTATTGATCTGGCCTTCCCTTGCTTTCACGGTTCCAACGGTGAGGATGGAACTATTCAAGGACTTTTTGAAATTATCAATGTGCCTTATATCGGTTGCGACGTAGCTTCGTCCGCAATTTCTTTTGACAAAATTCTGACTAAGCTTTTATATCAAAGTCTGAACATTCCAGCAACAAAATTCATCCATTTTAGTGGCCGCGATTGGGACAACAATAAGAATGGGGTAATCGAGAATATAAAAGCTAATTTGCGCTTTCCACTTTTCGTGAAGCCGCCAAGGCTGGGTTCATCGATCGGTATCACGCGCGCCAAGGATGACAAAGAATTAGAGTTCGGAATAGAAGTAGCATTGCATTACGGTGAAAAAGTTTTAGTCGAGGAGGGGGTGGATAATCTCGCGGATATTACTTGTTGTATTATCGGCAACGGCGAGCCGATAGCATCCTTGGTGCAGGAGTCGGTTTTTGAGAGCGATATGTTTGATTTTAATGAAAAATATCTGAAAGACGGTGGGGCACAAACGGGTAACGCGCAAAATCGCCTGGTCATTCCGGCGCGGTTGGATGAGAAGACGACTGTGGAAGTTCAGGAAATGGCTAAAAAAATTTACGTCAATATCGGAGCGAGTGGTATCGCCCGGGTGGATTTTCTTTTCGATAAGAAAACAAGCAAGGTTTATGCCAATGAAATCAACCCTTTGCCGGGCACGCTCTATCATCATCTCTGGAAGGCGAGCGGCCTAGAATTGGCCGATCTTATCAAAAAACTTTTGGAATATGCCACAGAACGGCATGCAGCTAAAAACAAATTAACTTACACTTTTAAGACCGATCTTATGGCATTTGCTGGCTCAGTGAAATTGAAGATGGAAAAATAAAAAGCAGGCTGCCTAATTGGATGGTATGGACTTTTCTATTTTTTTGGATAAATTAATTGAGTCGGCGGTTAAGCGATATGCGAGGGAAAATAAGTTAAAAAATAATTGATAGTATATTTCAATTAGGAACCCCCAGCGTTATTTAGGCCTGTTTTTGCTTTGCCTCGTTGCTTTTTTTGTGCTATAATTACATTATGGAACTTAACGATTTCGCTAAAAAAAGGCCATATTTGTTCTGGTCTACTAATGATTTTGAGAACCTTTCCGAAGAAATAATCGTCGAGACGGTTTTGAATTTGGGCACTTGGGAGGATACGCAAGAACTTATTGAGATACTGGGCATGGAAAAAACAGCCTCGATTTTTCGGAAAAAAGCGGAGATAAAAAGAAATAACTTTCGTCCAGGGATAAAAAATTATTTTGAATTATACTTCAAAAAATATGCATAAGGAAATTTTATCGAAAAAACAGGCCGAGCTTTTGCCGCAACTCAGAGAATTTTCACGCGATTTCGCGCTAGTCGGCGGCACAGCCATCGCCCTTCATTTGGGGCACCGCCAATCGATTGATTTTGATCTGGCTGTTGTAAATACAAAAATTGATGCGACCGGTATCCGAAAAAAAATTCTGAAATTTGAGAAAATTGAAACGGTCCTTATTGATAGCGGGGATGAATATACGTTCATTGCTGGTGGTATAAAGTTTACTTTTATGAATTATCCTTTTTCGCTGGAGTTTTCTGAAAAAATAGAGGATATCATTGCGCTTCCCGATGTTGTCACTCTTTCAGCCATGAAAGCTTATGCTTTGGGAAGGCGCGCTAAGTGGAAAGATTATGTCGATTTATATTTCATTGCGGAAAAGTTAGGTTCGATACTGCCTATAATTGAAAAATCAAAAGAGATTTTCGGAACTGAATTTAGTGAAAAAAACTTTCGCTCACAACTGGCTTATTTTGAAGATATCGATTATTCGGAAAAAGTTATTTTTATGGAAGGCTTTGCAGTGGGAGATGCGGAAATAAAAAAGAAGCTTCTGGTATGGTCTGTTTAGATTTATTCAGAATAGCCTTATGGTGACCCAAAAGAATAAAGAACTGGAAGACGAAGACGACGAACTCGAAATCCCAGCTTTCATCCGGAGGAAGATGGGGAAGTAGACAAAAATGACCTCATGAAATTCATTAAAATCTTTAAAAAACTCTGTATAAACAGAGTTTTTTGTTGCAGTAGGCGACTGTACTTTTTATCCCCGGGGATATATAATTATTGAGTATCAATTTTTTTAATCATGATTTTTATGAGGGACATGCAGAAAAATTTTTCCTTGATGATTGCGCCGTCTTATCGTTGTAATGCCAATTGCCAATATTGCTATACCAAGGGCTATATCAGCAAATTTAAAAAAGATATGGATCTTTTGACTTTTATTGGTTTGGTTGAGGCTCATCAAAAACATGAGAACCTAAACCTGAGCATTATTGGTGGAGAGCCGACTATTTGGAAACATATTAACAATGCCCTGCTCTATTGCAGATTAAGAAAGGTTAAAGCGACAGTTTTCAGTAATGGACTCGAAAAATTGCGGATTATGCCGAGCCGAATGTATCTGAATTCTTCTCAGTATTTTGAAAAAAACAGGCGGGAAAAATTCATCGAAAGTTTGGAATTTTATTCAAAAAAGAAAGTTAAAACAGTTTTGCGCTATAATGTTGAAGGAAATTGTTCTGATGACAAGTTGGATGAGTTGATTGCGTTGGCGGTAGAATATGAAGCAGGCATTCATTTGGCCTTAGTTGTTCCGTATACAATCGACAAAGCTCTTGGCAAGCGAATTTTTGAGATGCTGCAAAAAGTTGTTGCAGCTGGCATAGTCTGTCGTTCAGCTAATCCAATTCCACCTTGCATGTTTGATGCTGTTCAGCTTGAGTGGATGAGAAAAAATGTCGGCTATTATTCCGCTTGTGATCTGGGCAGTATCCCACTCATCAATCCGGATGGAAAGACTGTCCAGCCATGCTCCAAAATGTTTTTGTTTAAAGAAATGAAAAAGGACGGACTTTCAAAAAACGAGATAAAATTAATGTATCAAAAAGAAATGGAGACGATAAAAAACAAACTTCCCATGGAAAAATGTTACCAGTGCGAGCATTTCATCAACGAAGAATGTTTTGGCGGTTGTATGGCTTCCCGGGCGAATGAGTTCTATGGATGTGGATAGCTTGTTATTTCAAAAATCTTAGTTGATATCGTAACTTTCAGGATTTCCTTTTTTCAAGCAATACATTTCATTGGCGTAAGTCGGCAGGAAAAATCTTTTAGTTTTGGGATTGTAGGCAATTCTATTGGTGATTCTTTCGGTAGTGGTGAAATGCCCGGTTATTTTTCCAGTCAAGAGATCTATTTCAAGCATGATGCCGGAAGTTGAACCGACGTAGATCTTGCCTTCAATTACTTGCGGCTGGGCGAAAATCCGGCCGCCACAGTCGGTGTGCCAGTTGAGTTTTCCACTGTCAAGATTGACGCTATAGAGATGTTTGTCCATTGAGCCGAAATAGACGTTATCGCCGTGAACCAGCGGAGTGGAATAGATGGGTTCTTTAGTTTGGAACTTTCCTTTGACTTTTCCGGAGTCGATATCGAGGGCGTAGACATTCTTATCAAATGATCCAAACAAGAGCAGATTGCGTTTGACATCAAAAACCAAAGAAGCCTTAATTTCTCCGCCGGTGCGATATTTCCATTTCAATTTTCCTGTTTCGGCGTCAAAGAGATAGACATAAAAATCATTACACCCAACGGCCACCACTTTTCTCTCTGGGCAATAGGCGGGGGAACAATGAGTGAAATCTGGCATACGATAGTCCCAAACTTTTTTGCCAGTTTTAAGGTCTAGGGCGGTTAGGCCACCTTGTTTTTTGAATAATCCGAACTCTAAGCCGATGAACAATATTCCTAACTCAGGCGCGACAGCCGGAGAAGATCCGACAAATTCGGCGTCCATATTTTTCCAGCGCAGGCGGCCGGTATTTTTATTAATAGCATAAACATTACCGTCATACGCCCCGAAATAGACAGTATCTTTGTATATGGCCGGTGAAGACAAAATTATTTTGTCAGATGAGACGCTGTATCCGGTCTCTTCGAATTTCCAAGCTACGGTGCCATCATTTTGATTGAGCGCCCAAAGACAGCCATTATCAGCGCCGAAATAGACTTTTTCCTCGTCGAGCACTGGCGATGATTTTCCGAGTCGCAGGAAAAAAGCCGGATTAGGACTGGCGAATCTCCAAAAAAGTTTGAATTTCTGTGTTTCTTGGATAATTTTTTCTGGAATAGAGAGTCCGATATCCGCCAGGCTATACAAGGAATATAGCGAGATGTTTTTTTGCGCTAGAATTTCTTTATTTTCATCTCTAAAACTGACCAGGACGAAAGCTTTCGTAGCTTTTTTCTCAGCATATTCTAAAACTTTGGCTTGACGCAGGAGTGTGCCGCCGCTATTGGTCAGATCATCCACCAGGATTATTTTTTCATCGTTCAATTTCCCTTCAATGATTTTTTGCAAGCCGGTTGGTTTTCTGGATTTTCTAATGAAAAAACCATTGACGGGTTTCCCGATTTTTTGACTGTGCAGTACGATGGCACTGAGCAAGGGAATGGCGGCGATTTCTTGGCCGCCAACTTGGAAAGGGTACTCTTTTTCGAATTGATGCCAAAAAATTTCGACAATTAACTCCAATGCCTGCGGGTCAAGAAAGATATTTCTAAAATCCAGGAGCCAAGATTTCTCTTCGGATTTTTCTCCATTAGACGAAAAAGATGGTTGCTGCTCGCCGGTGATGAGAACATCTTTTTTGATTATTTCCAACAGGAGTTCTTTTTTTCTGGTAATTCCATCCATAAGTTTTTGGTTAGCCCGGATTACTTGCTAAGGAGTGTCATATACACCGTGTCCTCATCCTCGTTTTCGATATCTAGCATTTCATTGGTTCTTTGGTTATGAAAGCCCACGCTGTTGCAACACTTGATGCCAAGGGCGGAAGCGGTCAGGGCAAAATTGTGGTTCAGGTGGCCCGCCTCCAAAAGGGTGATGCGATAGCCGCGATTATCATATTTCATGAAATTTCTGTCCCAAACTGCCGTAGTGAAAAGCACCACTGCGGCCAGTCTTGACCAAGGATAGAACAATCCTTCTATGATCCCGCCCATATATTCAGGATCAATGGTCAATGTCTCCAGGGCGTTGTCCTTAACGTTGAAATGATATATGCCGGGAATCATACCTTCGACACGTTGGATTACGGCGTATACTTCCAGTGGATAGCGCGCTCCGCCGGAAGGATAGAACCGGCGAACAGCTTCTCCTTCGACATCCGGAGTTCTTATGCCTGCCGAATAGGATAAAATAGTGGACAGTTCGTCGAAGGATATTTTTTTTGTCCAATCAAACTCCCTCTCGGAATGGCGATTTTCCAAGCTGTTTTTTAACATTCCTAAATCTAATAAATTTTTGGACAGTTCTTTTTTGGGGAATCGCGGATAACTTTTGTGATAAATCTCTTCCCATTCTTTAGGCCAATATTGAGAATCGGTAGGCGGAGTGCCAATGGCAAAATCAAAGTTAGCTTTTTTATGGAATTTTTTAGAAAATATGCCTTTCATAGGATTGTAGTTTTAAAGTTTAACTGAAAGGGTGGGGTTCTTGACAGAGTGTTTCAGCCGGAAGATAGCCGGTTTTTTTTGGGACTTCGTGCAGTCTTTTACCGCCAAGATAAGGCAATTCTTCATCCAAATGCATTGGTTGAAGTTCTGGGATGATAACTTGAACACTGCGCAAGCCTATTTTTTTCACCGCTGGAGTGGAAAGTTCTACGTAGCAAGCTTCATATTTTTTATCCCCCAATTCTTTTATGAGCAGCTGAAGCTTATCTTTGTAATATTTTTCACCGTCTGTTTTTTCTTGAGTATTGAAAAAATTCTCTTCCGTTTCCAAATTTAATTTTATTTTTTCGCCTTGTGTCATGAAATCCAAGCGAGGCATATTTTCCGGGCGAGCCCAATAGATCATGCGGTCAATCATATTAAATTTTTTCAAGTCCGGAAGTGGAGATTCTTTTTTAATATCCCAATTTTTCTTCAGATACATTCGGATGGAGAAAGCTTCGGTTAGCGCGCCCAAGATAGCTGATTTTAAATCTAATTTAGCGCTGTTTCCAATGGCAAAAGCCGGACCATTGCCGCTTCTGTCCAAAATGATAGCGGAAACAATGGAAGCGGAAAAATCAGTGGGAAGTTTGACTAGATATACTTCTAAGCCATATCTTTTGAACATTTTATAAACCTTTTCCAAGTCTTCGTCTTGAAAAGAAAGGTGTTCAAAATCCAAAACCGGTGGAGAAAGTTTGTTAAGATAGGATATGATGTAGGCGTCTCTTTCGATTATCTCCAGAATTCCCTTAACAATCGCTTCTTCCAGTGGTCCGGAGGTTGTGGCCGCGCCGGTAGTGATGCAATGGCGTAACAGTGGCTCTTTGTCGTTGCCTATGCCAGTCCCTTTCACGTTCCTATTGAAATAGCTAGAATTTATCAGTTGGGCCGGGCAGAAAATATTTTTATGCGGAGCGTGTCCGGTCAAAGAGATGGCTGGTATCCAACCAAAGACAGCGTTTTGGTCAAAATTCATCCAATTGCAACTCTTTTTTTGTTCTTCGGAAAACCCGGCCAGTTTAAAAATGTTTAGGGCTTTAGATTTAATTTTTGCATAAGGAAGATGCTGAATGTTTTGCAAAAGATGGTCATTGGTTTTCCAAAGGCTTCTCTCGGTTGCTTCCCCAATAGCCTTCCATAGAGCGGATTCTTCATTGAAAAAATCGCCGCCTGAACTGCCGAGGTTCATTTTTTGCATAGTTATGGAGAATCGATGAAAAAACGGCTCGTCGTAAAATTTTGGGCTTTTTATAATTTTTCCAATTATTCCGATGGCTTGCAATTTTTCCGCCGTGCTAATGGCACTAAAGAGTTTCGAGTCAGTTTCGTAAAGAGCTGGTGGAATGTCCAAAAGAAGATTGGCGCCATAATATTTCTCCAAAAAACCGGTAGCCAATTTAGCTAATTTGCTTTTAAAGTTGTTTTGTTTTTCCAATTCTTGTAGATTCTTTATCGGCAGACTGATTTTTAGTTCTGATCGCATAGGTGAAGAATAACGTGTAAAAATGTATGTATTACAGATAGTAATGTTTAAATAATATATCAGCCCAGGGCATAAGTCAAACACATGTCATTGCTATTGACAAAAGAACGAATAAGGTATATAGTCATAGTTAATAATACAGTAGTTGAATTTTTTCAAAAGCAACCAAGGGAGGTAGCGCATTATGAAGAAAGTTAGTTGTTCCTTTAAAAACGGTTTGTTTTTAGTTCTGGTGGCACTTCTTTTGTCGAGTTGTAGTGCTGCTAACATGACTGCTTCCATGGCCAGCCAGAGAGAAGCCTTGGATGGGGTATGGAAGGGCGGGATTTTTTTTGATAAAACCCAGGACCTTGGGGTGAAGGTCAAAATGACCATCTCAAAGGGCTATGTCTTTCTCGAAACGGACGGATATCCGGAGTTTAATATCAAAAAGACTCCCGGAGTTAGTTTCGCCAAAGCGTATAAACTGAATGCGAGTGGAGAAATCCTTTCTTTCCAGTATGGGCGGCGTGATTACGATATCACTTTTCGCCTAAAAGGATCTGATGATATGGAGGGAATTGTCGGAGATGCGGACTTCGACATCTGGAAGCTGCACCGGGTCAAACAAGATGACATTACACTCAATTGAGTATGAGTAGCTCTCGTTCGCTCGGGGGAACGTGATGGTAGGGAAATGATTTTTTCATTTTCCTACCATTTTTTATTTGTAAAAATCGACAAATATTGGCTAGCAGTCTATAATATATGTGCCAATATTGTTCAAATAATTTTTATATGAAAAAAAACGACAATCGATTAGATATTAGAATCGTACCGATGAAGCATTGGCAAGATATGCATATTACTTCAAAAAATATCCGATCAGGCGACGAATTTTTCGAGGAACTACTTTTAAGATTGGAAAAAGAGAATATATGTATTAATAAAATTGTTTTTTTTGGGAATCTTAGAAAAATTAGAAAACTATTGTCACTGGTACGCGGCAAATTCCCATTCCTCATGATCGGCGATTCACTGTCGGAAAAAATGATTGGGAAAAATGTCAGTCTATATATAAACGGCACCAAAATTTTAAACGGTCAATCTCAACAAATCAAAATTGATGGAGAAGTGGTGGGAAATTATTTTAATTTTCCCGATTCTGAATGTTTAAATGTGGCTGGGATATATCTCAAAAACAAAGGAGTTTATTTTAAGAAAGAATCGACTGGAGAATACGCAAAAATAGCCAAAGTTTTAAAGCAATATAATTTCGAACCTCAAAACATCTATCGCTTTTGGAACTATATGGTGCACATTTGGGAAAACTATCCCGCTTTCAACGCGGCGCGCAATGCTTACTTTAAGAAAAACAGTATTGTGAAATTTCCGGCCGCGACTGGCATCGAAGCCAGGCTTGGTTTTGGCAAAAAAATCAGTCTTGGTTTTGAAGCGATAAAACCCAAAGAAAATTTTAAATTAAAATGGGAGACTGTTAATCTAGATACGCAAGCTGCCCCGCAAAAGTATAGTCGACAAGTTTCTCAGATGCCGCACGGTCCAAAATTTTCCCGAGCGGTCGAAGTTAAATTTCCAAATGATAAAATAAAAAAATTCTACGTTTCAGGAATATCCAGCGCTAATAAGCTTGGCGAGTCGTCTCTTACGGATGATATGCAAAAAAATGTAGCTTATGTAATGACTTCGTTCGAGAAGTTGCTCAAAAAAGGCGGCTTCTCACTGGACAACCTAGTTTCTTCTCATGTCTATTCCAAAAACCAAGAAATTTTTCAGGAATTTGAAAAACTGTATGTTGCTCAGAAGTGGGATTTTCCATATAATTCCGTCTTTACTAATATTTGCCGCCAGGATTTTTTCTTTGAGATTGAAGGTATAGCGGCTGATGTGCATGAGAACCGTTTGCCCTAGAAGAGATAATTCACGTGGGTGGTTTGTTTATTGAAATCCGCAAGTACGATTTCTCCGTCCGGAGAAGTTCCTTCGGTATATCTAATTTTTTGCACAATTTTTCTTTCAGGAAAACTGTAGAAATAGATATAATCATAGCTCATGAAAAAAATAAACTGTCCGTCATCAGATACCTCGATGGTCTTAATCACGAAAGCTTCCAAGGGAGTATAGTTTATGAAATTGGCAATATCAGTTTGCTGAGAAAGTAAATCTTCTTCAATATCTTCATAAAACAACACCCGCATATTTTCGGTGTCGATGAAAAAAAGCCGATTGGGCTGGCCAAAAGTGCAGAGATAGGTTCTGCCTTCCCAGGAAAAGACTTTATGTGAAGTGAAACGGTACCCGTCGGGATGGGAAAAAGTGGAAAGCTTCGTCAACTCTCCATTTTTCAACTGGAAATGATCTATAGCGGCCGGGCCGAAAAAATATATTTTGCCAAAGTTGGAGAAGTTGTGCGAAGAAACGTAAATATCTCCGGTTTTATTGTCAATTTCAAAATGGGCCGGAGCACAAAACGTGGTTGCAACATCTTTTCTGACATTAGTTTTCAAGTTTAGCGTGAATATCGATCCTGGCAGCGGTGAAAATGAGAATTCCGAATTCCTTTTGCATATTTCCAAGAAATCTTTTCCTTTGGAAAAACAAAAAGAGTTGAACGAAGCCGAGCGATTGTTTGCTTGAAAATCTTGTTCGGAATAGGTAATCCCGTTTTTTTCGCAATATTTTTTATAAAGAGCCTTATAAACATATAGCATGTAGGATCTGTTAGTTTCGAATATCTCTCCGGTCTGCAAATTTTTGCATCGGCTGGTAAGGAAATCCGAGCCGAACAGAGAAGCGCCTATTTTTCTTATGACGTGAGGGGAATCACGGACTTCCGCCGGCTGAGTGTGTATTTTTTCAATTTTTGATAGATCCAAGAGAGCTCTATAAAAATACAAATTTTTGTTTTTTGTTTCCTCACTCACCACTAAGGAGGAAAAATAGAAATAAGCAGGATCATCCTCATCTTTATAGACCGTTGGACTGAAGGAGGCTACAATTTCATCCGGTTTTAGATCAAAGTCATCTCCAGTATAGACTTGCATCAAATTTTTTTGATAGTTGAGTTTGAAAAAATAGGGAGTTGTTTCGACAAAGGTTAAAAATGATTTATCTTTTTCTATTTGAAGAGTGCAGTGAGGATTGGTATTTGAAAGCTTGATTTGGAAAAGTTCACTTTGGGGATGTCTCTCTATGAGTGGTATATTTTCCGGAAGATAGCTCGTGACATAGGTGAGCTCTTTTTTTTGGAAATCCAAAATGACGAAAGTGGTGAAAAAAGCGCGGCGGTCATTTTTATGTTTAAGATAGAAGACGATTGGCTTTTTGAAGGCCGCACATATTTCCGGCAAGATATCAGTTGAAACTATAAATGTTTTAGTTTGGAGTTCTAGCATGCTCGATTAAGATTAAATATTTTTATATATTTTAACATAATTTTAGAAAAATGGCCCTCTTGACAAAAAAGTGATTATCTGCTAGGATGATATGATACTGAAATTAGGGGTATCACAGGTCCTTATCAAAACCTAACCCTTAAAGGAGGGCGGAAAAATGAAAGTGTATCTTCAAAGTTGCTTAATGGCAGTGGTAATGGCAGTGTTGATGGTGGCTGGATGTGCCGCACCACTATTGAATGTAAACATCACTCCGCCACCTGCAGGAACAGATCCTGCTTTGGCGGCTTTCTCTGGCATTCATGACGGTGCGTGGTCGGACGGGTCGCCCACATCTCTTTCAGTTGTGGACGTCAGTAACCCAGATGACGTGAAGGTTGGTTACACCTTTGCGTCGGACGAATATTATTCTCCTGGGGTTGCTCATGAGAACAAGAAGAACGACGGCAACCCGATAACTGCCAAGTTCAGTAAGGGATTCCTTATCCTAAGGTTTAAGCTTGGTATGACAATTAGCTTTAAGATGGAGCCCGACGGAACGACTCTGGCAAAAGTGCTTGGAAAAAATCCGGCGCAGACCACTCTCCATCGGAGAGCCGATAAGAAATGATTGCCTGCCAGACCGCTAGGGCGGAGAGCTATGATTTATATAGTTCTCCGCCCTTTTTTATCTTTTTACATAATATAGGATTTGTTGATTTATGGCTTGAAGGGCCATGAATCAATGGTCTTGACAAGTAGCCAGTTGTCTGCTAGAATGAATTGATACTGAAGTAAGGGGTATCATATCGATTCTTTTAAAATTTAGGAGGACGAAAAAATGAAAAGTATTAAGGGCTTAGTAAGTTTGGCGATGGTAGTGGCGTCTCTCTTTTTTTTGAGTGGATGCGGTATGCTCGGGACTCCACTTCCGAAGGATTTGAGTATTAAGCCTCCAGCCTCGGACGTGCCAGTGGAATTGGCAGCGCTTTCGGGCGGCTGGGCGGGAACTTTCACCAGTAAAAACTATCCCGGAAGTCGGAGTCATACACTGATTGTTGAAGAGATAGTAAGCCCGGAAAATGTCATGATTGTGTATGGATATGGCCCATTTATAAACAACACCAGGGGAAATTACAGCGATGGGGCCATCCGGGTGTCCTCGGATAAAAGCACAATTCTCCAAAGAGAAGGTGCTTATAGTTCCGCGTGAAAAGGGCAGTGTCGCCACGTACAAGATGAATTCAGACGGCACGTTACAGGCTGTTTTCGCCGGAAATGGCAGTGTGTGGGAAGCGGTTCTGCATCGCGTTCCCACGGAAGATCTGGTGGCGAAAAAGTAAGTTATGCAGCACATTAGCACAACTAAGGGCAGGAGACCATGTTTGGTTTCCTAGCCCTTTTTATTTTTCACAAATAAAGTTATCCACAGTGGAATCATAAAAGAAAAATTGCTTATTTCATTTTTTATGTTACAATAAAATAAGGTTAAGAAAATATATTCAAGTTTAAACATATTATGTCTATAAAAATAAAAAAATATTTTTGGAAGGTACTCATCTCGATGCTTGCACTCGCTAGAATAGGATCCTTTTTTTCTATTGAAAATTTTTCCCAAGGCTCTTTGAATTTGAAAAATTTGGAATTGGGTTCAAAAAAACTTTTTAAGAATATCAAACAGGGCGTGGCTATAGATCCGGCCAATGCTGACACTGATTGTGACTGCGAATGCAGTGAATGCAGTGAATGCAGTGAATGCAGTGAATGCAGTGGCGGTGGCGGTTGTGGCGGCAGTGCCAGCGCTTCTGTGGGCGATGCTTCTAATTCTAATACTTCTACCGGCGACAGCAGTGGCGACAGTGGCGGTGGCGGTGGCAGCGGCGATTCCGCCGGAACTTGTTTTATTGCCGGACAGAAAGTCATCATGGCTAATGGCACGCTCAAAAATATCGAAGAGGTGGTTATTGGAGAAAAAGTCGTGGGCGAAGACGGTATGATAAACACGGTTATGGGTTATGAAAGGCCGATTATTGGTTCCAGAAAGACTTATGCAATCAATGGCGCCGTCGAATTTACCGGAGATCATCCATTCCTTTCCAGCGATGGTTGGAAAGTGGCTGATTTGGATCTTTTCCATGCCTTTCCCAGAACTTTGCCAACTCCACCAACTAAACTAGCAGTGGGTGATGTGCTGTTCACTCAAGATAAGGACGCCCCGGTGACAATCGAAACTTTGGAAATCAGAACTGATCGACCGGCCGCAGAAACAGTCTATGATCTCAAGCTGGATGGTAATAATACCTATACAATAGAGGGTTTGATCGTACATAATTGCTAATCACTTTGCAATCAGCTCAAAAAAACAAAAATGTTAGAAAAAATTAAAGAAAAAAAAAGCAGTATTGTTCTTGTTGTGGTAGTAATGCTATTGCTTATTGCGGCAGGTTTATTTTTCAAGCTAAACGGATTGAATAAAGCTAACATTTACGGCAAAAATAGCGACATAACTATGGACAGCGACTATATCATTCCAAATGTTCCATATTATGGCATACATAACAACTTGAAAGGGCATTTTGGCAACACTGTCAATAGTGCTTTTTCCATTGCAACATACTGGAATCCTGGCTTGATTGAGTCGCTGGAGACAGGAGGCAAGGTTATAGATATTAAAAACATTAATGATGCTGAAGCTGTTTTTGTCAAAGCGGGCTTTGTTGTGCAAACACTAAAACTTTCCTTGACTGATTTGAAAAAATACATCAATCCGGAAGTCCGCACCCCACTCCTGCTTTTCCTCCCATTGGACGCCAAGCAACCCGATGAAGTCATGGACTACGCCGCCACTGTGCTTATCGGCATCAATGAAAAGGAGCAGAAGCTGACTTTTCATGACTTTTGGCTGGGTAACAATTATGAAATGTCTTATGACAAATTCAATCAGTTGGAAAATAGGTTGCCTGTCGAACAACGCAATTCATACACGCTCATCCAACCTAATAATTTGGATGAAAAACTGAAAGAAATATCGCAGAGAAAAATCGTGGCCTATCCGGCCAGGACAGAAGTTATGCGAAATGGAGAGAGCATGCTGAGAAATTATGGAATTGGAGTGATGGCTTATAATTTGAAAGCGTACGGCGTGGCACGTGCATATCTGCTCAAAGTGGAAGGCGATGCTAATTTCAATGAATTTTCCCCGCCTTTTCTAAGAGTAATGGATGCCTATTTAATCGGGCGGACTTATTATGCTGATGGTGATTTGGATAACGCTTTGGCTTATGCGCAAAAATCAGTAGCTGTCGATCATGATTTGGACCAGCCTTTCAAGGATTGGCCGGGCATGAAAATTGATTGGCGAGTCGGGGCGCCGGGCCGAGTTTCCGGATCATACGACCTATTAGGAGATGTTTATAGACAAAGAAAAGATTTTCAGAAAGCCAAGGATAATTACCTGGAAGCGCTGAAAATTGCGCCGGCGGATGAAGATGCTAAGAACGGCCTCCGTGTGGCCAGTGCATATTTAGGAAAATAAATTCAAAGCGGGAAAATTTTTATGAAAGAAAAAACAAAAAACAAAAAAATATTTTGGTCAATAATGTTAGTGGTTATCGTGCTGGCTACCGGCGCACTCTTCATTTTTATGTTTAAAAACATTAACAAGCAAAAAAACACTGTACCTGTCAGTTATGTCGTACCGAATGTGCCATATTTCGGAGTTTTTAATCATGTTGGAACAGAGGCGGGCGGGAGTGGATATATCGGAGGAGATTTTTGCGCCTCAATGCTGTCAGTTTTGGAATATTGGAATCCCGGAAAAAATGATTTTGGTTCAACTTGCAGTACCTTGAATAAAAACATCTCCGGGCATTTGGGTTTTAAGGCGATAAATAGCATTGGACTGGCTGGTGATTTGTCGGATATGGGATTTAACGCGCAAAAAATAAAATTGCCAGTATCTGATTTGAAAAAATATATCAACTCGGAAACAAAAACCCCATTGGTTTTGCTGTTGCCGATTTCTTCCGATCAACCCGATTCAATCGTTTTCTATCCCGCTGCCACCCTTATCGGTATCAATGAAAAAGATCAGAAGTTGACCATGCACAATTTTTGGCTGGGGAATAACTATGAAATTTCTTTTGATGAGTTCAATAAATTAGAAAGCAAATTGCCGCAAGATTCTCAAAATACATATATTGTCATTCAACCTAAAAATCTGGAGGAAAAATTGAAAGAAATATCCATGAGAAAAATCGCAGCCTATCCTGAAAGAACTTCTATCATGCAACAAGGGGGACAGATGTTTAAGGATTACACTATTGGTTCAGCTGGCGCGTATGCGGCTGGTCTGTGGCCGCAAGCCTTGGAATATATTTCCAAAGTGGAAAACTCTCCGAATTTCAATGAATTTTTTCCGCCCTATTACAAGACGATGCTCTACTACCAAAAAGCTAATATGTTGTTTTTGAAAAACGACCTGGATGGCGCTTTGGTTTATGCGAACAAGGCGGTAGCGGAAGATCATGATTTGGACAAGCCTTTCAAGGATTGGATAGGATTTGAAATTGCTTATGTCAGACCTGATCAAAAAGGCACTGCTCCTGAACCATACATTGTTTTGGGCGATATTTTGGACAAAAAAGGGGATTTGAGCGGCGCGTTGCAAGCTTACAAGAAAGCTTCATCTCTATTGATAAATTCTGATAAGGTTGATGCCAGTATCAGAAACGTAGAATTGGAAATGGCCAAAAAAGGCATCACGGAATAATAAAAAATCGCAATGAAAAAAAAGAAAAACAAAACAATTAAATTGGCCAAGCAGAAAATAGTGAAGATGACTGGCGCTTTAGTCTCAGGAATGAAGAAAATCAGGAGTAAAGAAGTCAAGTTGGGGATGATGAGAATGGCCAAGCCAATGATGGCACTGATCTTCGTTCTTCTGCTTGCCTCCGGTTTTATTTTTCAAAGCAAGATAAGACAATCAGCTGCCGGCTATTTCATTGCCAAGGGCAATTACTATTTCAACAATGGGGCTTATGATAGGAAAAAAGCCGAACGCTATTTTTCTTGGGCGGTGCAGTTGGATCCGAAAGCCGACAGCGCGTATTATCAGCTGGGACGTATTCACTTGGTGAGTGGTAAATTTGATTTGGCTCGACAAGAAATTGATATGGCCTTGGCTATCAATCCTGAAAACAAGCGCTCTTTTTATATTCGAGGTTTGATTGATGGATATGACAAAAAGTATGACGATGCCATTTCCGATTTTCAACAATTTGTGGCTTATTCTCCAACGGAGTGGGCCGGACATAATGATCTGGCTTGGGCCTATTTTTTGAAAAAAGATTTTGCCAAAGTCAGGGAAGCGGCCCAGGACGGCCTGGACAGAGCAGATGATCAAAATCCATGGCTCTTGAACGGATTGGGAGTGGCGTACGTCAACTTGGGAGAACCGGAGAAGGCGCAGGATATCTTTGCTAGAGCGCAAAAAATTTCCGGTGATATAACGCCGGAGCGTTGGATCAAGGCTTATCCCGGCAATGATCCGTCCCAAGCCGAGCAGAATCTGAAAAAATTCAAGACCGACATGGGAAATAATTTTCAGTTAGCTACTAATGGCTTCACTAATGGTGGAACAGTTTTTTCAGCTTGCGGCAGTAGTGGATGTACGCCTGATTGTAGTACCAATCCATGGCGTTGTCCGAATGATTTTTATCCTGATGGTTGCGGTGGCACTTGTCAAGGCACTAAGGATTGTAGCTGCACGCCTGATTGCAGTGGCGTTGCAAATCGTTGTGTGGGTGATAATTATGGTGATGGTTGTGGTGGCACTTGCTATGGCACTAAAAACCCAATATATACCAAAGTCTGCTCATATAGTGAAGGCGCTGTCTGCGACCAAAGTAATTGCAATAAGACCATAACAGCAAAAACCGCTCGTTGTTTAGGACTTACTAATAATGGCTGCGGTCCTTCTCCTACGATATTACCTCTCGCGTCATGTCCTTCTATCTGTAAAGATCAAACTGCCGCTTGCCCCCCTTGTTCTTGGAAAGAGATTGCGCCGTAGGGAAAAGTTATCCCCAGATTTTGAAAATTACAGGACAAAAAATCAAAAAATCCGCCTCTTGGCGGATTTTTTGATTGTGGTATACTAAGGATGTTATATACAAGATGTAGTGTTAAAAACGATATAGAGAGAATATCAGTCAGTCAAATCCCGCACAAAATTCCAATAAAGATTTATGTTGTATGTAGCCTTTACGTGCGTAGACGCCTACGGCTTAGTCTGAAAATAATTCATAATTTCTGTGAGCGAATGGCGCGGGATGCTCAATTTTGTGACTTCTCGCTGTCGCTCAAGACAAAATTGGCATGTTCTGCCCTTTCTGTAATAATTCGGATACCAAAGTGGTTGATTCGCGCGAGGCCAATGACGGCAAAGTGACGCGGCGCCGGCGGGAATGCTTGGGATGCAACGCGCGTTTTTCCACTTATGAGGAAGTGGAACTCCTCCGGCTGACAGTGCTCAAAAAAGACGGGAGAAAAGTCGACTATGATAAAGGCAAGATAGAAACTGGCATGAGGAAAGCTTTGGAGAAACGACCAGTCTCGGAAGAAAAGTTTTCAAAGCTTATCGGCGACGTCGAATATTGTCTCAAGTCGCTGGAAAAAGCGGAAGTGAGTACGCGAGAGATTGGCAAATTGATTTTGAAAAAACTGCGCGAGTTCGATGAGGTGGCCTATGTGCGGTTTGCCAGCGTCTATAAATCGTTCGGTTCGATCGAAAGTTTCAAAAAAGAGTTGGATACGTTTGATAAATAATTTTTTTAATAAGTTTTAACCAAATCTTATGGCAAGCAAAACAAAAATCAAAAAGGGGAAGAAAGTTACCGGGGGGAATAAAAAAGTGGAGGCGAAAAAAGAAGAGTTGGTTATGAAAGTGATCAAGCGCAGTGGACACGCGGCCAAGTTTGACGCCAGTAAAATTACGCGCGCGGTGGAGAAAGCGCTGGCGGCCACCGGCGAAGGTGGTTTGAAAGAAGCGGAAAAAGTGTCCGGCAAAGTGACCAAGCTTTTGGAAAAAAGTTTCAAAAAAGGTTACATTCCGCAAATCGAAGAGATTCAGGATCTAACAGAAAGAGTGCTCATGATTTTGGATTTTGAAGAAACGGCCAAAGCCTATATTTTGTACCGCGAGCAGCATCGGAAAATCCGTGAGACGGAAGAATCTTTGGATGAAGCCGTCAGTCTGGTGGATAAATATATGCAAGAGATCGATTGGCAGGTGAAGGAAAATGCCAACATGGCCTACTCCTTGCAGGGGCTTAATAATTATATCGCTTCTAGCGTCTCGGCCAAATATTGGACTAATAAAGTTTATCCCAGGGAAATTCGGGAAGCGCATGACGATGGCGATCTGCACATTCATGATTTGCAATTGATTGCAGCCTATTGTTGCGGTTGGGATTTGCAAGATCTCTTGCGGCGCGGCTTTACGGGTGTTTCCGGCAAAACGGCGTGTAAGCCGGCCAAGCATTTCGGTTCCATCCTCGGGCAGATGGTGAACTTCATCTATACTTTGACGGGCGAAGCGGCCGGCGCCCTAGCTTTTTCCAACTTTGATACGCTTTTGGCGCCTTTCGTGCGTTATGACAAACTGACTTATGATGAAGTGAAGCAAGATATCCAGTCGTATGTCTATAATATGAATGTGCCGACACGCGTCGGTTTTCAGACGCCCTTTTCCAACATCACCTTGGATGTGATTGCGCCTAAAACATTGGCTAAGGAATCATCGGTGATTGGCGGCGTCCCACAGAAGGAAACTTATGGCGAATTTCAGGAAGAGATGAATATGATTAATCGCGCTTTTGCCGAAGTGATGACGGAAGGCGATGCTAATGGAAGAATTTTCACTTTTCCCATTCCGACTTACAATATCGATAAGAATTTTCGCTGGGAGGATAAAAAATTCGATCCAATCTGGGAAATGACGGCCAAATACGGCATTCCATATTTTGCGAATTTCATCAATTCAGATATGGATCCGGACGACGCCAGATCAATGTGTTGTCGCTTGCGCTTGGACAATCGCGAACTGAGAAAGCGTGGTGGCGGGCTTTTCGGAGCCAATCCGTTGACCGGTTCCATCGGAGTGGTGACTTTGAATATGCCGCGCATCGGCTATCTTTCCAAAGATAAAAAAGAATTTTTAGAGCGCTTAGACAAACTAATGGACTTGGCTAAAAATGCTTTGGAGATAAAACGAAAATTTATCGAAGGAGCCACAGAAAAAGGACTGTACCCCTATTCTAAATTTTATCTGGATGCCATCAAGGCGCGCCGTGGAGAATATTGGGCCAATCATTTTTCCACTATTGGGCTGCTCGGCATGAACGAGGCGATAGTAAACCTTATGGGTAAAGATATCACTACCAAGGAGGGTCAAAAATTTGCGGAACAAGTGCTTTCTCATATGCGTAAGAAGATGATTAAGTATCAAAAAGAAACCGGCAGTATGTATAATTTGGAGGCCACGCCGGCCGAGGGAACATCCTATCGCTTGGCGAGGAAAGATCAGAAAAAGTATACGGATATCATATTCGCCAACAATGAGGCGGTCAGGGATAACGGAGCGGAGCCATATTATACCAATTCATCGCAACTCCCGGTCCATTTCACGGAAGATATTTTTGAAGCGCTGGATTTGCAGGATAAATTGCAGACGCAATATACCGGTGGTACGGTCCTGCATGGATTTCTGGGAGAGAGGATGATGGATATCGAAGCGACTAAGAACTTGGTGCGCACCATTGCAGAAAAATATAAGCTTCCGTATTTTACCTTGACGCCGACATTCAGCATCTGCCCGACGCATGGCTATTTGATCGGAGAACATAAGACTTGTCCAAAATGTATCGTTGAGAAAAAAACAGAAGAGTTTATGATTTGTAGCGGAGAAAAGGATTGTTGCAAATAATTTTTTTGGCCGCAAGGCCCATATCCGCGTATAGCGGAAAAAATAATAATTAAATAAATAAAAAAAATATGAAAAAACTCATATGTCACGATTGCAAGAAGGAGTTGGAGAAAGGGGACGAATTCGTTTTGTACGAAGTTGTATCCGACAAGTTCATCAAATGCAAAGCGTGCTACCAAAAAGATCCAGTACTTAAGAATTTTAAGAAAGCCGAAGTCTATTCCCGCGTGGTCGGCTACATCCGTCCAGTGGCTCAGTGGAACAATGGCAAGCAAGCCGAATATGGTGACCGAAAGGAGTTTGACGTGAATTGTTGCGGACCAGCCAAGAAAAAAACAGCCGCTAAGAAAGTTGTGGCGGTGGTTAAGAAAAAAACAGTGGTGGCTAAAAAGAAAGTGGTGAAGAAAAAATAGTAGGGCAAAAAAGATAGAGGGGCAATATTTGTCATAACAGGCAGATATTGTCCCTGTTTATTAAGTTTACCTTGATAAATTATTTGGTGCATTTATTGTATCGCTCAAATTTTCAATTTCGGCTTAATTAAAAATATGGGAGGCTAAAATTATCAGTTTGTGGCATACTAAAGCGGTAAATTAACTACTCATTAAAATGCCACGAATATGTCACTCAAAAAAAATGCCCGGTATGTAATTCAGCCAGGATAAAAAA
>CAIKZD010000008.1 GCA_903831805.1 uncultured bacterium
ATTCTTTTTTATCCTGGCTGAATTACATACCGGGCATTTTTTTTGAGTGACATATTCGTGGCATTTTAATGAGTAGTTAATTTACCGCTTTAGTATGCCACAAACTGATAATTTTAGCCTCCCATATTTTTAATTAAGCCTTGACTTTTGAGAATAAGCCCCACCACTATAGATCGGCCCAAATGACACCGCCTATATAGTTCATCCACTACCACATCTTCGATGTTTCCATAAGAGTAGTAGTATTTCAGGATCGGCAAAAGAGTGCCCATCCCAATTAATGTCCCTCCTCTAGAGGCATCCCGAAGCGTTAAAATCACCCCTCCTTTTTGTACAACACGATTGACAGCTTCGAATTCTACTACTGGAGCATTAGCATTTAATTGCTTCAATAAAACATTAAATGCCGGAATATCGCGTTCAGTGATATCATTTTCACACGCCTCGATACTTGATATATCCATAGTTCCCCCTAAAAGTTTGAAATTATGTTCTATATAGGAATGTAAAGAAACTCCTTTTCTTGCCCCTTTGGCAATTAAACCATTAAAGCATATGAGACACTGATTGTAAAGCAAAGAAAAACAAGGCTTTTTGAGCCTCGTTTAGCATGTTTGTGTAAGTAATTAATTGCTTACACCCACTTTACCCTACACAAAAGGATTAATTCAAATCTCCCGACACCCTTTCCATCAACCACTGATGACCTTCGGCATTTGGGTGGATTCCATCATCAAGCATTTTTTTGTAATCAAGCTTTTCTGTTCCTCCGTCTAATAAAAAACACGGGTTATCATTCCATGTCATTTAAGGTTGCTTCTAGATATTCCTCATTCTCCGATAATATGCTAACATTTTCTTCTAGTGATAACCTCATCTCTTCTTGTTCGCCGAAAATTTTATTCAGACTTTGAGGTATTTTTCCATTAATTTTAATCATAATTCTAAAAAATAACGACATATTATTTTTAAATTCTTTTAGACCCTTTTTAGCCACTTCTATTTCGCCCGGCAACTCTTGAAGGCGCCTTTGGATATTGCTTTTCTTTTCGGCTAAAAACTCCAGGCTATTATTGAGGCGCACATAAACTTTTCTCCATTTGACAATTGACTCTGCTTGGAATATTCCAACCATTTCTTCTTTTGAAAAACCAAACATTTCCAATTCCTCCAACAGACTAGTCGTTTCATATATAAGTTCCTTGTATTTTACTCTAGCATTCATCAACCTCTCTTCAATATCTTCCCAACTGCATCCCTTCAACACCTCATCCCTTTCTTCATCGTAGTCATCTCCCTTTCCATCTTTTCTTTTAATATAGATGTCGGCATCCATAAAATCATAATTTCCACCTTTCTCCAATAACATGTCCTCCATATAATAAATATCTTCTCCTTCTCTCAAACAGGCCAATATCTCATCCTTAGCTTCACTCAAGGCATATTGCAATTCTGCTTCAAAATATTGCTCGATATTCATTTCGGAATAATCAATTGCGGCGTTAACTGCATGCTCTATATCATATCTATTTATGCTCTTATTAACAATCTCATTTAAGCAGTGCTTCATTTCATGCTTTATAATATCTTCCAGCTCTTCTAAGTCTCTCTTCCCTGACATATCTACAAAAATTAACCCCGTGTCTGGATCAAAAAAGGCAGCCGTATCTTTGGCATTCATTTGCTCCTTCTCACTTGCGCTGACGACATCTGGATTTTCTAATAAAATTTTTGCATAATCATCATGGTCATACACCAGAAATACTATAGTCATAACATGGTTCTTCGCCTCAATCTTTCCTTGAAAATCATACTTTTCACCTACAAACTCTTTAACCATCTCAATAATTGAAACATCTGCATATTTTTCCCATCTTTCTCTTGTGGCTTCTCTGGCTTTTTCAAAAGCAGACAAAACGTTTTCGTATCTCGCTTTCTGCCAATGGCTCAATCCGTATCCTTCAGTCAAGCGTTCAAGTTCTTCGCGTAAATAATCAAGACTTACACTTGGATCATCCAAAACATTATACTCAAGGTATAAATTTATTTTGGACATTCCAAAGAGTTGATTAGCAAGTTTGCGTTTGTATTTTGCCACTCTTTCCTTCTTTAAAGACATTTCCTCCCTATTAATTGATTTAATTGCTATCAGCTCTTTTTGCGAATCAAATTCATCGTCCTTTCCTGATTCTCGGTTCGGTTTCAGTATCCCCCTAACATGTTGGAGTCGCCTCTCTTCATCAATCTTTATTTCTTCTTTCATGCCTTGAAGGCTATTGCTGTTTTCATTTTTATCCTTAGATGCTCTTTCTTCTTCTAATAATCTTACTTTAATCTTTTTTATTATTTCAGGAAAATATTCTGAGTATTCGTCATTCCATCCGTCATCATCACTTACTTCACCGTCTTCTTCGTAACTTTTTCTCTCTTTAAGCACTGCCTCGAATATCTTAAGCAACCCGTCATCATTTGCAATGAAATCAATACCCTCAGCAATTTTGATTTTTCTGACTAACTCCTCTAAAAGTCTATCCTCATTTTCTTTCAAAAATTCGATTTTTTTTGAAAATTTATCCTTGTCTAACTCACCCAGGCTAGAATGAAAATTCTCCGCATCAAAAAGTAATTTGTGCTTTTCATATTCAACGGTGTATAATTTTTTGAGCAATTCGAAATTATCTTCAACAAAATTGAATGCACGCTCATCAATAAGGCCTACTTTCTCTTTATTTTTCTCTGTCGAAAATTTTTTAGTCAGCCCTTCCATGATTGCAAAATTATTTATTCCTCCAATCCTTCACCAAAAGCACACCTTTCACTCTTTTCACCACCACTCTCTGCTTCTCCTTACATCCAAGTTCCCACACACACTTAATTGGCAGCGCGAGACCAATAGATTTTTTGTTTCATTAAATTAATCACTGGATTAATTCATGGAGTTATTTACCTCTATTTTACGCCATTTTCTCAAGTTTGGCAAAACAAAAACCGAGGCTTTGTATTCCCCGGTTTTTTATTATCTTGAAATTTTTCCTATTTCTTCTTATTCCGATTGGCCTTCACGCGATCGCCTTCGTTCAAGAATTGTTTTCGCAGGCGCACGGATTTGGGCGTGACTTCCAAGTATTCATCTTCGTTCATCACTTCTAATCCGCGTTCGATGTTGATGTCCATCGGCGGGATGATGTGGATGGCTTCGTCGGCGCCGCTGGAGCGCATATTGCTCATTTGTTTGCCTTTGGTCGGGTTCACTGCCATTTCGTCGCCTTTGATGGCATTACCAATCACTTGGCCTTCATACACTTCTGTGCCAGCCCCGATATACATTGTGCCGCGCTCTTGCAAGTTGGCCAAAGAAAAGCCCAGGGCTTTGCCGGTGGCCATCGAAGTCATCGAGCCGACTTCTTTTCTCCTGATCTCGCCTGTGTAAGGACGGAAGCCCAAAACTCGCGAGCACAGGATGCCTTCGCCTTTGGTGTCCACCGTGAACTGGCCACGATAGCCCAAAATGCCGCGCGTCGGAATTTCAAAAATCATTTTAGTTTGTGAGCCATGTGGCGCCATATCCGTCATCGTACCTTTTCTTTTGCCCAAAGTTTCAATGACTGAGCCGGACATTTCGGTTGGCACATCAATGGTCACTTCTTCGAACGGTTCGCTTTTCACGCCGTCAATTTCTTTCACAATCACTTGCGGTTGCGACACCTGCACTTCATAACCTTCGCGGCGCATATTTTCTAGCAAGATAGCAATGTGCAATTCGCCGCGGCCGGAGACACTGAAATATTCGGAAGTGGAAAAATCAATTTTGAGACCCATGTTCACTTCCAATTCTTTTTCCAAGCGTTCACGGATCTGCTTGCCCGTCACTAATTTGCCTTCCCGGCCGGCAAACGGCGAATCGTTGACCAGGAATCGGAGCGTGATGGTCGGTTCATCAATGGCAATGGCTGGCAAAGAGGGTTGCGCTGCGTCTTCACAGATCGTTTCGCCAATTTCAATGCCGGGAAACCCGGCAATCATCGCGATGTCGCCCGCCACCACTTCTGACACTTCTTTTCGGTTGGTGCCTTCGAAAGTATATAGTTTAGTCACACGGCCCGTCGACACTTCGCCGTTTATCCTTTTGACCATGAGCGTTTGACCCATCAAAATTTTGCCATCATAGAGGCGCGCCACAGCCAAGCGACCCAGAAAATTATCATAACCCAAGTTAAAAGGCTGCGCGAGCAATTTGGCGTTCGCGTCCCCGGTGGCCGGAGCCACTTTTTCCAAAATGACGTCCAAGAGCGGGGTCAGATCCTTGGCCACGTCGTCCATGTGCCGTTTGGCCACCCCTTGTTTGCCGATGGCGTAGATAGTGGTGAAATCCAACTGTTCATCGGTCGCGCCCAGATCCAAAAACAATTCAAAAACTTTTTCTTGCGCCGCATCCGGATCAGCCGCCGGCTTATCAATTTTATTCAAAACCACAATTGGTTTCAATCCTAATTCCAAAGATTTTTTCAGCACGAATCTGGTCTGCGGCATCGGGCCTTCTTGGGCATCCACCACCAGGATCACGCTATCGATGGACCTGAGCACACGCTCCACTTCGCTGCCGAAATCAGCATGCCCGGGGGTGTCCACGATATTGATTTTAGTATTTTTATAGAAGATGGAAGTATTTTTGGAATAGATGGTAATGCCTCGTTCTTTTTCCAGAGCATTCGAATCCATACTGACAGCGTCGTCCGTGACCATGCCGGTCTGGCGCAAAATGGCGTCGGTAATGGTGGTTTTGCCGTGGTCAACGTGAGCGATAATAGCGATGTTTCGGATTTCCATAAGTTTATTTTGTAATTAGAAAAATTAAAAACGCTGTCTACCAGCGGTATATATAGGTTAACTAATGTATGATAGCAAAAGAATGCGGATGTGTCAACGCAAAAAATTGACTTTAAATTCGATCTATCATACACTCTCATAAGCACCTTTTATCCGCCTATGACAAGGAGTTTCAGTCATATGAAAACCTTAACCGCAAGGAGGCTAATTAATGTATATACAAGATGAACAACCGGCTGATGTTGTCGGCGAAAAACGTATAGATTGTCCCATTTGTCCCGAGTGTCACTTCGGTCTTTACGTCAGAAAAAACAGGCGTTATGAAGAAGACAGATTATCTGTCAAAAGACCACCAGAGTGGTTTTGCAGAAAGTGTAAGCTTGATTTTTATTGAACCCTCTTTTAGCACCACATTGGTACAAACAAACAAAAAACGGATTAGATGATACTGTCTCTAACCGTTTTTTTATTTATTTTCATGACGGCTCAGGACTTTTGGCTTCAGCTTTGGATTTTTTGCCGAGGAAGAAAGCTTTTTCAATCCGGATCCAGAAGATGACCATGAAGGTGAGCCAAGCAGCGCTGCCAAGCAGCCGGGTGTCGGGAAACACGAAAAAAATTATCCAACTCAAAATGATGAGACTGGTGCAAGTCGGATGGGTGCATTTGCCGTACACCCCCGCCCGGATGATCCGCCTTTCCGCGCCGGATTTGGGATGGAGGCGGCTACGCCAATAACAAGCGCTGGCGAAATGATAAACCAAAAAAATCGTTAGAGGCAGAATAATCAGCCAATGGTTAAAACTTTTTTTGAAAATTATGCTCGGCGTGATAAAAGAAAAAGCCAAAGTGACCCCGACGGCCACCAGACTCCACAAAACCAGATGAGTTATAATTCTTCGGCGCGTAAACATAGGCTTTATAAATTCTTATTACCATCTTTTTTCGATCACTTTCCAATCCAGATTTTTCATGAAAGCTTCCAGATAGCCCGCCCGATTGGTCCCATAATCCAACATGAAAGCGTGCTCAAAAACATCCACATTCAGGAGGAGGTCCAAGCCGGCCGGATGACCGTCATTGTGCTCGTTGATCCAAAAATTCATCAGCTTGCCATTTTTCGGATCGCGGTAGAGGGCTGCCCAACCGATGCCGCGCATTTTGGCTGTGGACAGAAAATCATTCTCCCATGCTTCATAGCCGCCGAAACTTTCTTTCATGGCGGCGAATAATTTTCCTTTCTTGTCAATCTTGCCGTTGCCCCCGAGCGCGGAGAAATAGAATTCATGCAGCCGCATGCCGTCGAACTCCCACCCGAGGCGCCGCTTGAGTTCGGCGTATTCCGGCGTGTCCGTTTTCACTTCCCGTTGCAAGTTGCTGATTTCCGCCAAGAGCTTATTAGTGTTTTTGACATACCCGTCATAGAGCCCCAGATGGATGTCCAAGGCTTTGTCGGAAAAACCGATCATCTTGCCTTTGAGATTGGCAAATTTTTGTGTGGTATAAATTTCCATAATTTTGAAATTAAATTAATTATTTTTAAAAACCTAATTTTTCTTTGACAAAAATCAGCCTGACTCGTCCGGGAACATATTCTTTTTCCATAATCATAATCTTGCCCATCATACTGCCGGGATATCCAACGCTTTTCATGCGCGCGTCTTCCAAGGGAAAAACATATTTTTTGATCCGCAACATGGCGTCTTCAAAATTTTTCACAATCTTTTGCGTCCCCACAATCCAAATGACATGATCACTGGAAAAAGCATACGCCGGCAGTTGCGAACCGGTCGCGCTTGCAATCAGCACTTCGCCCTCTTCCGTCACCGCATGCACCGAGCCCAGAAAATAGTCCGCTAGTACGCTCTGCTTACGCAATTCATTTTGTTTCTGTTCATCTTTTTCCGTCAGCATTTCTTCCTTGAGATTTTTCCATGGATGATCCCCGCTTTTCAAAAGTTCCGTAAAACCGATTTCGTCGAGCGTCGTCGACCCGCCCGTCATCACAGACCTGCCCTCTGGAATAATGGTCTGAATTTTTTCCAGCGCCTCTTCTTTATTCGCAACAATTTCCACTTCAATATTGCGCTCTTTTAGGGCGTCCTTTGTTTTTTGCATAAGTTCCTCCGTCGCTAACTCTGACCAATTTGAATTTTCCATAAAATTTTTGTAAGATTAATTGTTTTCTTTAATACATCCGGACTAAAGCTATATTTCGAACAATCAATGGCTTTCATCCTCGGCGGAGTCTATCTTTTTAAACAAGCGAAGTGAAAAAAGATGACTCCGCCTATGGAGAAATAAAAAAGGGACGTCCACTTTTGGTGGAAATCCCTTTGAAAAACAAAGAACTTTTTTCCTGCGTTATTGCGCAGGAATGGCTACTGGCGGACCATTACTGAAAATAACGGTTTTGAGTTGCCCCGTTTCTACCGCCTTCATGAGAGCATCGGCATTCTCCTTCTTAGCTATCGCGCCCAAGAGACCCGCCATGTCTTTTGGAGTAATGTCTTTCGGTAGTTTGGCAAAAAGATTGGAGATACCCTGTCCTTCGTTTGTTCTCCGTAAGGCAATTTGCTCGGCAATGTCAGTTAAGGTTTTTTGCCGTTGGAGATCCTGATCAGTGGCAACTTTCTCGTTAATAGAATTTTGTACCTTCTCTGGTGGAAGAACCTTGCGAAGCTGAACTGGCAAGATAACAAATACCTCTCCAGCTTGTTCTTCATTGAGTCCTTTGCCAATTTTCATCAAATCATTCTTCAAGACCAATTGAAATGCTTTAGTCATTTCAATCTCAAGTTTTTCTCGATTTTCAGTCCCAGCCTCAAGAAAAGTGACTTTGGCAATTGCATCCCGAAGGGCAGAGCGGGCAGCTGGCTTAACAAAGCCCTTAACATATATTTTGTCATCGCCAATATTCTGATATACCCACCATGCCCATATAGGGTTCAATATGAAAGGACAGTTGGCCTCCACATCCACAATCAGATTATCCCTGCTCATAGCTTGAATAGGGTCATGCTCCTTTTCCTTTGGATTAGAAGATGATTGAAACTCGATAGCTTGCCGCTGTACCGTCATCTCATGAAAATCGTAGAAGGGATTAACAATATTAAAACCTTCTCCTTTGAAGCTTTTCTGAACTTCATTCATGAGCGTGGACACAGCTACTTTGCCGGTGGAAACAAGAGTGAATAGGTTGAAAAAAATAACCAGAAACATGCAAGTCCAAGTTCCAACGGCCATCCACTTCCATGGGGTACTGTCTTGATTACCTTTCGCCAGCCTCTTTCTTATGTAGCAACAAGTCGAAACAACAGATGCAATAAACATCACAGCTAGTAAGAATATGAACAACATAGTGACCTCCTCCTGTTTAACCTAAAAAATTTTTAAGGTAAATCCGCCTAAGCGGAGCCGCGAACACCGCAGACTTTACATTCAAGCATAGTATTTAAAATGCGTCAACCTCTTGCGCACCTTAGAAAGTAATTGTATAATTCAAGTGTAATACAAACATAAAAATAAAAATCGCCCAAAATTAAGGCGATCAAAAAACAATGGAGGAAAAAGATAATAATAATGAAAAAATTCAAAGTCTCCGCGAAATGATCTATAGCGCGGAGAAAACTTTACAAGGAGCCAAAACGATGCTCTTGCAACTGGAAGGCAAGAAAAAAGTCGGCCGGAGAAAAAAAATGAGCGAGAATGACGCGGAAGATGGGCGCATCATCGAAGGCACCTTTGACGGACAAATCATGATCGGCAATGACGGTAAGCAATATCCCGTGCCGGCCAACTATGCTTCTAAATCGAAACTCATTGAAGGTGATGTTTTGAAATTGACCATCACTTCAGATGGGTCCTTCATCTATAAACAGATCGGACCGGCGGAACGCAAAATTATTCTGGGCGTGGTGAGCGTCGATCCAGACGGCAACTATTTCGTCGCCGCCGAAGGCAAGGCTTATAAAGTCCTCTTGGCTTCCATCACCTATTTCAAAGTTGAACCGGGCGATGAAGTCACCTTGGTTATTCCGCGAGACATCGACTCCGATTGGGGTTCAATTGAGAATGTTCTGCAAAAAGGTCGAGAGCACAGAATGGCAAGTGCGCCGGCAGTGGAAGCCGCGCCGGAAAAGAGGATGCGCGATATCGACGAACTATTGAATGAAAATCCCTCGCTCGCTTCAGCTGAAAAAGCCACGCCGGAAAATGAAAACGCCGCGCCGGAAAAAACTTCCGCTGAAGATGCGCTAGCGGACGAATGGGCACCGGACCTGGAAGAATTGAAGCGGGAACTGGAAAAAAACGAGACTGACCAAAATTAATAAATATAAAAAAACAAAATGGAATTGAATCAATCGACCGGGCAGAACGAAAAAGAAGCTATGGTCATGAAAGACTATTGGCTGAGCCTCATTGCAGGCCTCCTCATCGGCCTCATGTTTATGCCCGTCCTCAAAATGGCTAAACCCGATCTCTATCTAAAACTGCGTCTGGCCATTCTGCCTTTTTTCGCCATCGGTTCCCCGCTTGGCCTGATTTTCTGCCACGCCATCAGTAAAAAAATCACCTTCATGTGGCAGTTCGGAAAATTTTTCCTGACTGGGATCATGAATCTTTTGGTGGACTTTGGCACGCTGGCGCTCGTAACAGTGCTCTTCAGAAAATTCCTGAACATCCATTCCACAGATACCCTACTGACCATTGGCGCAGTCATCACCTTCTATTCCCTTTTCAAAGCCCTGTCCTTCACCGTCTCCAATATCAACAGTTACTTCTGGAATAAATATTGGACCTTCGACCAAGCCGGCGACAAAAAATCCGAATTTTTCCAATTCTTCATCGTCAGTATCGTCGGATTCATAGTGAACGTCGTTGTGGCCTCTTTAGTATTTAATGGCTTCTCAAGTTCCGCCGTTCTTACTTCTGACCAATGGTCACTCATCGGTGCCGCTGGCGGTTCTGTGGCCGGACTTTTTTGGAATTTCTTCGGGTATAAGTTTATCGTGTTCAAGTCGTAGAAAATATTTTTTAGAAAATTTAAAAACCGTCCCATGTATATCAGGGCGGTTTTTATTTGCTAAAAAATAAGACTATTTCTAATATTTTGTCATTCTGAGCGAAGCCCGTACTCGGGCGCAGTCGAAGAATCTGCCCAGTGTAACCAGTGACTTTACTACAAATCACAAAAACAAGAGGTATCACAGAGCAGATCCTTCGACTGCGTTCATCGCCTTATTGGCGATTCACTCCGCTCAGGATGACAGTTTTTTAGTTGCCACAAATCCATCACAATGACAGTGCTAATTTCATTCCAGCACAATCATCGCCTTCCGGCCTTTTTCAATGTCCGCCGCTTTCCCGGGAAAGTCATGGATGGCGTTGTACAAAATATTAATATCATATTTATAATTCTCTCCTCTTCTGGTCCCCGGATCATTGGTGATGATCGTGTCGCCGTCATATCCGGTCAAAACTAAATTATGATAGAGTGGCCCGGGCGGCGTGAAAAACGGATTACCGAGCGCGCGACCAGCGGCCGGCACAATGATCGGTCTGCCGAGCGCTAAATATTTCTTCAAATCCTCAGCCGAGAAATCATAAATCACTTTCAAATTTTTTATCCCATAGAAATCCCCTGCCAGCTGGACCGTTTCCGTCGCCGTGGTATCTTTGTAATCGCCATAATTTTTCACTTCAAATTTCACCATCTTTTGGATTTCTTTTTCCATTATGGCCGGCGTCAAACTTTTGCCGTCTAAATAATATTTCAGCATGACGAGCGACGCCTCTTCGCAAGCTTCTTCGTGCATCGCGTCCCACTGCCCCAGTGGGGCTTGAGTGGCAAACGGCACGCTGATAGCGATTTTTTCCGGCAAAGGCGCGGCGGCCGGTTCCATCACATCTCCCCCTCCCTTGTATTCAGGGGAGGTGTCCTGTACTCGGGACGGAGGGGTTATGGACTCATCAATCTTTTCATTTCCACTACCGTTATTTTCAACCACTGTAGCCGGTTTTATGCCGCGGAGATAATCCCATTCATGTTGAAACGTGTAGTGCAAATCCAGTTTGATCTTTTCCAAAGAAACGGAAAAACTTTTCGTCTCACTGATCATCTTAAATTCTAAGCCAACCAACATGGCTAACGCCAAAAGCAAAACAGTTATATTTTTCCAGGTAATTTTTCGGCGCACCGCCACCACTAAAATTTCCAGCATAAAAAGAATGCTGGCCGCGTCATAAAAGGCATCAATGGCTTTGCCGGTGCGGCCCACTACGAAGGTTTGGTGGAATTCGTCACTGGCACCATAGAGCGCCGCCAGAATGAACGCCCAAAAAAAGGCGTAGCGCGGATAGAATTTATAGCCGCCGTAAAAAACCCGCCACAGTAAGATGACCAAAATAGCGAACTCCACAAAGTGCGCCCCTTTTCGCAAAATAATTTCTTCCGTCGTGCTCGGCAAAGCATATTGCAAACTCGGCACGGAGGAAAAATAGAAAATCACCCCCGCCCAAAGGAGGGCTGGAAAATAGTATTTGAGGAAAAATATAAATCTATGTTTCATACTGATTAAATGTTAGTAGAAAAGGAAAAATTATACAAGTAAAAAAATGAGGTCGTGGGCAAACAGCCAACGACCTCAAATAAACCGTTCCCAGCAATTATCTCATGTTGCCAAGTTAGGCAAAAAATACTTGCATAGAGTAGGCAACATTTTGCCATCAATATAAGCTGAGAGGGATTCCTGTTTTCCATTTACTTCTTTGGGAAAACAGAATATTACCTTTACCAGCCCTAGATTAGAAGCTTCCATTAACATTGCCCATCCAGAATCGTAAACTATTTTTATCTCACCATAGAAACTACGGGTTTTGTGGATGAAATCGCAATCTGTAACGAAGAGCTTAAACATGCGGGGTTTTGCATTCTCAAAAGAGCTTATTTGCATACGCAAGCATTCATAATCATTCAGACCGCAATTCTCCTGATCACTATTGGGATGACGCCCGACAAGAAAAACGTTGACAACTGCGGAACCTTCAAACTTCTCTCTTTTCGGAAATTGCATGGCATTTTCTCCTTATCTATTTTGGGAATTTTTTCGGTTTATTGTTAAGCTATCAGCCAACATGACTGATTTACTATATTATCACAAAACCAGCTAAAAGTCAATAGTGACGCAGCTCATTAAAAATGTTATTATTCTTGTTACAAGGGGGTCTCTCCTCATTTTTTATTCTAAGCTTTTCCACTATTTTTTTATGTCCGAAACTTTATACCGCAAATATCGTCCGAAGAACTTTGCCGAAGTGATTGGGCAGGCGCACATTGTGCGCACACTTTCTAATTCGGTGAAAAACGGCCGCATCGGGCAAGCTTATCTGTTCACCGGACCGCGTGGCACCGGCAAAACTTCCATCGCGCGGATTTTGGCCAAGACGATCAACTGCGAAAAATTAGAAGACGGCCAACCGTGTGAAAAATGTGCAGCCTGTGAAGTGATCGATTCGAAAAAATCCCTCGACATCATCGAGATTGACGCCGCGTCCAACACCGGCGTGGACAACATCCGCGAACTGCGGGAAACCGTGGCCTTAGCCAACGCTTCTTTGAAATATAAAGTCTACATCATTGATGAAGTGCACATGCTGTCCACCGGTGCTTTCAATGCCCTTCTCAAAACACTGGAAGAGCCGCCCGCGCACGTCGTTTTCATCCTGGCCACTACCGAAATCCATAAAGTACCGGAAACCATTATGAGTCGCTGCCAGCGTTTTGATTTTGAGCGCTTGCCCATCCAAAACATCATCCAAAAAATGGAACTCATCGCTAAAGCCGAAAAAGTGACCGTTGAAAAAGAAGCTTTGGAAATGATCGCTATGAGCGCGGAAGGCGGCATGCGTGACGCCGAATCACTACTTGGTCAGATCATTTCTTTGGAAGACAAAAACATTACCGTCGCCGAAGTGGAAGAGCTCTTGGGCACGGCTGATCGCAAGATGGTGGCGGAGATAGTTTCCGCTCTTATCAAAAAAGATTCTACCGCGGCCATTTCCCAAATCAATCAACTTTTCGAAAATGGCTTCGATCTGCAAGTTTTCAATAAAGCTCTCATCAACTATCTGCGCCAACTGATGCTGCTTAAGATTAATCCCGACCTGCAAAAACATTTTTCTTTTGAAGTACCTGAGGAACAGCTGAAAGGTATGTTGACTTTAGCCGCCAGCGCCGAACTATCCGCGCTTCTCGACGCCATCAATTTCTTCTTGGAAGCCCAAGGCAAAATTGCCGCTTCGGTCCTCCCGCAATTGCCACTCGAAATTGCCGTCATCAAGGCCACGCACACTTTCCCCAAGGACGTGAATTATGAATCAGGAATTATGAATCAGAAACAAGATGCAAACCCGAGCGCAAGTTCAAGCGTCCCGCTTGATTTGCCAGCTACTGGCAGCATTCCCCTAGTCGATAACTCCACCGAACCGGCGCCAGCCGCAAATGAATCTGCTAGTGCGTCCATAGAAGAATACAATCCCACTGGGGAAAATATCACCATTGATCTGGGTGATGTGAAATCCAATTGGCCGCGCTTGCTCATCGACATCCGCCCATTCAATCATTCCCTGGGGGCCCTGCTTTCAAACTGCCAACCGATCAAATTGACCGGCACTGACATCACCCTCGCCACACCCTATGATTTCTATCGCGAACGTTTGGCGGAACATAAGAACAAATTGACAGTTGAGAAAGTTTTTAGTACTATACTGAAAGTGCCTATTCATATCAACATTGTCCAAGACAAGACCCTGGTCATCAAAAAACCGGACGCCGCGCCGACTGCAGAAAAATCCGGCGAACAAGACTCCTTATTGGATTCAGCCCTGCAAATTATGGGCGGGAAAGTGGTAGAATAGTATCTAGTATCTGGTATTTTGTATTTAGTATAAATAAATTACATTTCACAATAATACTAGC
The DNA here is from genome assembly GCA_903831805.1 of uncultured bacterium. Taxonomy (GTDB): domain Bacteria; phylum Patescibacteriota; class Minisyncoccia; order Moranbacterales; family UBA2206; genus CAIKZD01. Next base: position 13,808 of record CAIKZD010000008.1, read on the forward strand.
TACTAAATACTAAATACAATCATGGGGCGTAGCCAAGTGGTAAGGCAATGGACTTTGACTCCATCACGCGTAGGTCCGAATCCTACCGCCCCAACATTGCGCATAAGTTGTCATTTTCAGGCATTTTTGCTAAGGCCTCATATGGCATTTTGTAGCTTGTTGTAGCCAATTCTCGACCTTTAAATTCAAGGTTCCAAAGTAGTGTTTTTAGCACTTCTCTTTTTTTCTCATCATCGGCATTAAGAAATTCTTTTTTGGCTCTGTTGGCCTTTAAAAAGACTTCTTTCACCTGTTCCAAAGTGTCAAAGCCCCCAGGGGAAGTTTTTTTGATTTTTTGCAGTTGTTGTTCAAGAGCAATTTTTTGATTGTTCAATTCTTTCATTTTTGCCCCGTACACCTCGTCAGTGATAAGTTCGGCCAACTGGTTATCTAGAAGCTTGGATTGTTTCTTGGTGACTGATTCTAGCTGTCTCACGATATTCTCTTCGGCATTGTCTTGGTAAGTTTCATTGTTTGCCATTTTTTCCTTTTTGGCTAAGTAGGCTATTTCGATAATTTCTTCATTAAAATAAATGCTATCAAGAGCGGTCGCCACGATGCCCTCTAAGTATTCAGACCGCATATATTTTCGGTGTGCCTCGCAAAGCCCCTTCCCGTTCGTGCAGTAGTAATAATGGTGCCCCTTGTGAACGCTGGCAGTCAAAGCACATCCGCAGGACTGACAACGAAGAAAACCCCTGTAAGGAAAAAAGAGCTTCTGCTTCTTAGAATGCGTTTTGCCGAATAAGACATTTTGTGCGTTGTCAAAGAGTTCCTTAGAAATCACCGGTTCGTGGCGACCTGGATAATATTTGCCGTCTTTGACCATAATGCCGTAATAGAATGGATTGGAAAGAATTGTATGAACTTTACTTTTACAAACTTTGAAACCACCACGAGTGCGAAAGCCTTGTTCATATAAAAGATTAGTAACGTCTTTCAGGCTGTAGCCACCAGTGGCATAGAGCTCAAATAGTTTTTTAACAAATGACGCACGAGGCGGATCCAGGGAAAGCGTCTTGTCGGCTTTATTATTCAAATATCCAAAAGGTGCCGAACTTGGCCAACCGCCACTTTCTAATTTTGCTCGATTGCCTCGCTTCACGTTCACGCTCAAATCATCTGAGTATTTTTTGCCGACACCAAAATCAATTACGAGCATAAACTTATCAATCGGATTATCAGTGATGACTTTATCAATAGTGCGAATTTCTTTGATGTTGCCATTTTCTAAAAGATTGATAATCATGCCAGCGTCAACGATATTTCTTGAAAGGCGGTCTGGCTTCCAAGCAACCACCACACAATCTTTTTGCTTCTCGATATAGGCAAGCATCTCATTGAAAATCGGACGGCCAACTTTTTTAGCCGACATGCTTTCTTGATAAACTTTGTCAATCTGAAAACCTAACTTTTCTCCCATACGAGAAAGCTCATTTATCTGAGCTGGAATCGACATTGCTTGTCGTTCCTCTTGTTCGGTAGATTTTCGAGCGTAAAGTATGTATTTCATAATTTATAACTTACTTGAATTATTTAATAAAATCAAGCAAATAAATTTTTTAAGTCAAATTGGCTATAGTTAACCCCATCAAGGTATTTATTAGAAAAAATTGTTTTATATGTTGGTTGCGCAGAAGAAAGGTTATAAAGACTTTTTAATTCTTGTATGATTTTGCTATCAAAAATTTTTTCTGGTTGCTCTAAATTTTTAGAACAAAAATATTTCTTCTTACGAAACATTTTTTCATTATTGCCATCCTTGCTTAAGTATTTGCAAATGTAAGCCCCAAGATTATTTACATCTTTAATTTTGTTTATTTTAACATAACCAAATGTCCAGATATCACGCAATATCTGATTTTCGATGTAAGGCAAATTACATAAAAAATGATAATGAATAGATCCGCGCTTTTGAAATTCAATGATGGAAAGATATTTTAAATCAGAATATTGATATTTTAATCGCATAATGAATTTGTTGAAGTGACGATTAGCTATTTTAATATCTTGTAAATTCTCGACAAAAGTTAGTGTCACAAATTTATCAAAGTCTTGGTTACTATTAACAAGGCGCTTGATTTTTGTCCGAGTGCGAGAAATATTATCATCGCGCTTTCCTTTCAAACTATCTCCTATGGAGAAATCGATTTTCAATTGTTCCGGTTCTTGTTTGGGTTTTTTCTTTTTGATAACTTTGTAATCCTTGAACATGGGTCTTGGATATTGGTAATACTCAAGGATATTACCAGACATAATAATTTTTTCGGTGTATATCATATAATTTATTTCTGTTTAAGTGAGGTTATAATCAAGTTAAGTAATGCGGTAGTCTCCGCGCGCGCCCTGCGGGCACGCGGTATCCTCCCGCATTGAATCAAATATGATCAATAAATCAGCCAATGAATCTAGGTATTCATCGGCTTCTTCTTCTGAAATCGTCAAAGCATAGTATTTTTCAAAATACTCTTTGATTCGATTTCTCAGTTCTTGACTAAATTGATAAGACATGAAAAAACCACATTATTGCTAATGTGGTTACGATAGATTATTTGATTGCTTAAATATAAGGCAAACTAGGATTTCTTAGATGGAACGTTTTTTCTCACTTCGTCTTTAAGTCTTTTAATTAGCTTTGGAACATCTTGATAAGAAATCTTCCTTTTGTTAAAACGTTCATCATTATTGATAATTTTTGTTATTTCTATTGCCTTTTTACCTTCTCGCTTCAATTTTAATATTTCGGCTTAATTAAAAATATGGGAGGCTAAAATTATCAGTTTGTGGCATACTAAAGCGGTAAATTAACTACTCATTAAAATGCCACGAATATGTCACTCAAAAAAAATGCCCGGTATGTAATTCAGCCAGGATAAAAAA
>CAIKZD010000009.1 GCA_903831805.1 uncultured bacterium
AGGCCTTGGGAATTTCCCAAGGCCTCGCCTTGAGAATTTCATCTTATGTTAAACATTATTTTTTCCATCCTAGCCGTGCCATTTTTGCCGATTTTTATGTATGGGGGATTGACGCCGGAAGCCGATTCGGGTGCTCAAACGGCGACAGTTTTAGGGGCGGCGACGGAGCAGTCGGCCGTTAGCGTTAGCCAATGCCCGGGCGATGGATCACAGGGTTTTGAAAACCAAAATCTTTTTCCGCTGAGTCAAGCAGCTGATACGGCCTTTATCCCGACTAAAACGCCGAGCTATACCGATGTCAAAATTTGGTCGGGATCGTCCGTGGTCATTGATGTGGACAGCGGCACGCTGATGGAATATGCCGATGGTCGCAAAGAAACGCAGATTGCCTCGCTGACCAAAATCATGACGGCCGTGCTCACCATCGAAAATGTGAAAAACTTGGATGAAGCAGTCACGATCACGCCGGACGCGCTGCGCGTTGACGGGACAACAGTTGGTTGCCCGACTAGTATTTTTTGCAACAGTCAAAAATTAGTCAACGGGGAAAAAATCTCGGTTCGCAGTTTGCTTGAGGCGATGCTCTTGGACAGTGCTAACGACGCGGCCACGGCGCTTGGCATCCACATCGGAGGATCGAAAGCAGGTTTTGTGGATATGATGAACGCCAAAGCGAAAAGTCTCGGACTGAAGGATTCGCATTTCTGCACGCCTTCCGGCTTGGAAATTGATGGCGAGGAAAGCCAATGCTATTCATCGGCCTATGATATTGCCCGCATCGCAGCCTATTCTTTGAAATATGAAGCGATTTGGGATATAATGAGGACAAGAGAATTGACTGTCACTTCCTTGGATGGGAAATGGGTGCATCAGTTGAAAAACACTGATATGCTTTTGGACCAAATGGCTGATTGTCTGGGGGGAAAAACCGGATTCACGCCGCTCGCGGGAAAATCATTGCTGTTGGCCGCGGTTGATCCGACCGGGAAACACCGAATCGTGGCGGTGATTTTGAATGATGAAAATCGCTGGACGGATATGAAAAATTTGGTCAGTTGGACTTTCTCTAATTATGAATGGAAATAATTTTTTATGGTTTCTCAAATACAAACAATTTCTGAGGTGATCGGTGTGCTCAAAATTTTAGTCACCGGTTTTCTAGCGTTCATCCTAGCGTTCTTTTTGACGCCGATCTGGACACATTTTTTGTATAAATACAAAATTGGCATCAAGATTAAAGAAAATTCCGTGTCCGGAGAAAAGTTGACCTTTGTCAGCAAGATGCATAAACATAAATCGGGTACGCCGACTATGGGCGGTGTCCTGGTCTGGTTTTCTGTTTTGATCCTGGTGTTGGTGGCGCATTTTATTTTCCCGCTCATCTCTCATTGGGTCGGGATACGGTTTTTTGCCCGCTTGGATTTCCTCAGCCGGTCGCAAGTCTGGTTGCCGCTTTTCGCCCTAGTGGCGGCCGGCCTGCTCGGTTTAGCGGATGATTGGATGAGCATCAAAGGCATTGGAAAAAACAAAGGGGGTGGGATGAGATTTTTGGCGCGCTTCGGATGGCTCATTGTGATTGCCGTTTTGGGTGCAGGCTGGTTTTTCTGGAAGCTGGGTTGGGACAAGATCCATATTCCGGCGATGGGTGATTTTTCCATCGGCTGGTGGTATATTCCCGTTTTCATTTTCATCATCATCTTCACGGCGATTTCTTCCAATGAAACGGACGGCTTGGATGGTTTGAATGGCGGAGTGTTACTCATCGCCTTTAGTTCATTTACTCTCATTTCATTCATGCAGAACAAAATGGACTTGGCGGCTTTTTGCGCCGCGCTTTCCGGCGCCCTCCTCGCCTTTCTTTGGTTTAATATTTATCCGGCACGCTTTTTTATGGGCGACACCGGGGCCATATCGCTCGGTGTCACGCTCGGCGTGGTGGCGATGTTGACCAATTCGGCGGTCGTGCTGCTCATTATAGTTTTCCTCTATGTCATTGAATCCGGCTCGGTGGTTATTCAAATGACCAGTAAGCGTTTTTTTCATCGTAAAGTTTTTTTGGCGGCGCCCATCCACCATCATTTTGAAGCCATCGGTTGGCCGGAAACCAAAGTGACGATGCGCGCTTGGATTTTCACCATGATGACAGCCATTCTCGGCATCATCATTGGAATTTTGGGCGCGGGACACTAGGAAAAAATTTTTAATTTTTAATTTTTAATTTTAAAATGGATATTAGAAGAATGCAATTTGAAGACTTGGCGAATAAGAAAGTGATTTTGCGGGTGGATTTTAATGTGGCCGTGGAAGCGGGGCATGTGAAAGAAACTTTCAAGCTTGCGGCAGCCAAAGAAACACTGGATTATCTCTTAGCTAGAAACTGCAAAGTAGCCATGATTTCTCACTTGGGTCGACCCTCCTCCGCTAAAGCTACGGCGGGCGAGCCCGACGGCAAGGTTGATTCGGCATTTTCCTTGAAACAAGTGGTGGCCGATGCGGAAATAATTTTAGGCAGGAAAATAATTTTTGTTTCAGATTGCATCGGAGAAAAAGTGAGCACGGCTCTTGAAGGTTTAGGTGAGGAAGTTTTACTTTTGGAAAATGTGCGGTTCTATGCCGGAGATGAAAAAAATGACGCCGAGTTTGCCCGGAAAATGGCGGAGAATTTTGATTTTTTCGTGAATGACGCTTTTAGCGCTTCGCATCGTGATCATGCATCTGTTACGGGCTTGGCCAAAATTTTGCCTAGTGCGGCCGGGCTGCGTTTGCAAGAGGAGATTGCCGAGATGACTATTGTGAAAGATCATCCCATTGCTCCCGCCGTGGCCATTATCGGCGGAGCGAAGATTGAAACGAAAATTCCGGTCATTAAATTTTTTGAAGAAAAATATGATCACATTCTGGTCGGCGGGAAAATTGCCAATGAAGCCATAGAACAAAAAATGATTTTCAGCGACAAGGTGGTTTTGCCCACCGATTTCGTGGATGGCGGTCTGGACATTGGTCCCGCGACTTTGGAAAAATTCAAAGCCATTATTGCTGAGGCTAAAACGATTGTGTGGAATGGCCCGACCGGAAAATTTGAAGACGAAAGATATGCTGTTAGTTCCAATGAAATTTTGGCGGCGGCCATCGACAGCCAAGCCTTTGTTTTGGTAGGCGGCGGAGAAACCTTGGAAATTCTGGAGAGTAACCACGCCATGGACAAAGTTTCCTTTGTTTCCACCGGCGGCGGGGCGATGTTGGACTATTTGGGCGGTGCGGAAATGCCGGGCATTGAGGTGCTGCGGAAATAAGCCCTATTGTAAAGGTGTTACTCCGTGTGATATAATATTGTCAAGAAAATTAAGCTTTTAATATTAATTCTATGAGTCCAAGAATTGGAGAAAGTGGATCAGCGGCTTTGAAAAATGAAGAATATCCGGAGGAAGATAAAAAAGGGGAATTGGTGAATTTGGCAGAGTATCGAGAAGACAAGGAGAACAAGGAAAGCCAAGAAGATTCGGCTGAAAATGTGGAAACAAAAAAGCCTGCTGATGTGGAAGCTTTGAAGGCAGAAGTGGCCAGCTCAGGAGAAAATTTGGCGCAAGCAGAAGAAAGTAGAGATGATGCTTTAGAAAAAATTAAAAAAGTATTGCCGGATGCTAAAATGCCTGACAATATTGCTACCGAAGGAAAGGCACAGCAGGCTGAACACGCGGAAAAGGTGGAAGGATGTGTGGACGCTATGTTGGCAGAAGGAAAAGAATCATCAGAAGCTCTTATATTTAAGGCTGAAGCTAAGATTGATGTGAATGATGCTAAGACAGAATCGAGAGCGAAAAAGATAGGCGGCGCGATTGTAACGGGCATTGGAAAAGTAGGCGAATGGATGTCCGGCGATCCCGGCAAGAAAATCATGACTGGGGTGGGCTTTGTTGCGACCGCTATAGGCGGTCCGGTGGCGATTGGCAAGCGACTTGCAAGAGGTCTTGTTATCAAGTCTCCGGAAATTGCCAAAAAATTAGGAGCGAAAGAAGATGGCAAAATTGTGAGTGGTCTGGAAAAAGCTGCCAAATTTACCAAGGAGGCTTCCGCGGTCGGAGTTGGGAAGAGAGCGACCGGATTGGTAGAAGGCGCACAGGCTAAATTCGCAGAAAAAAAAGCCAAACAATTTGAAGCAATGCCTCCTAAGGAACAGGCGGCGCTTCTGGAGAAATTCGACGGGAGCACCATGAGCCGATTGGAAAAAATTATGACCAGTAAAAAAACGGCCATAGCGATTGGGATCGCCGCCGGTGTTTTGGTTACTATGATGGCCGGAAGTGCGATGGGCAGTATTTTGGAGGGGAATATTCCTATTCCTACTAATATTCATGAGCATGTTGCCGATAGTATCCCGAATGAGCAGGTTGCAGCCGCGGCAGAGCAACATGCGGATGCAGCGAGTAGTGCAGGCCAAACTGCTAATAAGGGAAGTTTCAAATTTAGTGAAATTAGAAAAGAACATCATGTTGATGGGAATATTATGGAAAAAGCTAGGGAGGCAGATGCTGCAAATTTTGTTAAGCAAGCCAAAGAAGCAATGCAAGCATCTACCGGAAATATTCACGAAAATGTTTCAGATAATGTAGAAATTAAACATGAGGATTTGGTAAAAGATACTTCACCTATGGAAGCTTCCAAGCCGAAAAATGATATCGCTTCTACTTTAAATAGTATGAAAAAGCCAATAGTAAATGATAGCCATTTTGAACACAATGATCATCCGATTGTAAAAACTCCTGAAGCCGCTCCGGTTCCGCATGAGCAAGTTGTTCAAGCTTCACAGGAAAAAGTAGTTTCAGCGGAACCCAAAGCTGCGCAAGTGGCGGAGAATCATGCTCACCAACCGGAAAAGCAGCCAATGGCAAGCCACAAGGAAGCGCCTCTTGGAAGTAGCTTTGATGCCAGAAAAGTTGTTAACCTTCCCGGAGCTGAGAAAATATCGATAGACGTTTTGAAAGAAAATCCTTTGGTTGCAGAAAAGTTGGAAAGATTCCAAGGGGCGGCTCAGCAATATTTAGGTCAGGCCGGAAAACCGCAAATAGGAGAAACTTGGGATCATTATGCTAAGCGGGTAGCACAAGGGGTTCAAAAAATAGGAATTGATCCTGACAAGCTTATAAACAGAGTAATTTAAAATATTATAATACAAAATTATGAATGACGCACAAGGGCAAACAATTCAACAAAAAGTAAGGGATGAATTTGGATTTGATGATTTGAGTGACGAAAAACAACAGGCACTGGTGCAGAAGATGGCTGAATCAATTGTGAAACGCGTGTTGGTGGATGCTTACATCAAACTCGCCGATGATAAGAAAGCGGAATTCGACCAAATGATGGAAAACATCACGGCGCAAGAACCGGCAGTAGTGGAAGCGTTTTTGCGGGAAAATGTGGCGGAATACGAAACCATTATTGAAAACGCCATAGCTGACCTGAAAAAACATTTGGGCGAAGCCGGAGAATAGGCTTCCAAAGAAAAGAGCATTTTTTTCAGTCAGAGTCTCTCGAGAGAGGACTCTGACTTTTCTTTGGTCTTGTGATATAATAGAGAAGATAAAAAGGTAAGAATAAAAAATATGTCTACTATCAAAAAAATATTTGCGCGGGAAATTTTGGATTCACGGGGCAATCCGACAGTGGAAGTGGAAGTGGAACTGGTGAACGGCATAAAAACAATGGCGGCCGTGCCGAGTGGGGCGTCCACTGGCACTTTTGAAGCTTTGGAACTGAGGGACAATGACACTGCGCGCTATGGCGGCAAAGGTGTGCTCACTGCCGTGGAAAATGTGAACACTAGGATTGCGGAACTAATTTGCGGGATGGAAGCATCTGAGCAACAAAAAATCGATAAGGCCATGATCAAACTTGACGGCACGGAGAATAAATCCAGTTTGGGAGCCAATGCCATTTTGGGTGTATCACTCGCCGTGGCGCGCGCCGCCGCGCTGGATGCCGGCCTGCCGCTCTATGCTTACATTAAAAAAACTTTCAAATTTGCCGGCAAGAAGTTTGCCTTGCCAATGCCAATGTTTAATATCATAAATGGCGGGAAGCATAGCGATTCCGGTTTGTCTATCCAGGAATATAAATTAGTGCCGAACGGAGTGAAAACTTTCAAGGAGCAATTGCGGGCCGGCAGTGAAATTTTTCACGCCTTGGCGGAAATTTTGGAAAGTGAAGGCTATAGCGTGGCGGTGGGCGATGAAGGTGGTTTTGCGCCGAAATTGGAAAGCAATGCCCAGGCCTTGGAAAAAATTTGCGCAGCCATTGAAAAGGCTGGCTACAAGAAAGGGACGCAGGCTTCCATCGGCATTGACGCTGCGGCCAATTCGTTTTTTGAAAAAGAAGAGGATCGGTATGTTTTTAAGCCGGAAAATTCCACGCTCACGCGCGAGATGCTGGTGAACATCTATAATGAATGGATCGCGAAATATCATGTCATGTCGGTGGAAGACGGCTTGAATGAAGAGGATTTTGCCGGTTGGGCGCGCATGAACGCTAAAATCGGGGGACGCGTCATGACCATTGGTGATGATTTGCTGGTGACAAATGTGGCGCGTTTGCAAAAAGCCATCGCTGAAAAAGCTTGCAACGCGGTGCTCATCAAAGTCAATCAGATCGGCTCGCTTTCAGAAACCATTGATTGTATTAAATTGGCCCAGAAAAATAAGATGAAAATTGTCATCTCACATCGCTCCGGCGAAACAACTGATGATTTCATTGCTGATTTGGCAGTGGGTGTCGGCGCGGGATATATGAAATCCGGTTCGCTGTCACGCGGAGAAAGGATCTGTAAATATAATCGGTTGTTGAGGATAGAAGAGGAACTTCTATAACACTTAAAAAATATCAAATAACAAATTACAAATGACAAATAAATTTCAAATTCTAAAATCTAAATGTTAAAAATGATTTGGAAATTGGAAATTTGCCATTTTGAATTTATTTGAAATTTGATATTTGGAATTTTAAGATATTATGCTTAAACAAAAGAAACCAACTTTACTTGTGATATTAGACGGTTACGGTCTGGCTGTGCCGTCGAAATATAATGCGATTACGCTGTCTAAGCGACCGACCTTGGATCGGCTGTTTGAGTTGTATCCACACACCGAGTTGGGCGCCACCGGGCAAGACGTGGGATTGGAAGATGACAAAATGAGTGGTTCGGAAGCGGGGCATATGAACATCGGGGCCGGCCGGATTGTGCATCAAGATTCGTATTATATCACCGAGAGCATCGCTAACGGCAGTTTTCTAACTAATCCGGTTTTGGTCGGGGCGACGCATCATACCAGGAACTGTGGCAGCCAGTTTCACGTCATGGGGCTGATGGGAGATGATGACAGTCCGCATAGTGATCCGGATCATTTCCGTGCCATCCTAAAATTAGCTAAGAAAAATGGAGTGAAAGAAGTTTTTTGTCACTTGTTCACGGATGGCCGGGACTCCTATCCGAAGAGTGCCAAGACGCATCTTAAACACTTTCAAGAGATTATGAAAGAAGAAGGCATTGGTCGGATCGCGACGCTTTCAGGGCGATTCTATGCGATGGATCGGGCCAAAAATTGGGATCGCTTGGCCAAGGCCTATGACGCCATCGCTTTTGCGCAGGGAGAAAAAGCCGGCAGTCCGGAGGAAGCCATTAACCAAGCGTACGCCGCGGGTCTCACGGACGAGTATGTATTGCCCACCGTCATCTGCGACGGCAACGCTCCTGTGGCGCAGTTGGCCAATGATGACAGTGTGGTTTTTTTTAATCTGCGGAGCGACCGAGCCAGACAATTTTCCAAATTGTTTGTCCCGTGTAGCCGAAATTGCATCCTGAACGATGATATGCCAGAAATCAAGCGGCTGGAAAATTTGTATTTTGTGGCGCTGACTGATTTCGGTCCAGAACTGAATGTGCATACAGTTTGGCAAGGACATACTTTGGCGGGCACTTTGCCGATGGCGCTCGGCACTTTGAAACAGCTCTATATCGCGGAAACGGAAAAATTTGCGCATATCACATATTTTTTGAACGGCGGTTATGCTGATCCGGTCGATGATGAAGACCGCGTGATGATCCCTTCGCCCAAAATTGATTCTTACGCCAAAATTCCGCAGATGGCCGCAACCAAAATCACCCAACATCTGACGGCCGCTTTGCAAAAAAACGCTTACGATTTTTATGCGGTCAATTTCGCTAACGCGGATATGGTCGGGCATACTGGGGATCTGGCGGCCACAGTGAAAGCTTGCAGCATCTTGGATGAACAGATAAGAATCTTGACCAAAGAAGTTTTGCGCTATGGTGGCAATCTAATCATCACGGCTGATCATGGCAATGCGGAGGTGATGTTCGATGATGTGGTCAATCAACCCAATACCTTTCATACGAAAAACCCAGTGCCTTTTCTTCTGGTCGGAGATAAATTCAAGCATAAAAAATTGGCCAGCGGCGGCGTGTTGGGCAACATCGCCCCGACCATTTTGGAAATGCTAGAAATTGAAAAATCACAGGTGATGAAAAAAGATTCGTTATTGATGTAATTTATAAAATTTATTTACTATGAACAAAGTTATTTGTTTCGGATCGGCGGGGCGGGATATTTTTTTCCCGACCAGTGAAGGAAAAATCATTGAAACCCCAGAAGATATGCTGTCGCAAAAGAAGATCGCTTTTGAATTGGGGGCGAAAATTAGGATCAAGGAACGACATGAGTCCTTGGGCGGTTGCGCAGCCAACGTGGCCGTAGGCCTGGCTCGCTTGGGCCTGAATGCTTCGTGCGCTTCCAGTGTCGGTGATGATTCAATCGGAGAGTGGGTCAAAAAAGAACTGGAAAAGAATCTGGTGGATGTGACTTTGCTGTCGATCGAGGAAGGTCGGAAAAGTGATTTTTCGGCCATCATAGTGGATGAGTCTTCCGCCGAGCGAGTTATTTTTACCAATAAGAATTCCAGCGGGAAATTGGAGTTGGATAATTTGAAAACGGCGGACGCCGAGTGGTTTTTCATCAGTGATATCTATGGCAAATGGGAAGACCAGATGGAGGCTATATTTGAAGTGGCGCGGGAGAAAAATGTGCGCGTGGCTTTCAACCCGCGCGAAGCCGGCATTCGAGAAGATGCGCCGGAAATCATTGAAGCTATTGGGCTTTGCGAGATTGTTTTTGTGAACAAGGATGAAGCGATTGAAATTGTCACGAACATGGACAATGAGGCTAATCCGGAAAATGTGACCCAAGAAAAATTTCTCTTGGAAAAACTGAAAAGCTTGGAGCCTAAGATTGTCGTCTTGACGGATGGCGTCCGCGGTGCCTGGGTCAGTGACGGGGAGCATATTTTCCATGCTGAAGCGCAAAAAGTGCCGGCGGTCGATTCGACCGGGGCGGGCGACTCTTTCACCAGCGCTTTTTTGGCAGCCTACATCAAAGGACAGAGCCCGAGCGAATGTTTGCAATGGGGCATCGCCAACAGCGGCAGTGAAGTGCAAAAGTATGGTGCGATCGATGGACTGCTGAGTGAAAATGAAATGCAAGTGGCGGTTAAGGAAGTGGCGGTTAAGGAAGTGGAGATAAATGAAGTTTAGTATATAGAATAAAAATATTTTTTATGGATCTACAAAAACTTTTTAATCCGGCGTCGGTGGCGATTGTCGGGGCGTCGGAAGAAGATGGTAAGGTGGGCAACGCAATTGCCAAAAATTTGTTGCAACTAGGCTATGCCGGGGAAGTGTTTTTAGTCAATCCAAAACACAAAAAGATCTTCGGCCAAAAATGTTACGCTAGCCTTGCGGCCATTGAAAAAACGGTGGACCTGGCCATTTTGGCCATTCCGGCTAAATTTGTGAATGACGAAATTGCCAAAAATGCTGAGCGGATAAAAAATTATGTGGTCATTTCGGCCGGCTTTTCCGAAACGGACGCGGTGGGCAAGGAACGGGAAAAAGCATTGGCCGACCTGGCGAAAAATAACCAGCTTAATATTTTAGGCCCAAATTGTTTGGGCTTTATCGTGCCAGCTTTGAAATTGAATGCTTCTTTTGCTGGCGGGCTACCCGAAGCCGGTAATGTTTCCTTTGTTTCGCAGTCCGGCGCGCTAGCCGTGGCACTGATGGACATCGCCGAAAAAGAAAAGATCGGATTTTCCAATATCATCTCAGTCGGGAACAAGATGCAGCTGGATGAAGCGGAACTGCTGGAATATTTAGCGGAGGACGAAGAAACCAAAGTGATCGGGATGTATTTGGAGGGCATAAAAGACGGCCAAAAATTCAAAGAAATTTCGCAAGCGGTTTCAGTGCGAAAACCGGTCATTATCTTGAAAGCCGGCAAAAGCGCTAAGACGCAAAAAGCCATCTCTTCCCACACGGGCGCTTTGGCAGGGGATGATGATGTCATTTCGGCCATCTTCCGAAAGAATGGCGTGATGCGGGCGCATGACTTGGAAGAATTTTTCAATCTGTTCGATTTGATCAGAAACGCGGAGGCGCCCGAAGAAAAAGGCGTGGTCGTTATCACGAACGCCGGTGGCATTGGCGTGTTGACGGCGGACGCTTTCGCCGGGAAAAATATCGAATTGGTCGATATGGCAGACGGCGTGAAAAAAGAACTGCGCCGCTTTTTGCCGGCTGAATCGTCCGTAGAAAATCCAATCGATCTGCTCGGGGACGCTCACGCCGATCGCTATAGCAAAACTTTAGAAGTTATGGCTAAGGTCAAAAATATCGGATCAATCATCTGTGTGCTGACGCCGCAAGACCAGACGCCGGTGGAAAAAATTGCCGAAGAAATTATCAAATTCAAAAAGAAAACGAAGAAAACCATTGTGACAGTCTTTTTGGGCGGATTGCGGGTGGACGCCGCGGTGGCGAAATTGAAAGCCAATGGTATTAGCAATTTCAGTTTTCCAGATCAAGCCGTGCAAGCGTTGGACGGATATTTTTCCTGGAATGAATTCAGGAAAAGAGGTGTTAAGGATCATACGCAAATTATTAATGTGAAGAGGCGGGGAAAAGTTGCGGCGCTGGTCGAAAAGACTGAACTAGAAGGACGAACCGCATTATATTTTTCCGAAAGTGCCAAAGTGATGGAAATGTACGGAGTGAAGACAGTTGATTATCGGGAAATTTTTCCAGCAGACAAGGCGAATAGCAAAAAGCGCGCCAAGTTTAACCTGATGGGAATGAATTTTCCGGTGGTATTGAAAGTGGACAGTGACCAAGTGTTGCATAAAACGGATAAGCAAGGCTTGATTTTGGGGATCGAGAACGAAAAAGAATTGCAGCTGGCACTGGCCAGGATGAGTTTAAATTTCCCGAACGCACGGTTGGTCGTGCAACCGATGGCGGCGCGCGGGACTGAGTTGATCATTGGCGTGAAAAGAGATCCAAATTTCGGGCCGGTGGTGGTGTATGGTCTGGGCGGAATTTATACGGAAATCTTGCATCGCGTGGATTATCTGGTGCCGCCACTTTCTATGTCCCAGATCGAAGATTCGCTGAAAAATGGCAAGTTGGGATTTTTGTTCGCCGGCGCGCGTGGCCAAAAAGCCTATGATCTGCCAGAATTGGCTCGCACGTTGCAAGGCATTATGCTGATGTCCCTAGAAATTCCGGAAATCCGCGAGTTTGATATAAACCCCTTGATTGTCTATAATAATGGAAAGCAGGCAGTGGCGGTGGATGTGAAGATCGTTATTTAATTGTATTAACCTTTTAACAAATATGGAAGAAATTAAAAATGATAAGAAGAAAAAAGTCCTGCTCGTCGATGATGATGCGACCATCAGAACCACTTATGCGGACATTTTCCGCTCAGAAGGTTTTGAAGTGGTGGAGGCGGGGGATGGGATGGAGGGATTGGATAAGGCTATTGCGGAAATGCCCGATGTCATCTTTACAGGCATCATTATGCCCAAGATGGACGGCTTCGATTTGAAGGATGCACTGGCTAAAAATGTCGCTACGGTCAACATTCCGGTTTTGATGTCATCGCATATGGGGCGGGAAGAGGATCGCCAAAAGGCCATGGCCATGGGCGTGAAAGATTTTTTTGTGGTCGGCATGATCACGCCGAGGCATGTGCTGGAAAAAGTTCGTGCCTTGTTCAGTTCCAAAAAATATCACTTAAAATTTGATGCGCTCGCCTTGGACGCGCCCAAGCTGGCTGCTGATTTTCACTTAAATGAATTTCGGTGTGAAAAATGCAATGAGCTAAAAATAATGGTGGTGGAAATTATGGATGTGAATAAAGAAGAATTTAAGACGCAGTTTGTCTGTCCGGAGTGCAAATGATCTTTGTGGGCGTAAGTCAAACAAAAAAAGAATTTCGCAGAGCAGGCGCGCGCCTGCTCTGGTAGTTTTATCTTGAAAATATGAATTGGAAAATCAAAACGGGGAATGGCCGCGTGAAAAATACTTTAGCGGAAAAATATCATCCGGTGGTGTTGCAACTTTTGGCCGATCGGGGTATCAGCGAAGAAGAGGATATTGAAAAATATTTCGGTTTTGACTATGACGAATGTTTGGGAGACCCATTTTCGATATCCGGCATGGCAACGGCCGTGAGCCGGATCGAAAAAGCACTGAAAGAGGGGGAGCAGGTGGCGATTTATGGAGATTATGATGCGGACGGCGTGACAGCCACGGCCGTTTTGAAAGAGACACTGACGGAAGTCGGATTTCCAGAGGTGTTGTGCTATTTTCCGGATCGTCAGACGGAAGGCTACGGCTTGAATGAAACTGCGTTGGAACAGTTGAAAAAACAAGGCGCCAAACTAATCATCACGGTGGATTGCGGGATAACCAATGTGGCGGAAGTGGAAAAAGCCAAAGCCTTAGGGCTGGAAATTATCATCACCGACCATCACCATGCGCCGGCCAAACTGCCGGACGCCGTGGCCCTCATCAATCCGAACATTCCGGACAGCGGATTTGCTTTTAAAAATTTAGCTGGCGTGGGAGTGGCTTTCAAACTGGCCCAGGCCATCTATGAAAAATTAGCTCCGGAAAAAGTCGAGCAGCTCAAGTGGGCTTTGGACTTGGTGGCCATTGGCACCATTGCCGACTGCGTGCCACTTTTGGGCGAGAATCGAATCTTGGTGAAGTATGGGCTGATTGTCCTTTCGAAAACCCGCCGGGCGGGCCTCTTGGAAATGTTCCAGGTGGGACGCATCGATATTTCAGAAAATAAGGTGCCTAATGCACATACGGTGGCTTTCCAGATCGCGCCACGAATCAATGCCGCCGGGCGCATCGACCATGCCAGTGCGTCATATAATGTTTTGGTCGGCAAAGATCCAGTGGAGGCGCGCATGCTGGCCTTGGAATTGGAAGACAAGAATCAAAAAAGGCAAAAAATCACCACAGAAATTTTTCGCGAAGTGCAAATTCTGGCCAACAATTCTTTTAAGGATAGAAATTTTATTTTTGCTGAAAGTCCGCATTGGCCGATGGGCATTTTGGGGCTGGTGGCGGGAAAAATCACCGGAGAATTCGGCAAACCGTCTATGGTGTTGGCGCGCAAGCCCGGCATATTTTCCGGCTCGCTCCGCAGCGTGCCGGCCGTCAATCTGATGGAAATCATCACCCGCTGTTCCAGTCTGGTGGAAAGATTTGGGGGACATTCTCAAGCCGCCGGGGTGAGTGTTTTGCCTGAGAACTTGGAAAAATTTTGCGCTCAAATGACCGCGGAAGTGGACAAAGAACTCGCCGGCAAAGAAATTGTGGCGTCGCTGGAAATCGACTCTGAAATTTCAGCGGGCGATATCGGTTGGGAATTGGTGGACGCCCTGAAAAAGATGGAGCCGTTCGGGGAAGGCAATCGGCAGCCGGTTTTTTGCGCGAAAAATTTTGTGGTGGTGGATGTGAAAATCGTGGGCAATGGACAAAAACATTTGAAACTGGCTTTGCGAGGGGAAGCTGGCAGCCCGAAGATTTTTGACGCCATTGGATTTTCCCTGGCGGAAAAATTTCCGGATCTTAAGAATGGTGATAAACTAGACATAGCTTTTAACTTGGAAGATGATGAATGGAACGGCAATCGAAAGATTCAGCTGAAGATAATCGATTTAAAGTTAGTGGCGGAGTAATCAACAATCGTTTATATTGCGCGATAAAATTATGGACAAAAAAGAATATTACTCCTTTTCCCTAGAAGACATCGTGGCTGAATTCAAAACCTCTCAACTGAAAGGCTTATCTGGCAATGAGGCCGAAGGAAGACTGGCGGAATACGGCAAAAATCAAATCGATAAAAAACAAAACTGGCGCTGGCTCAAACTGTTCGGCGGTCAGTTCAATGACGCCTTAGTCTGGATCCTGCTGGTGGCCGCCGGGCTGGCTTTTATTTTTGCCGAATATCGGGATGTGATCATTATTTTGATCATTGTTGGATTAAATTCCATTATTGGTTTTGTCCAGGAATTCAAAACGGAAAGAATTTTGGATAGTATAAAAAAACTGACCACTGATCAAACGCAAGTTATTCGGGACGGCAAGAAGCAAGAGGTGGATGCCAAACTGATTGTGCCGGGCGATCTCATTTTTGTGGCAGAAGGCGACCGGGTACCAGCGGATGGCTACCTCGCGGAAAGCTATGACCTGAAAGTGAATAGCTTCATCTTCACCGGAGAATCGAAGCCGGCCAATCGATCGACGAAAGTTTTGACGGGTCGCAATATTCCACTGTCAGACATAGACAATATGCTTTTCATGGGAGAAACCGTCGCTCGGGGCGAAGGAAAATTCATCATCACCGGTACCGGGATTGATACGCAGCTGGGGCATATTGCTCATTTGACCGGCGAGCTGCAAGATTCTTTGACGCCGATGCAAAAGCAGATGCGTCAATTGGGCAAAGATGTCGCCGTCGTGGCCGTCATGATCGGAGTCGCCGTCATGATCGGCGGTCATTTTTTAGGCATGTCTTTGTATAGTAATTTTATCTTTGCTCTGGCTTTGGCGGTGTCCATCGTGCCAGAAGGCTTGCCGGCGGCCATTTCCGTGGCCCTCACGCTGGGCATGAAGCGGCTCTTGAAGCACAATGTTCTGGCGAAAAAATTGAACGCGGTGGAAACTCTAGGTTCGGTTTCCATAATCTGCAGCGATAAGACCGGCACAATCACTAAGAATGAATTGACAGTTACAAAGCTGGTGATCAATAACCAGATTGTAGCGGTCAGTGGCGTCGGGTATGCGGCAGAAGGTCATTTTTTAATGGAGGACAGGGTAGTCAATCCGTTTGAGATAAAAAATTTGGAATTGCTTTTCCGGATTGGTACGCTCTGCAACGACGCCAGTATAATTTTGCGTGATTCCCGGCGGATGGTGGTGGGCGATCCCACGGAAGGGGCGATTATTGTGGTTGGCGAGAAATATAATCCTAAGGAAAATTATTATACCACCGGAGAAACGAAAATCACTGAGAATCCTTTTTCTTCCGAGCGGATGAGAATGAGTGTCGTTTATAAAAATGCCGAAACACTGTCACTGGTCAAGGGTTCGCCGGATGTTATGATTGATTTATGCGACTCAATCAAGATGGATGGTGAAATTTTGCCTTTTACGGAAGAGGCCAGAGCTAAAACCAAACAGCTGTATAATACCATGTCAGCTGAGGCGCTACGCGTGCTGGCTTTTGCTTATCGCGATTTAGCGGGAGTACCAAGCGAGCAATATGCCGCGGAGGCAGAAAAAAATTTGACTTGGGTTGGGATGATGGCCATGATTGATCCGCCGCGGCCGGATGTGGAAGAGGCCATTGCGCAATGCAAGCAGTCCGGCATTAAGGTTGTGATGATTACGGGGGATTATGAAATAACGGCTGGGGCGATTGCCAAAAAAGTCAATTTGATCGGAGAGGCTGGGAGTTATGAAATAATCAACGGGAAAAAACTGAATGATTTGAGCGATAAGGAGATTTATCAAAAAATCAGCAAAAAAGATATTGTTTTCGCGCGCATTGCGCCTGAGCAAAAACTGCGGATTGCGACTATCCTCAAAAAGAATGATCAAATCATTGCTATGACGGGCGACGGCGTCAATGATGCGCCAGCGTTGAAGCGCGCGGACGTGGGGGTGGCGATGGGCATAATCGGGACGGATGTTTCCAAGGAAACAGCCGATATTATTTTGCTGGATGATAATTTCGCTTCCATCGTCCGTGGCATTGCCGAAGGACGGACGATTTATAGTAATCTGAAAAAGTTTGTACATTATGTTTTTACGGCTAATGCCGGCGAGCTTTTGACGGTAATTTTCGGGGTCGTTCTGCAGATCCCCACCCCGATTATCGCGGTCCAGATCCTCGCCATTGATTTGGCCACGGACGTCTTGCCGTCTTTCTCTTTGAGTTTGGAGCCGGCGGAAAAAGGGGTGAATAAAAAAATCAAAAATTCCAGCGGCGGGATTATGAGTGGGAAAAAAATCTGGCGCATAATTTACCTGGGTTTGATCATGGCTGCCGGGGCGGTGGGCGCCTTCATCTGGTCCATGCTGCGCGGGGGGTGGCATTGGGGCGGCGCAGTTGACGAAAACAGCCTGCTCTATATCCGCTCGACCACTGCGACGTACGCCGTTCTAGCTATGACCCAAATGGCCAATCTTCTGCAGTCGCGCAGCGAGAAATTCACGCCGTCCGAGCTGGGATTTTTCAAGAATAAATTTGCCATCGGCTCAATCATTGCTTCTTTTCTGATTTTACTTATATTGATGTACGCACCATTTTTTCAAAAATATTTGCGTTTTAGCCCGATCCGCTGGCAGGATTGGCTGATGGTCGGCGCCACTACTCTAGCTGTGTATGTTTTTGAAAGCGTGCGGAAAAAAAGATGGGCGTAATTTTTTAGTTGTCCGATGGCGGGCGTTATGATAAAATTAGGTTACAATAATGGAAAAGAATAAAATAAAAATATATACTGACGGCGGATCGCGGGGCAACCCAGGACCGGCCGGGATCGGGGTGTGGATTTCAACACTCGACAAGAAATATGGCGAGTGTATCGGTGAAGCGACCAATAATGTAGCGGAATATGCCGCGCTGATTTTCGGTCTCAAAAAATTGAAACAACTTTTGGGTAAAAGTGAAACAAAAAAA
The DNA here is from genome assembly GCA_903831805.1 of uncultured bacterium. Taxonomy (GTDB): domain Bacteria; phylum Patescibacteriota; class Minisyncoccia; order Moranbacterales; family UBA2206; genus CAIKZD01. The sequence continues at coordinate 17,109 of CAIKZD010000009.1, forward strand.
TACGAAATCGAATGTCTTTTGGACAGTGAGCTGGTGGTCAAGCAATTGAACCATGAATATCGGTTGAAAGAAGAATATATCCAGCAGAATTTTATCGAGATTTGGAATTTGATGTTGGAATTTAAAAATGTCACCTTTAAACATATTCCGCGCGAGGAGAATAAAATCGCTGACGCGCTGGTGAATGAGGCGCTGGATGGCGAATGTAAACAAAGAAGCTTGTTATAAAATAAAAAATTATGTTCAAACAGAAAAAAACGTACGTCATCCTGATTCTTCTCATAGCCCTTGTCGGGGGTGGTTATTATTTCAAGTCTAAAAAACCGGTAATTGTTTATACTGCGCAAAAAGTGGAGCAAGGAAATTTAGTGCGGACAGTGGCGGTGACGGGGGAAATCATTGCACCGGTGGAAGCGGACCTGTCTTTCAAATTGAGCGGCCAAGTTGAATCGCTGTTGGTGAATTTGGGCGATCGTGTCGAAGTGGGCCAAAAAATCGCGACGATTGATAAGGGGACACTGCTCGCGCAACTGGCGCAAGCGTTACAGGAAGTGAACGCGCAAAAACAGGCATTGGTCAATATGGAAAGGCGCGCTGATGTGTATAATCATTTTCAAAAAGAAGCGCAAATGGCGGAAATTGCCAAAGCCGAGGAGGCGGTCCGAGCTGTCCAAACTAACATTACTGAAACCACTTTGTATTCGCCCATTGCCGGCATGGTAATCAAGAAAAATGTGGAAGTGGGCGAGACGACCGTGGCCAACGCTGTGACATCCAATACGGCAGTGGTGACCATTGCGTCGGATGGTGATTTGGAAACTGAGGTGAATGTGCCCGAATCGGATATCGTAAACGTAAAAATTGGTCAAAAGGCTAAAGTGTCGCTGGACGCGCTGTCGTCGGATGAAAAATTAGACGCGGCAGTTTTTGAAATCGAGCCGGCTTCCACGGTCATTCAGGATGTGGTGTATTATAAAGTGAAGCTTAAATTTGTGGCGCCGGATGCGCGCTTGAAAATCGGCATGAGCAGTAATGTGAACATTAATACGGCCGAGAAGGACGGCGTAGTGATGGTGCCGATGCGGGCGGTGAAGAATGAGAACGGCCAAGATTATGTGGAAATTCTCAATGCGGATGGCAAGACCACGAAAAGAGAAAATATTCAAACCGGGTTGAAAGGTGACGACGGCCTGATTGAAATAACTGCCGGCTTAAGCGGTGGCGAAAATGTGGTGGTCCTAGCGAGTTAATCCTGTCATTCTGAGCGAAGCCTGTACTCAGGCGTAGTCGAAGAATCTGCTTTGTATAACCAGTAGTTTTCCTATAAATCGTAAGTCTTGTGGTAACCACGGGCAGATCCTTCGACTGCGTTCGTCGCCTTGTCGGCGACTCACTCCGCTCAGGATGACAGCTTTTACTATTTACTGAAGTAACTTTTTTAGCAGGTAAAAAACTATGACGCCTCTTATCCAAGTGCAAAACATGAGCAAGACTTATGCCTCAGAGGGCGTGGAAACTAAAGCGCTATCCCGGGCTGATTTTCAAGTGGAAAAAGGGGAATTTCTGTCCATTATGGGGCCGAGTGGCAGTGGAAAATCAACCTTGATGCAAATCTTAGGTTTTTTGGATCATCCGACTGGCGGCCAATATCTATTTGAAGGACGCGATATCGCCGATTTTTCGGCGGATGAGTTAGCGAGTACTCGCAACAAGAAAATCGGTTTTGTTTTTCAGTCGTTCAATCTGTTGCCGCGCACGAGTGTTTTTGAAAATGTGGAATTGCCGCTGCTCTATGATCAACAACCGGATGGCAAGAATTATGACAAAGTGATGGCCGCTCTCCGCTCGGTCGGCATGGAGCATCGGGAAAAATATCTTTCCAACCAGCTGTCCGGCGGCGAGAAACAGCGTGTGGCCATTGCGCGCGCCTTGGTCAATGATCCGGAACTGATTTTCGCCGATGAGCCGACGGGGAATTTGGATTCGCACTCCGGTCTCACCGTGATGAAAATTTTGCAAGGCCTTAACAATTCCGGACACACCGTGATTTTGGTGACGCACGAAACTTACACGGCCGAACATGCCAAAAGAATAATTTATATCAAAGATGGACAAATTGTGGCGGATGACCCGGTCAAAAATCGTCGCATCGCGGAGGGCGAGACGGAACTGCTCAAATAATTTTCTTATGCACATTCTTTCTCCTATAAAAATTTCCTACCGGTATCTGATGGCGGCCAAGTTCCGCTCTTTTTTAACGATTCTGGGGATCATTATCGGAGTGGCGAGTGTCATAATCATTATGGCCATGGGACGTTCGGCGCAGGCGCTCATTTTGGATCAAGTGACGGGTATCGGGTCGAACCTACTAGGAGTTTTGCCAGGAGCTTCTGACGAAAAAAGTCCGCCACCGGCGGCGATGGGCATTGCCGTCACGACCTTGAAATACGGCGATCTGCAAGCGCTTAGGAATGGGCGCAATGTGCCGGAAGTGATTGATGCGGCCGGCTATGTCATTGGGACGGCTACCGCCGTCTATAACGGCACCAGCTTGAGCGCTTCTTTCGAAGGTACAACGGCCAGCTATATTAATGTGGAAAATGCGGCGGTAGCCACGGGGCGTTTTTTCACTAAAGACGAAGAGATGGACATGTCGCGCGTGGCGGTGCTGGGGGAAAACGAAGCCAAGGATCTTTTTCTGGGAGCTTCGCCGCTTGGCAAAGTGATAAAGATAAAAGAAGAAAATTTCACGGTCATCGGCGTTCTGAAAAAAAGAGGTTCGAGTGGGTTTGGAGTGACCAGTCAGGATGATGCAATTTTTGTGCCACTTAGAACGGCCCAAAAAATTCTGCTTGGCATTGATCATCTGGGCTTTATCCGTTTGAAAGTGAGCGATGCCAAATTTGTGCCGCAAGCCAAGGCGGAAGTGGCCACGACTCTGCGGGAACAACATCACATTACCGATCCGACCAATGATGATTTTTCGGTGCGGGATATGGCTTCCGCCATCGAAATTATCACCCAAATCACCGACGTGCTCAGATATTTTCTCCTGGTGATCGGCGCGATTTCGCTTTTGGTCGGCGGCGTAGGGATTATGAATATTATGCTTTTGGCAGTCAGTCAACGGATTCGCGAAGTGGGGCTGCGGAAAGCGGTGGGAGCGCGGGACGCGGATGTGCAAGTGCAATTTTTGATCGAGTCGGTTTTCATTTCCGGCCTCGGCGGCATCATTGGCATTCTGATTGGCATAGCCTTTTCCTTTTTAGTGGCGACGATTATGCAGTATTTGCAATATACTTGGCCCTTCATCATTTCCTGGCAGTCTGTGGCGGCGGCCACGGCTGTGAGTGTGGGCATCGGCATTGTTTTTGGCATTTATCCGGCTCGTAAGGCGGCCGAGATTTCTCCGATGGAAGCGCTGAGATACGAATAATTATATGACTTTTTTTGTTCCAATCAAACTGGCTTTTCGCAGCGTGCGTTCCAATATGGGTCGGACGATTTTGTCGCTCCTGGGGATTGTCATCGGGGTGGCGAGTGTCATTCTGGTTTTGTCTTTTGGCAGTGGCGTGAAACAATTTTTAGTGGACCAAGTTTCTTCTTTCGGTTCGGATATAATTTCGGTGAAAATCAAAGTGCCAAAAGTGAGTAAGACTTCCACGCAGAACGCTAGTGGCATAATAGGCGGGACGCAAATCACCACCTTGAAATTGGCCGACGCAGAAAAAATTGCCAAGTTGCCCAATGTGGGGGCGTGGTATGCGTCGATTATGAGTCAGCAAGTAGTGAGTTATGCCAGCAAGAACAAACAGACACTTATCATGGGCGTGACTTCTGGGGTGACCGAAGCGGATCAGAAAACGGTCGTGGAAACGGGGACGATGTTCAGTGATGATGATGACAAGAGTCTGCGCCAGGTGGCCGTTTTGGGGAGCGAAGTGAAGACGGATTTTTTTGGGGAGGCGGACGCCGTAGGCCAAGACATTAAGATCAAAGGGCAGAATTATCACGTGATCGGGGTTTTGAAAAAACGCGGGGCGACCGGGGTTTTCAATTTTGACAATACGATTTATGTGCCGCTAGAGACTACGCAAAAAAAATTAGCCGGCATTGATTATCTGGAATTTGCCATTTTCAAAATTCAGGATATGAAACAGCTGGACCTGACGATTTTGAATGCGACGGATGTGGTGCGCACCCAACATAAGATCACGGATCCGAATGATGATGATTTTTCTGTCAGTTCCATCGTGGAGGTGTTGAACATTTTAAATAATGTTTTTTTCGCTATTAACATTTTGCTGTTGGCCTTGGTGTCAATCTCTCTGGTGGTCGGCGGTGTGGGAATCATGAATGTGATGTACGTGACCGTGACCGAACGGACGTATGAGATTGGGCTCAAAAAATCAGTCGGAGCCCGGGATGGACAGATCCTGGCTCAGTTCCTCTTCGAAGCGGTTTTCATCACGCTCCTCGGCGGCCTCTTGGGATTTTTGCTCGGCTTTGGTATTTCCAAGTTCGGTGAAATTATCGCCGCCAATTTCGGCTATAGCTTGAGTTTTCCCGTCACCTGGTGGTCAGTGGCCATCGGCATCGGCTTCTCCGCCGGCACCGGCATCATCTTCGGCTATTTTCCGGCCAGGAAAGCTTCGCAACTAAGTCCGATGGAAGCCTTGCGGAAGGAATAGGTCCAATAGTATAAAAAAGTTATCCACAGGCAGACAATTTGTCAGAGTAGAATTATGGTGGTAGAATATCATTATGATTATTTAAGCACAAAAAAAATGATACAAAAAACATTGCAAAAACTAGGTGCTGTTTTGAAAAAAGATGAACGGCTTTTGGCGGATGATGGTAAAATATTAAAAAACCAAGCTGTAGAATTAGTGAATAAGCTTGATGAGGGCTTAATTGATCTTTTAGCTAGCGACAAAGATCTTAAAAAAATATTTTTCAAGAAAATCGGCGAGATGATGGTTTTTGACAAAGATTTGTTCATTGAATTTGTGAGCAATAAGGAATTTTTGCCGGATTCATATACGGCGTTCAAAAACAAAATCGGCTTTGAAATTGGTGGTCAATATTTGAAATCTCAAAAAGAGGTAGTTTTGGTGTGGCCGTATAAAGATTGCATCTTAGAAGGTGGTCAAACCAAAGAAGATGCCAAGCGCAAGGAAATTTTTTGGAATGAAACGCTGGCACCGGACGATGTCAATCGTTTGCTGGAGGCGAAAGTGCTCACGAATTGGAAAAGGTATGACAAAGACAATCTCAAAAACGGACATGTCGTCACGGAAATCAAAGACACCGACAATTTAATCATCAAAGGCAATAATCTTCTAGCGTTGCATTCACTCAAGAAACGTTTTGCCGGCAAAGTGAAACTGATTTACATTGATCCGCCCTACAACACCGGAAATGATAGCTTTGGCTATAATGATTCTTTCAATCATTCTACGTGGCTGACGTTTATGAAAAATCGGTTGGAAGTTGCGAGGGAGCTATTGTCAAATGATGGTAGTATATTTATTTCAATTAATCATTTAGAGCTGGGGTATCTGATGGTTTTGATGGACGATATTTTTGGAATTGAAAATAAATTGCCAATAATAACATTGAAAGCTGGCACAACAGCAAGTTATAGGGCGATAAATGAGTGTCCTGTGAATGTCTCGGAGTATGTTTTATCGTATAGAAAATCTTCAAATTATGTTGCTAATAGAATTTATCGAGAAACTAAATATAGCGAAGATTATTCTTATTTTATAAAAAATAAAAATGATAATTCCGAAAAATGGATTATCGAAAAAATTGACGATATTATTTATAAAAATAATAAGTGTGATAATTGGAAAGACTTTAAGGATAAATTTGGACCAACATGGAAAAATGACAGGCTTAAATTAAAAGAAAACTTTGCTTTAGAGAATTCTGATAAAGTAGTTAGTCTAAATACATTGCAAAAACCGTCGAAAGATGTGCAAATAATTATTGAGAAATCGAAAAACAATAGAAATAAAGTATTTTCTTATAAAAGAAGCGATAAGAATGATATCCATTGTTTTAATGGCAGAACATTGGCTTTTTTATCATCTAAGTTTAAAAATATTAATGGAAAAAATGTTCTTGCGGAAATAGTAACAAATTTATGGGATGATATTTCTTTTCTTAGTCTTGGCTCAGAAGGTGGTGTTGATTTGATTAATGGTAAAAAGCCAGAAGCGTTGATTAAAAGAATTGTTGACATATCAACTTTAAAAAATGATGATATAGTATTAGATTTTTTTGCTGGCGCAGGAACAACTGGCGCAGTGGCGCATAAAATGGGACGTAAATACATCCTGGTTGAGCAATTGGATTACATTCACGATCTTCCAGAATCTAGAATGAAAAAAGTCATCGAAGGCGAACAGGGTGGAATTTCCAAGGCAGTCAATTGGAAAGGTGGCGGGAGTTTTGTGTACACCGAGTTGATGCCAGTCAATGAAAAGTTTGTGCGAGAAGTGGAAAATGTGAAAAACAAAAAAGAAGTTTCCGATCTTTGGAAAAGGATTGAGAGGAATGGATTTTTGAGTTATCGCGTGGACGAACAAAAATTCCACAAAAATGCCAAGGACTTTTCTGATTTGTCACTCGAAGAGCAAAAGAAATTCACTTTGGAATCACTGAACAAAAATATGCTGTACGTTCCGATTAATGAAATTGAGGACAGTAGTTATAAAGTTAGCAAAGATGATATTAAGTTGAATGAAGAGTTTTATGGGGAATAAAAAAATTATAAATGTTTCCTCTGGAAATCAATCTGGCGGAGTTACGTCAGGAGAAATTAATAAGGAAACAAATATAAATCTTAATATTTGGAAAGAAAGATCAAAAGGTGGGTTTTTAGTTCTTGCTCTTGAGTTAATTATTTATATTATTAAAATTTATTTAAACAAATGAGTGAAGAAAAAATTTTTAATGTAACAAGCGATAACCAAAGTGGTGGAATTACAGCAGGTATTGTAAATATTTTTCACAAATTGCGAATAGAGCTGACCGATGAAAATAAAAAACAATTAATAGAAAATTTAAATGATAAGTCGGCTACTATTCATGTCTCATTGCAATCTGGAGGTGGAAGTGAAGTAGCTGGCCTGTCTCAGGAGATAATGAGTTTTCTGCTCGAGAGTGGATATAAAAATATTTTAGGTGTACATACTATTATGGGATTTGCTCCATTTAAAGGTATGACTATAGAGAGAAAAACAGAGAGTGAGCTTGTTATTTTTATTGGCTCTTTAATTTAAAGAATAAAAGATTAAAAATATATGGCACAAAGATTTATTTATCCCAAAGAATTTATAAAAGACACTCTTATTGAAAAAATAGGTAAAATTATTCATGTTGATGCTTATCTATCTTTTTTATTAATATGTTCAGGAATTGAATTTTTAGGAAAGTGTATAGACTCAACTGAAAAATGGGAAGAGGGAAATAGCGGCGAACAATTTAAAACAGCAATTATAAAACTATTTCCAGATGGCTATCATAATTTAGTAAATGATTTATATAAAGACTTGCGATGTGGATTAGTTCACAGAATTATACCTGGATCAATATCATTAACTCAAAATGGAAATGATAATGATGGCGAAATACCATATAGATTGCATCCATACTTGAAAGATAATAAAAAAATTCTTGTTATCGAATATTTTTACTTTGATTTTGTGGAGGCTTGTAAAAAAGTTTTAGCTATGAATTTTAATGAAAATAAAATGACCAAGCCAATGTTATCAGTTGGTTAATATTTATGCTTCACGAAGAATTTAACAGTACTAGGGATGTTGTTGAGAAGGACTATTTTGAGAAAAGAGTCCCTTCTTTTATCATGGAAAATTTGACGGAACGGGCGGAGTTGCGTGAATATCAAAAAGAAGCCATTGGAAGATTTGCGTACTATCTCACAAAATATCCCAAAAAGAAAAAGCCGACGCATCTGCTTTTCAATATGGCCACTGGCTCCGGCAAAACTTTGATTATGGCGGCTGATATTTTGTATCTTTATGAAAAAGGCTATCGTAATTTCATTTTCTTCGTCAATAGTTCCAATATCATTGAAAAAACCAAAGAAAACTTTCTGAATCCATATTCCAATAAATATCTTTTTGCGAAAAATTTGAAATTCGGCGACAAGGCTGTGAAGATCGCGCCGGTGGAAAATTTTGAAGCAGGGAATCTCGAAGATATAAACATTCTTTTTACCACGATTCAGGGATTGCATGTGCGACTCGGTAATCCCAAAGAAAATGCCATCACCTATGAAGATTTTGCGGAAAAGAAAATCGTGCTTTTGTCCGACGAGGCGCATCACATCAACACACTCACCAAACTCAAAAAAAACGGACAGAAATCTCTGCTTGACGACGGAATTGGAAAGATCGAAGGTTTGAAAAAAGAAGAAGAAACGGAATTGCGTTCTTGGGAGGGAACGGTGATGCGTATTTTGAATGCTAATAAGAATAATGTCTTGTTAGAATTTACTGCCACAATTGATTTGAAAAATCCGGGCATTGCCGAAAAATATGAGGACAAGATAATTTTTGAATATAATTTGAAGCAATATCGCTTGGACGGATTTTCCAAAGAAATTGAAATTTTGGAAGCGGATCTATCTCGGATGAACCGCGCGCTGGTGGCGATCATTTTGTCACAGTATCGGATGAAGGTGGCGCAGAAACATAGAATTTTTTTGAAGCCCGTGGTGATGTTCAAGGCTAATCGCGTTAGTGTGCCCAAGAAAGCCAACGCAGAAGCGGTTGTCTCCAGTGAATTCAAAGAAGAATTCTTAGAGAAAGTGAAGAATTTGAAAGGCGACGACCTGAAACAATTGGGAAAGATTAAAAACGAAACTTTGCGGCGTGCTTTTGAGTTTTTCAAAGATAATGGAATCTCCTTGGGATCTTTAGCAAAAGAACTTCAAAATGATTTTACAGAAGAAAAATGCATTTCCATTGATTCAAAAGATCAAAGCGAAAAAAATCAAATACTGGTTAATTCTTTGGAAGATCCTAGCAACGAAGTGCGCGCGGTTTTCGCGGTAGATGCTCTCAATGAAGGTTGGGATGTCTTAAATCTGTTTGATATCGTGCGGTTGTATAATTCAAGAGAACACAGACCCGGCAGTTATACGATGGCGGAAGCGCAACTTATTGGCCGAGGCGCGCGATATTACCCATTTTCTATTAACGGGAATGGTGACAGATATTGCAGAAAATTTGATGAGGATGTGGAAAGCGAACTGCGCATTATTGAACAGCTCTATTATCACAGTGCTCAATATTCCGGTTATATTTCCGATATCACCAATGCTCTCATTCAAACAGGTATAATGCCGGAGAAAAAAGTTGAGAGAGAAGTGAAAGTCAAAGACAGCTTCAAAAACACCGCCATGTGGAAAAATGGAATAATTTTTCTCAATGCACAAATTCCGGATGATCGTAGTGACGCAAAAAATTTGAAATCGGTAAATATCCCGCTCGAATACGAATATAATTTTGTAACAGGGCTTATCGAAGAACACGAAGTGCTTAGTGATAGACTGCAAATGAAAACGCAACCGGGGAATGTAGACATGAGAAAAATAAAACTCTTGAGTTTGAGTCGCAGTGTGGTTTGTGAAGCTATAAACCGTATTGATTTTTATAATTTCAAAAATATCAATCAATATTTTCCGCCGGCTGACTCAGCGGAGAAGTTTATTGATGAATATTTAAAGGATGTATCTGTGAAAGTTTCTGGTCCTAGAGATTTTCTAGATAATTTACAACAAGATGAAAAACTTGATATTGCGGTGAATGTTTTGGAACAAATATCTGTGAGCGCGCAAAATACAAAAAAGGAAAACATGGGATCTGTTGAATTTGGAGCGCACAAAATTTCAGATATTTTCAAAGACAAAATTTTGCAGATTGCCAGCGACAGCCCAAGAGCCAAGGAGATGGAGGAGATTGATTTGTCCGCGCGGAGCTGGTTCGCGCAAAATGAAATTTGGGGAACTGGAGAAGAAGAGTCTTTTTTGAAATTTTTTGATGAGACAGCAGGAGACCTCAAGAAAAAATATGATCAAGTGGCGGTGATGCGAAATGAAAAACATTTCAAAATTTTCAACTTTGACGATGGCCAGCCATTTGAGCCGGACTTTGTTCTGCTTCTCAAGGAAAAGAAAACAAAAAAAGAATTACTCTGGCAAGTTTTCATTGAGCCAAAGGGCGATCAATTTTTGGATGAAGATGGCGGATTTCAAAAAGGCAAGGAAGGCTGGAAAGAGAAATTTCTGTTGCAGATTGCCGATAAGTATAAATTGGATTTGGATAAATTCAAAATTGAAAACAAAGATTTTAAATTGATTGGATTGCCTTTCTATAATGAAGGATTGAAAGAGAGATTCGAGGAAAGTTTTCATGAAATTGTTAAATAGTTTCAAAAATAAATAATATGCCATTCGTAAAATTCCAACACAAAAGCCATGGCGTGATGACAACTACGCCGGAAAATTGGATTCAGTATGAACTTTTTGACGCGACGGATGAAAACGGCGATAGCATGCCGGTTTATAAGAGTGATTGCGAAAGTCCGAAATATATTGAGGAATAATTTGCTACGTAGCATGCTACGTAGCAATGTAAATGCATCGGTTGATTTTTAACGTGTTTCTTGTTAAGCTGTTCTAACCAAACCAAGCAGAGACGAGAGACGTAAAGCACGGCCTTTCCGCTCGATCCAGAAACATGACGTCCGGGAAGATAATATAGCCACCCGCGATCCAGTGCCTCTCTTGGTTTGGTTTTTATTTTTTTGAGCTGCACATTGACTTTTTATTGAAATACTATATAATAAAAGGCTTGGTTCATGTGAATTAAGTGGATAGTTCTTTCCCATAAATCTCAAAAAAAGGATATTGCAATGACAAGAAAAGACGCTGCTGCTGCAAAATTGGATGCCAAGGCTTTTGTTTTGAGTGCTATTCACAGGCTTTCCAGAAATGGCAAACCGGAACATGGATTACGCCTTGATGACTCGGGCCTTTTGGGTGCTTTGCATCTCTATTATGAGTGTAAAAAACCCATGGAGCTGATTTGGAGTTTGGTGAAAGGCAGTGATGTATTGCTCCGATCGGTCAAAGGGGATTTCATCATATACGATCCTAGGCGCATCGCAGAATTTGACTGTGCGTTATGCTTGTGCGAAGCAAAAGTAAGCATGAACAAATCTCCGCTGGATATGACAATCGCGCTGGACGCGGCGAAAATGCTGAAAGCGGTTTTTGATTGGACAGAAGTCGCCCATCTCTACGCCGGAGAGGAAATTTTTTTCCGGCAGGTTAGGAAAATTAAGGGGTCGTCTTCAAGGAAAGGCGTATCTATGACAAGAGGGGTGTTTAATAATGATGTTAAGTTCATAGTCCAATCTGGAGATAACGATACGTGCTTTGAGTATCTCATGTCTCTTCCTAAAAGTCCTAAGAGCGGGGGACGGAGTGCAGCTATTCTGAAAGCCGTCATGGAAGTGCTTGAAAAAAAGAATGTTGTCAATGTAAATTTCACTTTCGCTGATGACAAAATCCTACTTGCCGCGCAAGAAGCTTTGGCAGTCATCGTCCCAGTGAGTACCCAAAAAGAGGATGTGTTGCCAGCAGCAAAACCGGTGGATGAAGGCAGTGTTTCTGACGCACCAAAATTCTCAGATTATATTGAGCTGGGGGATACCGCTATTGGTATGATTCTTTTGGGACTGCATAACCTGGAAGGTTTTGATCCAAATAAAGCAATCCCCAAAACTGTCTTTACCCGAGTTTTGCGAGAAGAACTGGTGATTGAAAGTCCATCCGCCCAACAACTGGCTGGCCTTGTGCAAAGATTAGCTAACAGCGCGCACAATATCATCGATTATGTGCACGGGTCTAGGACGCCAAATTCCAGCTATCTTTTGACGGATAAGGCTAAGAAAATTTTAGCTGAACTCAATGGCGGCGATCAGAAAAAGTCAAAGACTGCTCCAGTAGAAGATTCTTCTAAAAAAGAACCTTCGCCTTTGACCACGGAAATAGTTATTTCCTCGGTTCTCACTGAATTTTTAGAAACAAAAAAAATTCTCGTAGGAACAGAGCAAGAAGAAGCGGCACTTCTTGAAGAAAAAGCCAGAATCGAAGTCGCTCTAAAAGAACTGGAAAGCAAAAAGCTTATCCTGCGAGGAAAGATCAATGCAATGAAAAACCTCCCAGAGATAGCAGAATTGAGGGCCTTATTGGGATAAGGTCGGAAGCAAGTCGGACGACGGTTTCTCGAAAATTGAGAGACCGTCGTTTTAATTTTATGGGAAACTATGTAATAACGCTTAGATGAAATAACAAACGGACTTATTCACCACACTGTTTAGTATAGAGCCCCTTTTATTTGCTATTTCCCGCGGTTTTGGTATAGAATAATAAACCTACGAATTGTAGGCCCAAGAACCTTAACAACGCATTTAATGTATTAAAATATAGAAGTGAAAAATAGGAATAGTGGAAGAAAAACTAAATTTCATGCTTATTGGAGGAGGAAACTATGACAACAATACCGGTAAATCGAGAAAATTGCAGAGTTGATGAATTTAAGGCAGTCGAGAACTTTCCATTTCTGGTAAAAATTAATAAATCATATCTGAATCTTTCTCCGGACATAAACCACTTGGTGAGAATATTAAAAATCGTCGCTTCTCAGGTTGTCTTATGCCCTGATAACGGCAACTTCCGTTGCGTAGCCATGCTCTCCACTGGTGGCGGTCAAGCGGGAATGTTTTTCCCCATGATTCTACCAGAGGTTGAAGCTCGTCATCAAAAAATGATTACGGTCGGTACAATAGGTGACGTGCTGTCATCGGAAATGCTAGTATTCTGTAAGGAAACGCACGTTGTTTTTCGTGAATGCTGTCTTTTCCGCAAAGCCTAAACAGACGAAGCAGGAAAAGCGATTGAGCTTTATTGGTCACGACCGATAGAGCTCTTTTTTATTTCCCCAATTTATATGCTTGACAAACTTTTCTTCCACTGCTATACTTTATCCAAGTAAAGTGATTTAGTGTAATAAAGTAAGAATATGGATATGCGGAAGAATCAAAAAACTGAAGATCTGATAGGAGCTTTTTTGGCGCTGGAGACGGCGCGGGAGGCGCGACTGTTTTTGCGGGACCTTTTGACGGAGAAGGAACTTTTGGAATTGGGCAATCGCTGGCAAGCAGTACGGATGCTTAGTGGCAAAATAGCGTACACGGAAATTATCGAAAAAACCGGACTGAGCTCGACCACCATAGCCAGAATTTCCAAATGGTTGCAAGGCGGCATGGGCGGCTACCGTTTGATGCTTGAGAAGCTTTCTAATAATCATCACGCAACTCTTTCTCATCCCAGGAAGCGTTGAATTTTTGTGTAACACATTTTTTTTCAAACTCTTTCTCGGCTGAGGAAGAGTTTTTTTGTTCGGTTCATTAACAATCAAAAAAATGAGCGAGGATGGTTATGAAAAAGCAAGAAATTAAGTTTAGCCAGGCATTGCATCGGGACGGTACCGATGCGCCGGAACTAATCGGCGTAATTCTGCAAAACTATGAGACCAGGGCGGTGCTGTATGGCGCGTCCATGAGTCGCGAAACATTGGCAGAAACGCTGGCAAGCGGTTGGGTGGTGTTGTATAGCCAGAGCCGCAAATGTCGCTGGCTGAAAGGTGAGACTAGCGGGGATAGGTTGCGGGTCAGGAAAATTTTCTTGAATTGCAATAGCGACCAACTGCTCATCCAAGTCAGTCCGATGGGAAAAGGAGTGTGTCACGAGAAAGATGAAAAAGGCGTGGCCAAGCCAACCTGTTTTCATAAATTATTATGGGAAAGAGGAACAAATCAATCATCCAACCAGGAGAAGGCTATGAAAAACATGATATTAGGCATTCCATCAGGATCATTATTGGAAGCAACTATCACTCTTTTAAGAACAATCGGGATTGAAGTGGTGGTCAACGGCCGCAATTTTATCTGCGAGGTGCGGGGGAGTGCGATGTTTTCCCAGGCGCTCATCATGCGACCCAATGATCTGCCTCAGGCGGTGAAAGCGGGCGTGGTGGACGTGGCCATCACCGGGCTGGATATGGTTTTCGAGGCGGGATTGGAAAATGAACTTTGCAAGATAGTGGAATTGCAATTTTCCAAAAAATCGCGGATGGCCGCACGAATAGTAGTATTTGGCAGAGAGGATGAGTCGGATGAAATTGTGGACGCTGAAGATGTTGTAGTTTGCGGTGAGTATATAATTCTCGCGAGGACCATGTTCAAAAAGGCTGGGATACAATTCTCCACCGGCTCGACAGAAATCAAAGTGGCCAACAAGGCATTTGGTTTTCGCTATGGGGTGGGGGTGGTTGAGAGCGGCCAAAGTCTCAAGGACAATGGGCTTAAGATCATAAAAACTATCCTGACTTCTCCTGTGGTGCTCATCGCTCGGGAAGAGTCGCCAGAACTGCAAATTTTCGGGCAGATGCTCCATGGGGTGCTGGAAGGTGAGCGTTATCGACTGGTGAAATTCAATGCTAATTTTGACGATCAAGCCAGGCTACTGCAGATTTTGCCTGCTATGGAATCGCCCACTATCAGCCAGCTGGCTGACGGAGCAATGGCTTTCGAAACAGCCGTTTTAACGGGCGCGCTGGCGGACACGATAATCGCCATTGGGATGGCGGGCGGGCGAAAGATCCTGATCCAGGATATACGCATCGCGATATAAAAAGAAGGGCGGAATGACAGTGTTCATTCCGCCCTGTTTTATTTTTATTACGCCCCAAATCTGAAATACCGCAATATTGCGGGGTTTTTTGGGATGTGGTAGATTTATGTAAAGTAATTAGCTTTTGCACAACACTATGGATAACGAACAGGACGAGAAAAATGTGATTTCTGAGGCGGAAATTGTGGCGGTGGAAAAACCGTCCGAACCGACGGTGGTCAAGCTGAGAAAAAGGCGCCATGACCTGTATATCGAGCTGGCTCTGTTTTTCATTTTGGGAATTCTGATCGGCGTGGCGGTGAAAAATGAAGCAGTGAAAAAAGTGACGATGGGCTTTGATGACTATAAGATGAAAACGTTCGCGCAGGATTATGATCTGAACGCGTTGCAAGTGAAAGTGCTGCAAGCCGCGAAAGATGCGGCGTCGGCGGCTGAGGCTGCTAAAAGCACCGATCAAACAGCGCCCAGCGCTCCGGATGGCAGTGTGGGTGCGCCAGCCGGAAATTAGAATAAATTAAGCGTCTAAACAACTTTAAAATAATTAAAAAACTATGGACGAACAAATGGATTTTGAAAAAAAGGGGGAGGAGCAGGTGACAAGCGTCTCGGAAGAATCGACGGAACAAGAAACAGCAATTGAGACGTGTGATGTGCAAGAGAAAGATCAGCAGGATAAAAAGATGAAAAATTTGATCTCTGTGGTGATTTTGCTCAGCGGACTTTTTGTGGGCAGTCTTTTTGTGGATGTTAGTCAGTTGGTGCGCGGGAGCGGCTATTCGCAAAAGAATTTGAATAAATCTGATATTTTTTCAGCCAATGGAAAAACATGGGTGGCTTATGACGCCCCAGCTGTGCCGGTCCGCGTTTTGAACGACGACACTTGCGATAAATGTGATCCGAGCGAAGTTTTGGTGTGGCTGCGCCGCGTGATGCCGACCATCAGCGTGGAGAAAGTCAACCTTAATTCGGCGGCTGGCAAAGAATTGATCGCCCAGTTTGATATCAAGACTTTACCGGCTTTTGTGTTTGATCCAAACGTGGAAAAGACGGAACTTTTTGCGCAGGCGAAAGATTTATTCGCCGCCAAAAATGGTCAGGATGTTTTGAATGGCCAGCTTCTTGGCATTCCAGTGGGCAAATATATCACTCTGCCGGAGATCAGCGCGGATGATGCCATTGTGGGCGCGCAAGATGCTAAAGTGAAAGTGGTGCTCTTTTCCGATTTCCAATGTCCTTATTGCAAAACTTTCTACCCAGCTTTCCGCGCTGTTATGAACAAATATCAAGACAAAGTGGAATTTGCCTTCAAAGAATTGCCCTTGGACAGTCATCCGCAAGCGATGGATGCGGCTTTGGCGGCGACTTGCGCCCAGGACCAAGGGAAATTTTGGGAATATTCCGATAAGCTTTATGCCGCGCAGGCCGAATGGAGCAATGCTAAGGACATGACCTATTTCAAGAATTATGCGGCACTGCTCAAATTGAACACGGCTGATTTCAATAAGTGTTTGGACGGCAAGGTGCATCAAGATAAGATTGATGCTTCCAAGAAAGAAGCGGCCAATTTTGCGATTTCCGGTACGCCGACCGTCTTCGTGAATGACCAATTTGAAGCGGGTGCCATCACCCCTGATCAATTGAGCAAAGATATCGAGGCGCAATTGGCGAAATAACGAAAAAAGCTACATCAAGAAGGGGGAGTTCATGGATTTGGACTCCTTTTTTCTTTGTGGTATAATATCTTTACTAATTACTAATCAAGTACGAATATACTAATAAATAATTCGTACATTCGTATATTAGTGAATAAATTAGTAATTCGTAAAGAAACATCATGAAGTATCATAAAGATATTTTTGAAATAATTTTTTTCGCGCGTGGCGGGCAAGGCGCCAAAGCGGCGGCGGAAATTTTGGCGCAGGCTGCCACTCATGAAGGGAAATTTGTGCAAGCTTTTCCCAGTTTCGGCCCGGAGCGGAGCGGCGCCCCGACTAAGACCTATTTGCGTCTGAGCGACAATGAGATCCGCACTCACGAACCGATCGTCGATCCGGACGTAGTAGTAGTCTTGGATGACACCCTGCTCAGTTCGCAAGATGTCTCCAATAATCTAGATAAGAGAGAGTCTTTAATTATCAACACGCAGATGGCGGAACATGCCGTGCGCAGTCAAATTGCTGAACTAGGCAAGAAGTTTGAAGGCAAAATTTACCCTATCGATGCCAGCGGCATTTCGCTCAGCATTGTCGGTCAACCACGACCCAATACTGTTATTTTGGGCAAGTTCGTGCAAGTGACAGAAGCGGTCAAACTGGAAAGTGTTATCGAAGAATTTCGACATATCTTTGAAGATAAAGTTGGCAAGGAAATCACTGACAAAAATGTGGCGGCGATTGAAAAGGCGTACGACACAATATAAATTATAAATTTAAGATTAATTTTTATGGAACACGGAGCTGTGATAAAACATGATGAGACTAAGGGACCCAAGACTGGAGCCTGGCGGTATATGCATCCGGAAGTGGACAAAGAAAAGTGCATTGGCTGCGCGACGTGTGTGCCTTTTTGTCCGGAAGCTTCAATCGAGATGAAAGAAAACAAAGCGGACATCGACTACGACTATTGCAAAGGTTGCGGCGTGTGCGCGGAAGTCTGCCCGGTGAAAGCCATTATGATGAAGAAGAAATAGGTCAGAACCACTAATTCTCACTGATTTGCACATGATTACACGTGAAGGATAAAAACAAATTTAATTTTTATGAATAAAAACAATTCTACAAAAAAACTAGCGCTCACCGGTGGAGCGGCGGCGGCGGAAGCTTTGAAACAAATTGAACCGGAGGTGATGCCGATTTATCCAATTACGCCGCAAACACCCATCATTGAAACGTACGCCAAATTTCAGGCGGACGGTGAAGTGGATACGGAAATGATCAAGGTGGAATCGGAGCACAGTGCCATGAGTGCGGCCATCGGGGCCAGTTCGGCCGGGGCGCGTGTGGTGACCGCCACTAGTTCACAAGGTTTAGCTCTTATGCATGAGGTGCTGTATATCGCCAGCGGTACGCGCCTGCCAATTCTAATGATTATTTCCGCCCGTGCGCTTGGCGCGCCCATCAACATCCACGGTGATCACTCCGATGTCATGGGTTGTCGCGATTCCGGCTGGCTGCAAATTTTTTGTGAAAACGCCCAGGAAGTTTATGACAAAACTATCATCGGTATGAAGTTGGCGGAAAAAGTGAATCTACCGGTCATGGTCATTATGGATGGCTTCAACACTTCACACTCAGTAGAGAATTTGGAAGTTTTAGAAACAGCCATGGTCAAAGATTTCGTGGGTGAGCGCACGGCCATTACGCCGCTTTTGGACACAAAAAATCCGGTCAGTTATGGTCCGGTGGCATTGCAGAATTCCTATTTTGAATTCAAAATTGACCAAGAGCAGGCGACGAATGACGCGGCCGCGGAATATCAAAAAATTGCTCAGGCTTATCAAGAAATTTCCGGCCGACGCTATGGTTTTTTCGAAACCTATCACACCAAAGACGCTGAGCGCATCATGGTTTTGACCGGATCGGCCACGGGCACGGCCAAGGTGGTGGTGGATAAGTTACGCGCGAAAGGTGAGAAGGTCGGTTTGGTCAAGATTGAACTTTTCCGACCGTTTTTGCATCAAGAATTATCCGCTATTTTGAAAAACGCGCAAGAAATAATCGTTCTGGATCGGGCGCAATCCATTGGCACGACCCCGCCATTCTACACGGAAATTGTAAATAGCTTGTATCAAATTGGGGAAATAAAAAAGATCAAATCTTTCGTGTATGGTCTGGGTGGCCGGGATATTTTTCAGGCGCAGATTGAAGATGTGTTTATGGGGAAATTTAAAGATAAATATATCAAATAAAAAACATTATTTATGAATAAAGAACTGGCAAAACATTTTTTTTCAGGACACAGTGCTTGCGCCGGGTGTGCTTTTCCGGCTATCGTGCGGGCGGTGCTGGGCGAAGCGTCATGTGAGGTGGTGGTGGCCAATGCGACCGGCTGCTTGGAAGTGACTTCTTCGCTCTATCCTTACACCGCTTGGAAAACACCCTGGATCCATAATGCTTTTGAAAATGCGGCGGCGACTATTTCCGGGGTGGAAAGAGCTTATGAAATCATGAAACGTAAAAAGAGACTGCCGGGTGGCGACAAAAAAATCAAATTCGTCGCTTTTGGCGGTGACGGCGGCACGTATGACATTGGCTTGCAATCATTGTCCGGCGCGCTGGAACGCGGGCATAATTTTTTGTATGTTTTGTATGACAATGAAGGTTATATGAACACCGGCAACCAACGATCGTCCGCTACGCCCTATGGCGCCGCCACCGAAACGACTCCTTCCGGTCGAGCGTCGTTTGGCAAAACGGAATTGCGCAAGAATTTGATGGACATTGTGGCAGCGCATCACATTCCATATTTGGCCCAAGCCAATGTGGCCTATTTGGCCGATCTCAAAAAGAAAGCGCAGAAAGCCTTGGCGGTGGAAGGGCCATCGTTTCTGACGGTTTTTTCGCCGTGCACCAATAATTGGAAATTTCCCACTTCACAATATGTGGCCATTGCCAAATTGGCGACGGAAACCAATTTTTGGCCACTGTATGAAATTGAAAATGGAAAATATAAAATCACGTCCGAGCCGAAGAATGTGAAACCACTCACGGATTTTTTGAAAACCCAAGGGAGATTCAAACATCTTTTTAGCGAAAAAAACAAACCGGTTTTGGAGCGGATGCAACAAATTACCAATGAAGAATTTGCGCGGCTGGTCAGTTTGACGGAAAAATGAATTTGAGCTAGTATCGCCTCATCGGCGATCGAGGTCGTTTAAGCGGCAATTAGCGTATAAAATGGCCGAAGAGGCAATGAATTCGCCGAAGAGGCGAAAGCGCCACCTTAGCTCAGTTGGCAGAGCGACGCACTCGTAACGCGTAGGTCGTCGGTTCGATTCCGACAGGTGGCTCATTTTTAAAAAATAAAAATTAACTTAAGCTCTATGAAAACGATTGTTTTGCATGATTGTCACATTAACTTCGAAGACGACGTAAAAGACGTCGAGACATATCTCGGGAATCATTTGAACCTGAATGAATTCCAGACGATTTTCAACTACGCACATCTGCACCAGCAAGCCTATTTTCAAGATAGGAATGGTCACCACTATCTCGCGGACTACAAAAACGGGGAATATTTTATCGAAAAAATTTAAAAAACAAAAATATGCACTACGTTACCACTTTTAAAATTTTCAAGCATAATTTCTGGACCAATGAATGGTCGCGGTTTCTGTATGAAGGAAAATATTATCGCTTCATGGCCAGGGATATTTCAGCGGTTGAGATTTTGCCAGCTAAATACCAGCGAGTTATTTTTACGATTCCAAGAGTTTGGCTTAAGGAATATGAGAAAGGTGTGTTTATGGCTTGGAAGGAATTTCCCAAAGCCCTGCAAGCTAAGATGGAAAAATATAATTTAGTGGTGGATGATAAAGAAAAAAAGAAAATATTTACTGCGTTGCAGAAAGAACTCAAAGCCTATTTTGTGAAAAAAATCACCATTACCAATCGTCAGGCCAAGGTTTTATTGAATCTGCAAACGATGGATATCTCAGCTAGGGAAGCGCATAAAATCCATAAGAAAATCGGTCTGGAATAAACTAATTCGTTAAACACACAATCATTATGAAAACATACATCTGTGAAATATGCGGAGATGTGGGAATGGAATTTTTTATATCATTTTGTTGTAGTATATTTAGTGGCGCAGTGCTTGACGGATTTTACGAATGTGCTACAATAAATTCAGCTAAAACCACCCGTCCTGACCCGCAAGGGCACGGCGGTTTTTAGATTTTTAGTATGGAAAAATTCGATAAAGAACAAAATGTGGCTTTTAAAAAATAATTAATCAATAACAATCATTATGAAAACATACATCTGTGAAATTTGCGGGGATGCGGAAGTGAAATTTTTTATATCATTTCGTGGTAGTATGTTCAGTAGCGCAATTGACGAATTTTCTAGATGTGCTACAATAAATTCAGCTAAAACCACCCGTCCTGACCCGCAAGGGCACGGCGGGTTTTAGATTTCAAGTGTTTGAATATGGAAAAAATCGAGAAAAAACAAAAAAGAGTCGCGATATATATTGATGGAAGCAATTTTTACTATAAATTGAGGGACTTGGAAGTCCCAAATACAACCTATTTCAATTACGGCGGACTTTCAGAATGGTTGGCAAGGGATCGTGTTATTATATCGAAGAGATACTATATAGGAGTTGTAAGGGCAAAGGAAAACGATGAAAAAGGACAGATGTTAAGAAAAAATCAACAACGGTTGTTTAATCATCTCGGTTCGTCTGTACAGGGATTTATTGTGAAACAAGGATATCTTATGAAAAATGATGGCGTGTATCACGAAAAGGGTGTGGACGTTAAAATAGCAGTTGATTTATTGGTTGGTGCTTATGAAAATATGTATGATACTGCGATTCTTATTTCTTCTGATACTGACTTGATTCCGGCTATTCAAAAAATTAAACATTTGGGCAAGGGGGTTGAGTATATAGGTTTTTCACATAAGCCAAGTTTGGCATTGCAAAAGTACGCTTCACTGACTAGGTTGATGATGAAAGAAGAGTTGGAAGATTTTGTTTCAAAAACGATTTATAAAAAGTAGCAGTATTATTTATTAGCATTATGGACAAATACCAATCCGCTTGGGAAAAATTTCAGAAAAAAATGGAAGTTTTGCGTAAAAAGCAGAAAGAAATTTTGGCGCGGATTTTTAATAAACTGGATGAGCAGAAACTCGAAGCTATCCGTAAAAAATTGCAAAAATAGATGAGCAAAGAACAGATACAAAGTAAAAGTGAATCAGCCGTAGAGAAAATAGGGACAAAAATTTCCCCGGAAAAAACTGATGCAGAAAAAGCAGCAGAAATGAAGGTCGAGTCTGAAAAAGAAGTGGCTGGTTTTGAAAGTATAGAAAAAACTGAAATGGCGCGGGCTGAACAGCTTGTAGCTGGAGATGAATCGCATAGTATGCATATTGATGCTAATGATATAGCGGAAATGGAGGAATCTAATCAAGAGGTGGAAGCGGCACAGGTAGAATTGGCGAATGAAATTGGCAGTAATGAAATTAGCGATGATCAAAAGGAAAAATTCGGCAACTTCATTAAGGATAAAAAAGAGTTTTATAGGGAAAATAATATGGATGTATTGAAAGAAGCGAAATATGGCAGGGATGGTGCATTAAAGGATGCAGAGTATAATAAAAAACATTTTGAGGAATATACTATAAAAGTGGAGGAGCTTAGATCGGAAATAGAACATAAAAAATCGAGCATCATAACTAGAGTATTGGAGTTTAGGAAAATAAAAGAGCTTGAAAAAAAACTTGGTGCCCAAAAAGAACTTCAAGGAACTTATGAAAGATGGACAGCTCAGAAAAAAGAACTGGCAGACGCTTATGACTATCTGATAGCAGAAGAAACAAAACTTTCAGCTATAATGGAGGAGGCTCACAAGGAAAATGCTGAGTGGGATGAAAATAAGAGGCTGGAGTTTATTAAAGAAGAAGACAGGAGAGATGTTTCCAAATTAGCAAAAGAACACGGAGTGTTTTTTGTCCATAATATTGTCGTGGCTGATTGGAAGCCAAGGGTCAATAATAGGGCTATTGACACAAAAAGCCTAAATTTCAACGATCAACTAGATATTATTAGGGGCTTAGATCCTACGCTTGCAGTATCTACCTTGTCACCTGATTCAAAGAATAAAACTTTCGGCAGGGCCTCTCGGGGTATATTATTTTCAGGTGGACGGATTATTGGCGGGGATGAGAGTGATGCTGGCACCGTGGCCAATGGATTAAAAGATAGGAATATAGCGGAGCATCATAAATCAACTGAGGCAATCAGCGAGGCCATTGAGCGTCCATCAAAAGGAAAAAAAGACAGCGAGTCTTACAACGAATTGGTTATGGAGAATCCTGAAATCGCGGGCGTATATTTCAAATGGAATGACAACTATCCATCATTAAAGGATGGAGAGGACACATTTTTACGTAATAATGAGGTTGCTGGCTATGGAGAATGGGATGGGTGGTGGAAAGATACCGAAGAAATGATGCAGTCTGGAGCTCCTGTTTTTGTGGTTGAAAGTGATAATAATATTCGTTTGGTGTACGATATAAATTTAAAAGAAAGGTCTTTTAAAGTAACACCGCAATACAAGCCGGAAACCATGACGGATATGCCGGGAATATATCAACAGCACTTAGGCAAGGAGGAAAAAAGAAAGGCTGCGATGAGAGTTTTTGATAAAGCCATAGGACTAATTCCCGAAGATGAGCAAAATAAATATATGCCAGACGGAACAGAGAAGGATGCGCAAAATTTACATAATATACATTAGTAATCAAAAAAACAAAAGCATGCACTACATTACCACTTTCAAAATTTTCAAGCATAATTTCTGGACCAATGAATGGTCAAGATTTCTTTATGAAGGAAAATACTATCGCTTCACGGTCAAGGATATTTCAGCGGTTGAGATTTCGCCAGCTAAATATAAACGAGTTATTTTCACGATCCCAAGAGTTTGGCTCAAGGAATATGAAAAAGGTGTTTTTCTGGCGTGGAAAGAATTTCCCAAGACTCTTCAAGTCAAGATGAAAAAATATGATCTGGTGGTGGATGATAAAGAAAAAAAGAAAATGTTTTCCATCCTGCAAAAAGAACTTAAAGCCTATTTTGTTAAAAAAAACACCATCACCAACAGCCAAGCTAGGGCTTTATTGAAACTGCAGACGATGGATATCTCAGCTAAAGAAGCGCATAAAATCCATAAGAAAATCGGTCTGGAATAAACTAATTTGTTAAACATATAACCATTATGAAAACATATATCTGTGAAATTTGTGGGGATGCCTATTTGG
The DNA here is from genome assembly GCA_903831805.1 of uncultured bacterium. Lineage (GTDB taxonomy): Bacteria > Patescibacteriota > Minisyncoccia > Moranbacterales > UBA2206 > CAIKZD01. The sequence goes on from CAIKZD010000009.1 coordinate 40,896, forward strand.
GCGAAGAGCGGCCGAGCGAGTGTCCGTTTTGCGGGTCGAGGCAGGCTTTTATCAAAGACGGTAAGGTCGCTAGTCCGATCACGCTTGCGCCGGAAGAATTGTCGGAAATTTCCAAGAAAAATTTGGAAAAAACTTTGGAACTGGAAATCCACGCCAACGCGGTCTATTTGTGCATGGCGGAAAAAACTAAGACGTATGAAATCAAAGCGATGTATAAGCGCTTGGCCAAGGTGGAATTGGAACACGCTAATATCGCGTGCAAATTGATGCAGAGTTATTTGCCGCAAGTGGGTGAAGGCTTTTGCGCTGAGGAAGATGCGTCCAATTTTGCTGAAACTATCAAACTGGAGGAGAATGCCACGGCTCTATATGTCCAATTTGCCAGAGAAGCGACAGAAAAGAACGTGAAAATTTTCTTCACCGCGCTTTCGCAAGTGGAAGCGGATCATATTAAGTTGATTAAGAATTATTTATAAATAATTTCATGGGAGTTCGACTCCCATTAGGGGAGTCGAACTCCCTTCTGTTGGGCGGGAATTACAAAAAAACATGATCAAAGAATTCAAACTCGAAATTGAAAAACTGAAAGCTAAACTCGCTCTTTTGAGCGACTATCTTTGACTTGCCGAAAAAGAAAATCAGGATTGAAGAATTGGAAAAAGAATCGGCCGAGCCGGATTTTTGGAATGACAATCAAGCCGCGGCCATCTTGATGCAGGAGTTGGAGGGTTTGCGCAGTGAGCTCTCGTTGCTCAGTAATTTGGAAACAGAGATTGATGAAATCGCTGATTTTTTAGAAGTTTTTTCCGAGACGGAAAGTTCCAGTGAAGCGGAAGGAAAAGAAATTGAAAGCCGGATTGGCGAGATTGCAGAAAAATTAGACGCTTTGGAATTCAAGACGCTTTTTGCCGGTGAATATGACAACAGTAGCGCTATCCTTACCATCATGAGCGGGGCGGGCGGAGTGGATGCGCAGGATTGGAGTGAAATGCTTCTCCGAATGTATTTACGCTTCGCGGAAAAAAATGGTTTTCGGGCCAGTTTGATTGATGAGGCGCGCGGAGCGGAAGCCGGGATAAAATCCGCTACGTTGGAAATTTCCGGCGCTTATGCGTATGGAAATTTGAAAAGCGAAGCGGGTGTGCATCGCTTGGTGCGTTTGTCGCCTTTCAATTCCGATAACCTGCGCCAAACTTCCTTTGCCTCAGTGGAAGTCTTGCCGGTCATTGCGGAAATCGCCGAGGTGCAGATTGATCCGAGCGATTTGCGCGTGGATGTCTATCGCTCGAGCGGCGCCGGTGGGCAAAGCGTCAACACGACGGATAGCGCGGTGCGCCTGACGCACTTGCCCACCGGTATCGTAGTCACTTGCCAAAACGAAAGATCGCAATTACAAAACAAAGAGCAAGCTATGAAAATTTTGAAAGCCAAATTGCATAAACTGTATTTGGAAAAACAGGAAGCGGAAAAAAGAAAGTTGCGCGGCGTGACCAAGGCGGCGGAATGGGGCAGCCAGATCCGTTCCTATGTCTTGCATCCGTATAAGATGGTCAAAGATCATCGCACCAAACATGAAACGGCGCAGGCAGAAGAAGTTTTGGCGGGGGACTTAACCGGTTTCATGGAAAGCTACTTGAAGCATATTCAAAAGTAAGTTATAATATAAGAAGAAATTATTACGGTAAAAAATAAAATGAAAAAAGTTGAAGAAATAGAAAATGAAAACGAAGTTGTGGAAGAGGCGGCGGGCGAGGAAGAAAAATTTCCGATGTTTAAATTTGATCATGTGACCAAGGCCTTTAAGGGTGATGCGGCTGCGCTTTCGGATATCGATTTTGAAATCCAAGAAGGAGAATTTGTCACTTTGATCGGGCACAGCGGTGCCGGGAAATCTACGCTGCTAAAACTTATCTATGCCGAAGAAACAGCCACCGAAGGTGAGGTCTATTTCAATGGGGCACCGCTCAGTAAAATTAAAAAAAGAAAATTGCCGTTCCATCGTCGCAAGATTGGGATGGTTTTCCAGGATTTCAAGCTGCTGCCGAAAAAGACTGCCTATGAGAATGTGGCTTATGCTCTGGAAGCTTGCGGCGCGCGCGCGGATGAGATCAGGGAAGACGTGCCGCAAATTTTGGATATTGTCGGGCTAGGGGATAAGATGGGAAAGTTTCCGCATCAGTTGTCCGGTGGTGAACAGCAAAAGGTGGTGTTGGCGCGCGCGCTTATCCACAAACCCCAAGTGATTGTAGCGGATGAGCCGACCGGCAATTTGGATCCGGGCAATTCGGCGGAAATAATCGATCTGCTTTTAAAGATAAACAAGTTGGGCACCACGGTGATTCTAGCCAGTCATGACCGAGACATTGTGGATCGCGCTTCCAAACGCGTAATCGTTTTGGAAAAAGGAAAAATAATTTGCGATGATGCTAAAAGTAAATATCGAGTATGTTAAAAAATATGTTTTTGGTCATTGGTCGGACAATGAAAGAAAGTTTTATCAATTTTTGGCGGAACGGCTGGTTGTCGATCGCTTCGGTCAGCGTGCTCACCTTGGCGCTCTATGTCGCCGGCGCGCTCATGGTCCTCATGATGGTTTCCGGGACGGTGCTGGCGAATGTGGAAAACCGCATCAATGTCAGTGTCTATTTCAAGCCGGACGTCAGTGAGGAACAAATCATAAAAATCAAGTCCGATTTGGAAAGTTATGGCGAAGTTAAATCGACGCAGTACATCTCCAAAGAACAGGCCTTGGCTGATTTCAAGAAGAACAACGCCAATGAGCCGGTCATTTTGCAATCCTTGGATGAAATCGGAGGCAATCCGCTTTTGGCCTCGCTCGTGGTGCGGGCCAATGACCCCAATCAATATCAAAACATCACCGAATATATCGCCAACGCTTCTTTCAAGGATGATGTTAGTCGGGTGAATTATGTCAAAAATAAGGAAATCATCGATCGCTTGAACAGTATCATTGGCCAAGCTCGCAAAGTCGGTCTGGCTTTAGCACTCATCTCAGCGGCCGTGGCGGTGCTCATCATTTTCAACACTATTAGAATCACAATCTACATTCACAAACCGGAAATCGAAGTGATGCGCTTGGTGGGGGCTTCCAATATGTTCATCCGCTTGCCTTTCCTTTTTGAGGGGATAATCTATGGTGTGCTGTCTTCTCTTTTTGCCACCATTCTTCTCCTTATCACCATGAAATTCATCAATCCTTACATTTCCAACACCGTCCTTTCGCGCAGCCTGATGGCGTTCTATTTCAGTCAGATGTTTTTCATCTTGGGCATCCAATTGCTCGTCGGCATCTTCCTCGGCATCTTCAGCAGCTGGATCGCCATGCGGAAATATCTAAAGATTTGATTTTTTGACAAAGTTGCTATATATTGAAACAAGACTGAAAAGTCTTGTTTTGTTGCCTCATCGGCAACTAAAGACGGTGGAGCGTAGCCAAGTGGTAAGGCAACGGGTTCTGATCCCGTCATGCGTAGGTCCGAATCCTACCGCTCCAACAACGACCAAAAACAGCTCAAATGAGCTGTTTTTTTGTTTCGCAGTTGACAAGAATGGTTTTTAGGTGTATAATCTACAGTTACGATTGGATAGAGCGGGTTTTCACAAAAAACCTAAAAACTGATAAGAATGTTGTTTAAAAGGAGAATGCCATGAAATATACTTTCAAAGATTACCGTAATGCAGGAATGGTTTTGTTTTGTTTAATTCTGCTCGCTTTTGTGGCTGGCGAAATAGACAAGTCTTATCAGAATGTTTTTGGAAGAGAAAAGGTAAGCGGATTAATCCAAGACGTAAAGAGGTTCCGCAATGTGCCTGGTTACGACCCAATCACTCTTGATTACATTGTCAATAAACTTGAAGGCGCAGTCAATTCCAGGGTGATTACCTGGAAAAGATTGGGCACAGACCATGCCGAACTCAAAAGCTTGGCAAGGCAAAACAGAGTGAAAGATCTTAAAGTAACCCTGCAGAGGTTCCGAAGTATACCAGGCTACGGCCAAAGCACTAGTAACTACATCATTGATGGATTTGAAAATGCAGTCAAGTCTGATGTGACCACCTGGAAAGAATTGGAGACAAGTCAGGCTGAGCTCGAAAAATTAGCAAGACAAAATAGAGTGAAGGATCTCAAAATAACCCTAGGGATGTTCCGCAGCATACCCGGTTACGACTCAGAGAGTATTCGTTTCGTCATCAATGAACTTAGAGATGCGGTCGACTCCAATGTGACCACCTGGGAAGAATTAGGAACTGACCAAGCTGAGCTCGAGAGCCTGGCAAAACAAAATAAAGCGAAAGAAGGAGAAATGTAATTTACATTCTCTATTAGAATGCTATCGAGCAATCTCGCTCACCCGCCCCGATCAATTAACTTTGGTTGGGGTGTGTTTTTTTATACAAAAATTTTACAAATATTTGAGCTATTGACAAAAGTCATTCGCTACGATAAATTTCTAGCAGTACCTAACCCCATAATGCTGTTAACCTTATCACAGGAGGAACTATCTAATGAGTGAGTCTGAAAAGTTTTACCCAGAGTTTTTAGATGTTGGTTCGAAAGGCCCCGCAGTTGCCCATCTGCAATCAGCTCTGTTGCAGGCAGGATATAATCCCGCTATTGAAGTGGATGGCGATTATGGAGGGCAAACGACGTTAGGCGTGCGTGAATTGCAGGAAGAGTTGGGTGTTGAAGTTGATGGACACTTCGGTCCGGCCACGAGAGATGCTTGGACTAAGGCTGGCGGACCGGACGTGAACGCTATACCCAAGAGTGCATTCACATGTGCAGAGGCTTATATCGGATAACTCCGAACAGCAAAAAGCATTGATCTCCTCAGCCGTTTTATTATTAGGCTGGGGAGGTTTTTTATATAAAAAAACGATTGAAATCATTGCGATGCCACTCGCGGGAGTAAATTTAGAGTATTATTTTTTAAAGTGGCTTAGTATAGCCATTTTTTGTTTGCGCGGTTGACAGAAGCGCGATTGTATGCTAAGATTGTTAATCAGGGTTAGAACCTTAAAAATTCAGCGAAAACTCCATCATCCTGTTTTTATCCTTAGTTAGTCATCTAATTTGGGATAAAAATAGGGTGTTGGAGAGGATGATATTGCTATTGAAATACTTAAACGAAAAAGGAGAGGGTCATGAAAAAAATCACAATCAAGAAGGGTGGATTTGTTTGTAGGGTGGCTTATGGAAATGAATCATCGCCACCTGTAAATACGAATCTTTGCAAGATTTTCTGGCGTTTTCTGTTTATGTTTTTCATCTACTGGCCCTATAACGGCCTGAAAAAAATCGCCCAGTTTTTGTTAGTATTGTGTGGAACTATAATCGCCTGTGTCGTGATAGCTATTCTTTTTATCTTTTCTTTTTTGTTTGCCAAGAGACCTACTTGTCTTAAGAAAGATGAAACTGGAAATAAGGGAGCATTTATAGCTTATGAGCATTGGCCAAGGATTAGAGGCAGAAGAGTTTATCCTATATGGATTGTAACCGGTATTCTTATAGTGGTGTATCATAAATGGATCATTTTTTTTGCCGCCGCATTGCCTAGCGCTCTCTGGTCCGCTGATCCAATGTATTCAAAGGAGCTTTGGATTGTGCTTGCGATTTCCGTATCGGCTTTGGCTGTGCTGATTGGCATTTACCATGCACTAAAGAAGATAAAGAATTCGGAAGTCTGGATGCTTCTCAAAGAGAGTATCAAGGCCAAAAAACAAGGGCTATGTCTACCTGTCGAAATCGTTGAATAACGATGAGGGGGGATGTATAATTATCCAAAGAGCCAATCGCGGGAATAATCGTGATTGGCTCTTTTTTATTCCCTCAAAAAACTATTGACAACTTTTTTAAATTGGTTAAAATATGAATTAGCACTCACACTTGACGAGTGCCAGCGGAGGATATATAATGGTTTTATGAATGAGAGACATAAAAAAATATTAGCGGCCATTATTGAAGAATATACCACTTCGGCTGTTCCGGTCGGCTCAAAAATCTTGTCGGACAAATATGATTTCAAAGTCAGTCCGGCCACTATTCGCAGCGACATGGCGGAATTGGAAGAGGGCGGTTTTCTCTATCAGACCCACATCAGTTCCGGCCGGATTCCGACAGACAAAGGTTATCGGCTGTTTGTGGAGGAAATCATGGGGGACAAAAAATTGAGCCTGACTGAACAACGGAAGTTGCAATCGGAAATGTTGAAACTGAAAGCTCAGAACAAGCAGTTGTCGCGCGTGACCGCCAAGCTCTTGTCGTCGCTCAGTGGCAACTTGGTGATTAGCGGCCTGGAGAATGAATCGTATGATTTCGGGATGCGGGAACTTTTGGCCAAGCCGGAATTCCAGCATGTGGACGAATTTTGTCGTATTGCGGAAGCGCTGGACTATATCGATGAGAACGTGGAAGCCATTTTGGCCAAAGTGAAAGATGGGGAAACGAAAATTTTCATCGGCAGCGAAAATCCGATCAAGGGGATTGATAATTGTTCCATGGTGGTGACGCCGTACACCACCAAGACCGGCGAAAAGGGTGTGCTGGCGATTGTGGGACCCAAAAGGATGAAATATGCCAAGAATAAGTCACTGTTGGATTATGTGAAGAAAATGATCGGAGGAGTGGTAGTGATTGTTTTATTTATAAATATTATTTAGTTTTTTGAGAATGACAAATATAAAAAAATTTAAGCAGCTTAAAAAAAGCGTATGGAGAATAAAAAAAATGAAGTTCAGCCCAAGTCGCGGGTGATGACGTTGACGATTAAGGCGGTGGTCTTGAACAGGGCCAATGAGGTGCTGGTTCTGCGGCGTTCGCAGGCTAATAAATATGGCATCGGGAAATATGATCTGCCGGGTGGGCATATCGAAGAGAATGAGGGCTTACGCAGTTCTATCCTGCGGGAAATCAAAGAAGAAACCGGATTGGATGCGACCATGGGAGAAATCATTGATGTGGTGGAATTTCCGGAAGACTCTGCGCAGTTCAAGGAAGAAAAAAGAGGGCTGCGGTGTATCTGCTACGTCGATTCTGACGAGGTGGAACTGAGTCCGGAACATGATGAATTCAAATGGGTACCTTTGGACATGGCGGCTGATATGTTCTCCGCAGAGGATGGTTTTGAGAAAGAAAAAAGAGAAACGGTTTTGAAAGCGCAAAAATATCTGGAGATGCAAGAAGCGACTGACAGATGGAAACGGGCGGCAGCGGACTTTGAAAATTATAAAAAAAGGCAACTGGAAGAACGGAAAGACATGATTGCGTTTTCTAATCTGAATTTGATGGCCGAAATCATCCCTGTCTTGGACAATTTCCACGCTTCGACGGATCACATCCCAAAAGAGCAAAAAGAAAATGCCTGGGTCATCGGTATTATGCATATCCAGTCACAACTGGAAAAGGTGCTGGAAGATAATGGAGTGACGGAAATCAAAGTGGCGGTAGGAGAGGATTTTAACCCGGAAATTATGGAAGCGCTGGGCAACGGAGGCGAGGAAAAAGGCGAATGTAAAAATATTGTCAGTAAGATTGTGCAGAAAGGATATAAAATGGGTGGCAGGATTGTGAGGGCGGCGAGAGTGATTGTGGAATAGAGATAATTCGTAGTAATAAAAATAATTTAATAAGACTATCAGACATTAAGAATTTAATGGAGGATGGTTAATAAAAAAGTATGGCAAAAATATTAGGTATCGATTTGGGAACAACTAACTCAGCCATGGCTGTGGTGGAAGGCGGCAGTCCGACTATTTTGGAAAATAAGGAAGGAGTGCGCACGACGCCTTCGATTGTAGCGATTTCAAAATCCGGCGAACGTTTGGTGGGGCTTTTGGCCAAGCGCCAAGCGGTCACCAATCCGAGTAACACTTTGTATTCCATTAAGCGTTTGATCGGCCGCGCGTTTTCGGACGAAGAAGTGCAGCGCGATATGAAACTGATGCCGTATAAGATCGAGCAAGCTGGCGGCAGTGTGAAGATCAAGATGGGGGATAAGGATTATACTCCGCAAGAAATTTCGGCCATGATTTTGGGCAAGCTCAAGGCGGACGCGGAAGAGAAATTGGGTGAAAAAATCACTGAAGCGGTCATCACCGTGCCGGCCTATTTTGATGATGCACAAAGAAAAGCCACTAAGGAAGCGGGCGAAATTGCGGGCCTCAATGTGCGCCGCATCATCAATGAACCGACCGCGGCGGCCTTGGCTTATGGTTTCAATAAGAAAAAAGACGAAAAAATTGCGGTCTACGACTTGGGCGGCGGTACTTTCGACATTTCCATTTTGGAAGTGGGCGACGACACCGTGGAAGTGAAATCGACCAACGGCGACACGCATTTGGGCGGCGACGATTTTGATCAAGTCATCATCAGTTGGATAATTTCAGAATTCAAAAAACAAGAAGGCATCGATTTGGGCAATGATCCATTGGCTCTGCAACGCATCAAAGAAGCGGCGGAGAAAGGCAAGATTGAACTGTCGACGGCCGCCGAAACGGAAATCAATCAGCCGTTCATCACAACTGATGCTAATGGTCCGAAACACTTGGTGATGAAAATGACGCGCGCCAAATTGGAAGAATTGGTGGGGGAACTGGTTGCGAAAACTTTGGAGCCGACCAAGAAAGCTTTGGCGGATGCAAAATTGTCCGTAACTGATATCAACGAAGTGGTGATGGTGGGCGGTATGACCCGCATGCCACTGGTCGTGAAAACGGTGGAAGAATTCTTCGGCAAGAAAGTTAACCTGACGGTGAACCCGGATGAAGTGGTGGCGCTCGGGGCGGCAATTCAAGGGGGCGTGCTACAAGGTGATGTGAAAGATGTTTTGCTGCTTGATGTTACTCCACTGACACTCGGCATTGAAACGATGGGCGGCGTGCGCACTCCGCTCATTGAAAGGAATACGACCGTTCCAACTTCCAAATCGCAAGTCTTTTCCACGGCGGCCGACAATCAGCCTTCGGTGGAGATTCATGTTTTGCAAGGCGAGCGCGAAATGGCGGCGGATAACAAAACTTTAGGCCGCTTTATCCTGGACGGCATCCCGCCATCTCCGCGCGGCATTCCGCAAGTGGAAGTCAGTTTTGACATTGACGCGAACGGTATTCTTAGTGTGAAGGCCAAAGACAAAGCTACGAACAAAGAACAATCCATCCGTATTGAAGCTTCCAGTGGACTGTCTAAAGAAGAAGTGGAAAAAATGAAAAAAGATGCGGAAGTGCACGCTGAAGAAGATAAGAAGAAAAAAGAAAAAGTGGAAATAAAAAATATGGCGGACACTTTGGTGTTCACCACCGAAAAAGCCTTGCGTGACGCGGGAGACAAAATCACCGCTGAAGAAAAGAAACCAGTGGAAGAAGCGATTGAGAACTTGAAGAAAGTTAAGGAGGGCGAGGACGCGGAAGCTACTAAGAAAGCTACCGAAGAACTTTCCCTGGCGGCGCAAAAGATCGGGGAGAAATTATATAAAGCGGCAACTGATGCACAAGCGGCACAAACTCCGCCGACCGGCGACCCCGCCTCCGCTGAAGCTACGGCAGGCGAAGCAAAAACTGAACCGGAAGTGAAGGACGCAGAGACGAAAGAGGGAGAGGCGAAATAAAAAAAGCAAAAAATAGAGCGGACTAGCGGACTGTTCGTCGTAACCGACGGACCGTTCGCTTGGCTTATCGTAACCGCGAACGGTCCGCTTATCGGAGTACCTCAAGCGAACAGTCCGCGGAAGTTAGTGAATATGAGTGTTGCAAAATATAAAATAAAAGATTCTTATCCAGGTATGGTTTGCCATGTTTATAATAGGGGAGTGAATAAGGAAAAAATATTTAGAGATGAAAATGATTATGTTTTTTATTTGAAAAAAGTCAGGGAATATAAGGAAAAATATGAGATAGATGTAATTTGCTATAGCTTTTTGGATAATCATTACCATTACATCCTAGAACAACTAGGAGAGGAGCCAATAACAAATTTTATGCGCTCGGTTCATACGAGCTATGGACAATATTTCAATAAAAAATATAATAGAGTAGGTCCGCTTTTTCAAGGGAGATTCAAACAGGCAGTACTGAATGACAATAATTTTATTTATCTATCCGCTTATGTGAACGCCAATGCTCAAATTCATGGAATTATTGATAAGGCTGAAGAGCATAGGTGGTGCAGTTACCCTGATTATCTGGGATTGAGAAATGGGACCTTGTGCAATAAAGCAAGAATACTAGATCAGTTTAAGGATATATTGGAGTATAGAGGATTTGTTGAAGAAAATGTGAAGGAGTTTAAAATTAAAAAAGAAGCAGATAAATTCATACTAGAGGATTGAGTGAATATAACTTAGCGAACGGTCCGCTGATTACAGCGAACAGTCCGCTAAATTTAGTAGAACAATTATGGCGGAAAATTATTACGATTTATTAGGCGTTTCAAAAGGCGCGTCGGACGATGAGATTAAGAAAGCATATCGCCGAGCGGCGCATCAGCATCATCCGGACAAATCCGGTGGAGATGAGGCCAAGTTCAAAAAAATCAACGAAGCTTATCAAGTTTTGTCTGACAAATCGAAACGCGCGCAATATGACCAATTCGGGCAAACCTTTAACGGCGGGCAGGGTAGTTTTGGCGGTGGCTCAACCGGCGGTCAAGGCTTTGGCGGATTCGATTTTTCCGGTTTTGATTTCGGTCAAGCCGGTGGGAGTGGCAATTTTGACGGGGTGGATTTTGAAGATATTTTTTCCAATATTTTTGGCGGCGGCGGAGGCGGAAGTTCACGCACACGCGGACGTCAATCAGGTCGCGGCCAAGACATTCAAGTGGACATCGAAATCACTTTTGCCGAAATGGTGAATGGCGCACGGAAAAAAGTGCGGCTGTATAAAAACGCCAAGTGTGATCATTGCCAAGGCAGTGGCGGCGAACCGGGATCGAGCATTAAGACTTGTCCAACCTGTAAAGGCTCAGGCCAAGTGCATAAAATTACCCGAAGTTTTCTGGGCTCTTTTTCGCAAGTGAGCGTTTGTCCGGAATGCGAAGGGCAGGGCCAGATGTATGAAAAAAAATGCTCAGTCTGCCGTGGCGATGGGCGAGTGAAGAAAGAAGAAGAGATTGAAATCAATGTGCCCGCCGGCATAGAAAGTGGCCAGACGATTTCGCTCCGTGGGGCAGGCGAAGCGGGGAAGAATGGTGCGGCTGCCGGGGACTTGTATATTCTTGTGCGAGTGGCCACACATCGCAAGTTTACACGCAGTGGTCTGGATATTCTGAGCCAAGAAGAAATCAGTTTTTCCATGGCGGCGCTCGGTGGCGAGATTGGGATTGAAACTATTGAAGGTAATTTGATCTTGAAAATTCCGACTGGCACACAATCGGGTGAAACGTTCCGGATTAAGAACCAGGGCGTGCCGGATCTGCACGGTCGCGGTCGCGGACATCATTTGGTGAAAATTGTGGTGCGGATTCCGAAGCACATCAGTCGCGAACAAAAAAGGCTGATTGATGAACTCAAAAATTTGGGGGAATAATTTTTGGGAAAGTTGTGGTATAATATAAAAACAAAATAAAAAAAAATTATGAATCTGAATTCTATTCTTGCTCAATTAGGAATCTCAGCCAGCATGACCCAAGATGTTACGTTACTCTTGGCGCTTCTTCTGGTCAGTTTCATCTTCGGAATGTTTGTCGGCCGCACTAGGCTCATTACGGTGGTGATCAACACTTATGTGGCGTTTGCCATTCTGGCCGTCATTCCCAAGACTTATCTGACGGATTATAATACGGCGCTTCTGACTTTCTTCGCTCTCTTGGTAGTGCTGACTATTTTTGGCAAAAAGATTTTTGAAATTTCCATTTCCGGCTCCGGCCCGGACTTTCTCTGGCGGGTGTTCGGGGTGAGTTTTTTGGAAGTGCTTTTGCTGGTCAGTATCGCCATCTCTCTGATGCCCAAAAAAGTCGCCTTGGTCTATGTCTCCAAAACGGCTTATGACTATCTGGCCGCACCCAACTTCCAACTGTTGTGGATGGTTTTGCCGCTCATCGGTGTGCTGCTTATCCATAAGAAGCTGAACCGTTAGTTGTCATTCTGAGCGAAGCCTGTACTCGGGCGCAGTCGAAGAATCTGCTTTGTGTAACCACACTAGTTTTCCTATAAATCACAAGACTTGAGGTAATCACGGGTAGATCCTTCGACTGCGTTCCTCCGCTAGCGCGTCGTCACTCCGCTCAGGATGACAATATCCTTGTATTGACTAAAATTGCGAGAGTGATATAATGGCAAAGTTGTTCCATTCATTTAAATATGCGCCTATAGCTCAGTTGGTAGATCCGCCAGCTGGCGGACTTATAGGCGGGGATATCATATTTAAGAAATAAAAATTTACAATGCGCCTATAGCTCAGTTGGTAGAGCAGTTGCCTTTTAAGCAAACGGTCCCTGGTTCGAGTCCAGGTGGGCGCACAAATAAAATTTTGAATTTTTAAAACAGTCTGGAGGCTGTTTTTTGTTTCAATTTGGCTTTTGTTTTACAATCAATTTAACTAGCTTCCGCGGACTGTTCGCTTGAGGTACTCCGACAAGTGGACCGTTCGCGTTTACTTAAAGCTAAGCGAACGGTCCGTCGATTACGACGAACAGTCCGCTCTATTTTTTTAAAAAGTCAACCAATTTGGCTTTTATTTCTGGTATGGTATAATTAGACGGTGGAAGAAGCATATAATAAAAATGAAAAATTTAAGCAGATGAAGAGTATTAAAGCTGTAGTAGGAATAATTTTTTTGACGTTAATCCTTTCGGGCTGTGCTGTGGCGCCGCCAAAAAGTGCCACCGGGCCGGTGACCTTCACTTTTTCGCAAAGTCTATGGAAATCGCTGGATGGCGGGGGAACGTGGAAAGTGCAGAATAAAGGCGAAGGCAAGGCCAATACGACCGGGGTGGCAGTCTTGAATATGACGGTCAATCCATACGATGGCAACAATGCCTATTTCGGACTGAAAAGCGGCGGCATTATGGAAACAGTGAATGGCGGTGAGACTTGGAAATTCATGAGCAATTTCATCTCGGAAAAGGTGTATGGCTTGGCACTTGATCCGACGACTGGCAAAACTCTTTATGCCAGCGCGGTTTGGCAAGGCACCGGGAAAATTTTCAAAACAGATGATGACGGAACCACTTGGAAGGAAATCTATACCAGTCCGGCCGGTGGGCCATTGGTTATTTCGCTCATGATTAGCCAAAAAAATCCTAATGTGATTTATGCTACCACCAGCGACAACGCCGTGATTAAAAGTGTGGATGCCGGGGCCAGCTGGAGAAGCATCTATACAGCGAGCGCGCCCATCTTGAAAATCGCTGAAGATGCGAGCAATGGAAATGTGCTGTATGCTATCACCAACACCGGTTTGCTTTTCCGCAGCCAGGATGGCGGAGAGAAATTCGAAGATATCACGGCCAATGTGGGCAAGGCGACCAAAAATTATGGCGGCAGCGGTGGGGCGGTGTTGGAAGCGGATCCGAGTGTGGCTGGGCGCGTCTATTTGGCCGGCACTTCCGGATTGGTAGTGAGCGATGACACGGGAGACAACTGGCGCGCTATTTCTACCCTGAACAATCCGCAAACTTTTCCGATCAAAGCCTTGGCCATCAATCCGAAGAATCCCAGAGAAATCATTTGTGGCGCGGTGCAAGCCACATATAAGTCAGTCGATGGTGGAGAGAATTGGATCACGGCTCAATTTGACAACAAAATGGCCATTCGGACACTAAAATACAATCCGTCCAATCCAAGCGAAATTTATGTAGGATTTACTAATTAACATTCAAATATATGATTGACGAAATAATCACAAAGAGTGAGCCTCAGTTCGAGAAAGCGATGGAATTCATGAAAGAAGAGTTGGGAAAATTGCGCACTGGGCGGGCCTCAGTCTCGTTGGTGGAAAATTTACAAGTGGACTATTACGGCGCGAAGTCAGTGTTGAAACAAATGGCCAGTATTACCATACCGGAAGCGCGCACCATCGCCATCACGCCGTGGGACCGCGACAGCTTGGTGAATATTGAAAAAGCTATTCGGGATTCGCAACTCAATCTCAATCCGGTCAATGACGGACAACTTATCCGCATCAACATCCCGGCTTTAAACGAAGAACGACGCAAAGAATTGGTAAAAGTCTTAAATCAAAACACGGAGAGCGCGCGTATCGCCGTGCGTAAAATCCGCGAGAGTCTTTGGGAAGAAATCCAAGAAGCGGAAAAAGCCGGAAAAATTTCCGAAGATGACAAATTTTCCGGTAAAGAAAAATTGCAAAAAGTGGTGGATAAATATAACCAAAGGATAGAAGAGATTCGTGAGAAAAAAGAAACGGAGATAATGACAGTGTAATAAAAAATTTACAAAACTATGTTTGCAGTTATAATCTTCATCATCATCCTGGGCGTGCTTATCTTTGTCCATGAGTTGGGCCATTTTGTGACGGCGCGCAGAAACGGCATCCGGGCCAGTGAATTCGGTTTCGGTTTTCCGCCGCGTATTGTCGGTTTTCAATCGTTGAATAAGGCAGGTCAAAAAAGGAAATGGCGCATCGTCTGGGGCACCCAAGATGGCGATGATGAAAATGAGAAAAAAGATTTGGCTGAGGCGCACGAAAAGAATTTGGCGGGTGGCACGATCTATTCTTTGAATTGGATTCCGCTCGGCGGATTTGTGAAGATCAAAGGCGAAGACGGCGGCAATGCCGGAGATCGAGACAGTTTTGCTTCTAAGTCTGGCTGGGTCAGGACAAAAGTTTTGGCAGCCGGCGTGGCGATGAATTTTGTTTTGGCCTGGTTTTTGCTGTCTCTGGTTTTTATGATTGGTGCGCCGCAAGCCGTTGACTCGAGTGTACCGGGGCAGAGTAATCAAAACTTGAAAATTCAAATTGCCGATGTGGTTCCCGGCGCGCCAGCCGAAAAAGCTGGAATCAAGATTGGGGATCAGATTCTCGGGTTTAAGGTTGGCGCCGGCGAAAACACCAAACCGCAAGATGTGAAAGGCGTACAGGATTTTGTGAATGCGCATAAAGGAGAAAATGTCGCTTTTTCAATCAAGCGGGGAGACCAACTGCTTAATTTGAATGTAGTTCCGCGCGTGGACGCGCCCAAAGATCAAGGCGCTTTAGGGGTCAGCCTCGCAGAAACGGTCATCGTGCGCTATTCTTGGTACCAAGCTATTTGGGAAGGGGCCAAAACTACCCTGAACCTGATTGAAATGATTTTCTTGGCGCTACTGGGAATTTTGCATAGTCTCTTTATGGGCAAAGGCGCCGGGGCGGATGTGAGCGGCCCGATCGGCATCGCAGTCATCACTAAAGAAGTGGCCGGTCTTGGGTTGGTCTATGTCCTGCAATTTGCGGCGCTCCTCAGCGTGAACCTTGGTATTATTAATATCCTGCCGATTCCGGCCCTCGACGGCGGCCGCATTCTGTTCATTTTGATCGAAAAAATCAAAGGTTCGCCGGTCAGCGCCAAAGTGGAACAAACGTTCCATTCTATCGGTTTCATCCTGCTCATTGGACTTCTGGTTTTGGTAACCTTTCGGGATGTGTTACATTATGTGAAATAGAAAAATTTTGCCAATTAAAAAAGGACTTAATGTGTTGCGCGTTAAGCCCTTATTTTCTGAAAATAAACACTTTCGTTCGACTTTGACAGCGAGCCGGTTTTCCTGTAAACTTACAAAGATAAAATAAACATACAGCACTTAATTGGAAACAAAAATATTCTTGCCAAGAAGAGGTGGTTTTTTGTTTCTGAAATATTTGAAAATAAATGGGGAGAATTAAAAAAAATCTGCAAGATTGGCTGGGGAAATTTTTTGGCAGCTTTTCCAATGACATCGGGATAGATCTCGGCACGGCCAATACTTTGGTTTATGTGAAGGGGCAAGGCATTGTCATCAACGAGCCGTCAGTGGTGGCGGTGAACAATAAGACCGGACAAGTGTTGGCCATTGGACGCGAAGCCAAGCGCATGGTGGGCAAAACCCCGGGGCACATTGTGGCGACGCGACCATTAGTGGACGGCGTAGTGAGTGATTTTGAAATTACGGAAAAGATGCTCAAATATTTCATCGACAAGGTGAACACCGGCAAATTCGGATTTCTTTCGCGGCCACGCGTGGTCATTGGGATTCCGTCGGACGTGACGGAAGTGGAAAAGCGCGCAGTGATTGACGCGACAATGAGTGCCGGCGCGCGCGAAGCCTATCTCATCGATGAGCCGATGGCTGCGGCTATCGGGGCGCGCTTGCCCGTGCAAGACGCGGCGGGGAATATGATTGTGGACATCGGCGGTGGGACGACGGACATTGCGGTCATCTCCTTGGGTGGTATTGTGGTATCACGGAACTTGCGCATCGCCGGAGACGAAATGAATGAGGACATCACGCGCTATTGTCGCGATGAGTTTAATTTGCTAGTCGGTGAAAAAACAGCCGAAGACGTGAAAATTGCTATCGGGAGCGCTTGCCCGCAGGAAAAGAAAATGCAGCTGACCGTGCGCGGCCGCGACTTGGTAACGGGGTTGCCGAAAGAAGTAGTGATTACCGGCGATCAAGCCAGAGAAGCGCTGTCGCGCTCGATCCGCATCATCATCAATAATATTAAAACGGCGGTGGAAGAAACGCCGCCGGAACTTTTGAGTGATATTATGCAACGCGGCATCATCTTGGCCGGCGGCGGCAGTCTTATCCGCGGCCTGGACCGCTTGGTGGCCGATCAGACTGAAATGCCGGTGCGCATGATGGAAGATCCACTGACAGCCGTGGTACGCGGCACCGGCATCGTACTGGAAGACATCGAAACTCTGCGAGAAGTGCTGATTGAAAGTCAAAATGAAAGATCACTGAGGTAATAATCTTAACACATTAACCTCCTGTGCCACACAAATTTTTTTCTCCCAACTTCATAAAATTATTAGCGGCGCTGGTTGTTTGCTTGGCGCTGGTTTTTTTGAATCCCCGAGGATTTTTTGAACCGGTTCGCGGAATTCTATTAGGCGCGGCAAGCCCTTTCCAAAAAACTTTCTATTTTGTCAGTGAGCGGACAGGTAACATTTTTTCGCTGCTTTTTTCCATCTCCAATTTGAAAGAAGAAAATGAAAGACTGATCCAAGAAAATGGCAGCCTTTCTTCGCAGTTGGCGGAATTGAGTAGCGAGAAAAAAGAAAACGAAGATTTAAGAAAGCAACTGCAACTGCTGCCACAAAAAAATTTCCAGTTGGAAGCGGCCACAGTCATCGCGGAAGACGCACGCGGGATGGGCAGTTGGATCATGATTGACAAGGGACACGCCAGCGGGGTGGAAGTCAATATGCCAGTCATCGTGTATGATGGCATCCTGGTGGGTCGGATAAGTGAGGTCTACGCCAACAGTGCCAAGATTACGCTGCTCACCGATTCTTCCAGTTCGATCAATGTCACTGATCTGGCCACCGGTGCCAAAGGCATTTTGATAGGGGAATATAGTTTGGGCATCACGCTGGACATGGTGGAGCAAACGGAAGTTTTGAATGAAGGCGATGATATTGTCACTTCCGGTCTGGGCGGCACTACCCCGAAAGGCTTTTTGATCGGAAAAGTGGCGCAAGTCAAAAGCAGTTCGGACAAACTTTTTCAACAAGCCTCGGTTATCCCGAAAGTGAAATATGTCGACCTAAACACAGTCTTTGTGGTAAAAGGATCTTTATAGTCACAATATGTATCAAAAAATCCTAACTTTTGGGCTTATCTATCTTGCGGCGGTGGCGTCCGAATCGCTTTTCCCGGCGTTATTTTTCGGCCACGTGGCACCGGACATGGTGCTTATCCTGGTGATCATTTGGTCAAGCCGGAAAAGTTTTGAAAGTTTTTGGCTGTGGGCGATTGGTGCCGGACTCATTTTGGACGCCGTAACACTTGAGCGAATCGGGATTAGCGCCATCTCGTTCTTGCTTATTTCTTTCGCGATTAATTTTTTGTCTAAACGTTTTTTTATCGGTCAACGGAGCCGAGCTTTTTTCTGGGTAGCGATGTTGGTCGCGGGAGGCACTATGCTTAATTATCTGCTCGGGATCGGCCTCAGCGCCGCAGTCGGCAATTTGACCTTGCGAGCTTTCGATGCCAGGATATTGATTTTTAAAATCATAAATAATTTGTTGGTTTTGGCCGTCATATATTGGCCAGTGGTTTCTTCTCGCCAAATTTTCCCGGCGCTCGAGCCTCGCTTAGTTGCCAGATAATTTCAAATATTATGTTACAAAAATTTTTCAATAAAAAAAGAATAGCGGCCGGCGGGGAGATAGAGGATTCCATCATGACCATCACGCAAAAAGAAGAAGCCACTATTGAGGTGCCCTTCGAGAGGAAATCGCTCACTTTTTTTTGGTATTTTATCGTCATCGCTATTAGTAGTTTGTTCGCCCGCGTTTTTTATCTCGACTTTTTCCAAGGAGACTATTATACTAGGATATCTAAGGGCAATAGTACTCGTTCGATTATGATAAGCTCTCCGCGGGGCAATGTGCTGGACCGTTATGGCAAAATCCTCGCGCGCAATATTCCCAGTATCGATGCGATCGTGGTGCCGGCCGATCTGCCTCCCGACGCGGAAGCGCGGCGTCAGATGGCGGATGCGTTGGCTGATATTCTCGGAATGAATTCCGGCAACGTGGAAATCATGCTGGCCAGCCAGGATTTGAAATCCTTGAACCCGGTGCTTTTGAAAGAAAACATTTCCCAGGATCAGGCCTTGATCATTGCGGAAAAAAGGAATGACTTTTCCGGCGTGCAATTGGAAAAAACCGCTATTCGGCAATATGAGAACGGAGAAATTTTTTCGCCGGTTATCGGTTATGACGGCAAGATTACGCAGAGTGAAATGAATGCCAACCCGGGTTATCTGATGACGGACTATATCGGAAAAGCGGGACTGGAAAAAAGTTATGAAAAAAAATTGCAGGGGACAGCTGGTGCGACGCAGGTGGAAGTGGATTCGATGGGTCATGCCAAGCGAATTGTGGGCGTGATTGATCCGGTGCCCGGATCGGATCTGATCCTAAACATTGATTCTGATTTGCAAAAGGAAATTTATGACAGCTTGAAAGAGACTCTGGACAAGACTGGTACGACAACAGCGGCGGCCGTCGCGATTGATCCGCGTAATGGCGGCGTCCTGGCCTTGGTCAGCATCCCCAGCTATGACAATAATCTATTTGCGAAAGGCATCAGTAACGATGAATTTCAAAATATCATTAAGGACACGGATTTGCCACTGCTCAACCGTGCCATTGCCGGAGAATATCCGCCCGGGTCGACGATTAAGCCGGCCATGGCGGCGGCGGCTCTTTCGGAAGGCACCATTACGCCTTCTACTATAATTTCCGGCCTCGGAGGCGCGTTGCACGTGGGGGCGTGGAGTTTTGGTGACTGGAGAGCGCACGATCCCTCGGACGTCAAACTGGCCATCGCTCAAAGCAATGACATTTTTTTCTATACCATCGGTGGCGGTTATGGGAACATTGAAGGCTTGGGCATGTCGCGCATGAAAAAATATTATAACTTATTCGGAATGGGCAGTCCTACAGGCATTGATTTGCCAGGCGAAGTGTCCGGCTTCATTCCGGACGAACAGTGGAAGAAAAGCAAAATCGGGGAACAATGGTACATCGGAGACAGTTATCACTCCGCTATCGGTCAAGGCTTTGTCACGGTCACGCCGATTCAACTGGCCGACTATATCGCGACTTTTGCCAATGGCGGCACGCTGTATTCTCCGCGCTTGGTCAATCGGATAAAAAAGAACGATGGTCAAGAAGAAATGGTAGCGCCACAGGTAGTCCGGTCCAATTTTATCGCGCCGTCGGTGATGCAGACCGTGCGCGAAGGGATGCGGATGACGGTCACGGGCGGGACCGCTCAAGTCCTAAAAACTTTGTCGGTGCCGGCGGCCGGCAAAACCGGCACGGCGCAGTTCGGGACGGAAGGCAAGACCCATTCCTGGTTCGCGGCTTTCGCGCCTTATGACAATCCGACCATTGCCATTGTGGTTTTGGTGCCGGGGGGCGGCGAAGGGAATTCCGCGGCTCTGCCGGTAGCACAAAAAGCTTTGGAAGCCTATTTTTCTGAAAAAAAATGAACGGTTGACAAGAAAAATATTTCTGCTACAATTTGCCTTAATGTTTTGTAACTAGTTTTATTCTAAAATAAAAGTCATGGGAAAATTCATCACGGAAGAAGGTTTGAAAAAAATTCAAGACGAACTGACTAATCGAAAAGTGGCGGTGCGTCAGGCGATTGCGGCGGCCATCAAAGAAGCCAAAGAACAAGGCGATTTGAGCGAGAACGCCGAATACTCGGAAGCTAAAAGACAGCAAGCTGAAAATGAAGCGCGCGTGGCTGAGTTGGAATTTATGTTGAAAGAATCGACCGTCGTTAAATATGACAAAAATTCCGGCACCGTTCAGATGGGTTCGCGGGTCAAAGTGAAATTTAATGGGGACGAAATGGAGTTCCAGCTCGTCGGTTCCAATGAAGCTGATCCGGCCTCGATGAAAATTTCCAATGAATCTCCGATGGGCAAAGCTTTCATGCAGCACGCAAAAGGTGACAAGGTGGAAGTGAACACGCCAGGCGGAATCATGAAATATGAAATTTTGGATATAAAATAATTTATAGTTGTTGGGTGAAAAGAGAAAATTTATAATTTTCTCTTTTTGATTTTATTTTTCTAAGGAGAGATGAGATGTTAGTGATGGGCGCAACTAAATATGAAGAAGGTTTGGTGGTTTTTGCCGGGCATGTTATTTACAGAAACCCACAAACGGGATTATGGGAGGATATTCCTTTGGCGAAAGCGAAGGAAAAAAAGTTAATTAATGAAGGTCAAACTAGCTTTTCCGGTGGCTTGGCTACAGTCAAGGATATCGTTGCTTACCTAAGGGGTCAGGACGAGAGATAGGTCGATGTTACAAGGAGTGTGTTCGCCGCGACGAATACCTCCTTGTTTTTTTATGGGTAAAATTGCCAAATTTGGTTAAATAAGCTAGTATTGAAGCATAATTACCGGTAAAAATAAAAGATTAATTTTATGCGCGAAGATATCTTAGAAACTAAATTGGATAAATTGGAAAAAATTCGTTCGGGTGGAATGGAGGCTTATCCGGAAAAATGCGAACGGACACTGAATAATGCTGAGGCGTTGGAAAAATTTGATGAATTGAGTGCGAGCGAGCAGGAAATATATCTCGTCGGGCGGGTGAAATCCAATCGGCCGATGGGCAATGCCTGTTTCACGCACATTGAAGATGGTTTTGGCAAAATGCAATTGTTTTTGAGCAAGCAAAATGTGGGGGACGAAAAATATAAACTGTTTGTGAAAAATGTGGAGAACGGTGATTTCATCCAGGCCAAAGGCAAATTGTTTTTGACTAAACAAGATGAAAAATCTTTGCAAGTGTCTGAGTGGAAAATGCTCAGCAAAAATATCCGACCAATCCCGACGGAATACTATGGCTTGAAAGACGAAGAGGCCTTGCTACGTAAGCGCTATTTGGATCTGATGATGAACCCGGACACGCGCGAACTGTTCGTCAAAAAAAACATCTATTGGCAGACGGTGCGGAACTTTTTGACCACTGCCGGCTTTCTGGAAGTGCAATGTCCGGTGCTGGAGCACAGCACGGGTGGCGCGGACGCTGAACCGTTTGTGACGCACTACAATGCCCTAGACCAAGACTTCTATCTGCGAATCTCCTTAGAGCTACCCCTGAAAAGGCTCTTGGTAGGGGGCCTGGAGAAGGTTTTTGAGATTGGTCGAGTTTTCCGCAATGAAGGCATGGACCGCGACCATTTGCAAGAATTTGATCACATGGAGTTCTATGCGGCCTATTGGGATTTTGCGCGCGGCGTGGAGTTTATTGAAAAAATGTACCGCGAAATTGTTTTGAAAGTCACGGGCGGATACAAACATAAATTTGAAGATAATGAAATTGATTGGGAAAAACCTTTTGCCGTGGTGGATTATTTTACTGAGTTCAAAAAGGAAACCGGTATCAATCTGAGTAATGAAGTGACAATCGATGAGCTAAAGAAAAAAGCAGATGAGTTGAAAATAAAATATGAACCGGGTTATGGCCTGGGCCGCATGATTGACACGCTCTACAAAAAAACCGTGCGCCAAAGATTGATCCAGCCGTGTTTTCTGGTGGGACATCCATTGGCCGTTTCGCCTTTGGCCAAAATTGATCCGACTGATCCGAAAAAAGTGTTGCGTGTGCAAGTGGTGGCCGGACGAGGAGAGCTGTGCAATGCTTTTTCTGAACTGAACGACCCAATCGACCAGAAAAACAGATTTTTGGAACAGGCGGCCGCGCGCGAAGGTGGCGACAAGGAAGCTCAAATGATGGACGAAGATTTCGTAGAAGCCTTGGAATATGGCATGCCGCCGGCTTTCGGCTTCGGTTTCTCCGAAAGATTTTTCGCGTTTATCATGAACAAATCTATTCGCGAAACTGTTATATTTCCATCTGTCAGAACTATGACTAAATCCATGGAAGGAAGGGCTAATATAGTTATTGATAAAAAATAATTATGGAAAACTTAGGCATTACAAAGCAACAGGCGGATGATCTTCTTGAGAAACACATCACTGATCCGGTGACGAGGTTGCATATGATTGAATCAGGGGCAATTATGCGAGCGCTGGCCAAAAGATTTGGCGAAGATGAAGAGCGGTGGGGTATCATTGGACTGCTGCATGACATCGATTGGGAGTTGACGAAAGAAAACTCTGGAGAACATTGCATAATGGCGGAAGGAATTTTACGCGAAGCAGGCGCGACGGATTTTCTCATTGAAACCATTCAATCACACGGTTATGGTATGGAACTCATTCCAGTTCTTAAGGATAAAGAACGTTCCGGCAGATTGCAACACAGCTTAGTGGCAGCCGAAACTTTGACTGGGCTCATCATTGCCACAGCTCTCATGCAACCGGACAAGAAACTGGCGAGCGTGAAGCTGTCTTCGCTCAAGAAAAAATTCAAGAATAAGGGTTTCGCCGCGCGGTGTAATCGAGAATTAATTTTAGAGTGTGAAAAGGCTGGTGTGCCGCTGGACGAATTTTTGGAGTTGGGGCTTGGGGCGTTGCAGGGGATAAGTGATAAGTTGGGCTTATGAAAAAAGTGATGACATTCGGTACATTTGATATTTTCCATCCGGGGCATGCGAGCTATTTGGCACAGGCGAAAAAACTGGGAGAATGTCTGATTGTGGTAGTGGCGCGGGATGAAAACGTGGCAAGATACAAGAAACAAGATACAAGAAACAAAGAAAAGGCAAGATTGAGAGTTGTAACATCTAGCGGTTTAGCGGACTCCGTGGTGCTGGGCAGTTTGCGAAATCAATATGCCGTGATTGAAAAATTCAGACCGGATGTGATTGCACTGGGGTATGATCAAAAAGTGGATATGCGCGAACTGAAAAGCAAATTGCAAGAATTCAGTTTGGAAACTAAAATTGTCAGATTGAAAGCGTATAAGCCGGAAGTTTATAAATCGTCAAAATTATAATGATTGAATCAAAAGAATTAAAAAGATATCTGGACTTCGCCTACGAGGCTTATCAGGAGAATAATATCAGTGAGCCTGATCAGACCTATCGACAAGACGGCAAAGTGCCATACATCATGCATCCCATTTGGTGTGCGTCGATGCTGATCGCTGACACGCAAATCCCTTGGAAAGAAAGAGCGTTGGGATTCAAGGCTTTGATTTTACATGATGTTTTGGAAGACACCGCTTTGGAATTACCGGATTGGGTAGAATCTGAAGTCAAAGAGGTTGTCAAAGAGCTGACCATGGGAAGTTTTAAGGAGGCGATGGAAAAATATAATGGTAAATCGCCCTTCATAAAGCTGCTTCTGCTGTGTGATAAATTATCCAGCATGTATGAAGATCATGTTGGTGTATATAATAATGCTGCCATGAAATGGTCCAAGCGGAAAATCTGGAAAAAATTAACGATAAAAGGCATAGCAGAAGTCGAGGAAGCGTATGGCAATATCAGGATTGTTCAAATAGGCAAGGCTATAGTCGAGAATACTGATTGGTAGAATGGAGCGCGGACTGTCCGCTTTGGAGAGTGGGATTAAAATAACTTATGTATGAAAAAAATAAACTGCAAAGCTGAATTTAAGAATAATATAATAAAGTAATCAAATTATATGCCAGTACTCATTAATTTCAAAATCTGTGACAATGCCAAGGAATGCAATGGCGTGGCGGTTTGTCCGACGGGGGCTTTGACGTGGGATCAAAAGAAGAAACGTATTAAGGTTGATAATGAGAAGTGCATCAGCTGTGGGCTGTGCGAAAAGTCTTGCATGGTGGAAGCGATTTTTGTAGCCAAAGATGAGAAAGAATATAAGAAAATCGAAAAAGAAATCAAGTCAGATAGACGGAAGGTAACCGATTTGTTCGTGGACAGATATGGCGCGCAACCGGTCGGCTTGGCTTTTTTAATTACAGAAGAAAAGTTTGAGCTGGAAGTTTTGGGTTCGGATAAACTAGTGGCAGTGGAAATGTTCGAAGACGATTCGATCATGTGTCTTTTGAAATCGATTCCTGTAAAAGAATTGCTGAAAGATTATTCGGTCAAATATCGCAAAATGGAAACGGACAAAAAATTGGCCAAGAAATTTGGCATCAAAAAATTTCCGACCTTGGCGTTTTTCCAAAAAGGTAAAATGATTGGCAAGGTGGAAGGATATTATGATAAGAAGAAAAAGGAGGAGTTAGTGAAAAAGATAAAAGCTATTATTAAAAAATAATCCTTATGGGTATTAAAGTGGAATTCAATCCGGATCTGGCGCTGAGGAATATTGCGGAGCATAAGGCTGGCCGAAGGAAAATAGAGGAATGCGTGCCAGGGGAATTGGAGGCAGGGAAAGTGTATGAATTTTTGAAAAGTGGGCAGAGGCTCTACTATTTGAGTGACAGCGAGTTTTGGGGCAATGGGCAGATTCCATTGTGTGAGACCGGTGGCGATGAAAAATTGTCGCGGCCATTGGCCAGCATCAAGATTTTGGAAGCGACGCATTTTTTGGAGGGCGGCGAAGTCTGGACGCGGGGGAAATATGAAGTCATTGAAGTTTTTGATGTGAGTGATGAGAAAATTCATTTTGAGGCGTGCAAGAGGATATAATAGAAAAATATTGTGAACAAAAAAGAAATTATTGCGAAAATTGAGAAGGAAGCGAAGAAATTTTTTGAGGGAGCGAGTGGGTGTCATGACTGGACACATGTGGAACGGGTGAAAAATTTGGCCATACATATTGGCAAAAAAGAAAAAGCCGACCTTTTTGTTTTGGAAGCGGCGGCCTTGCTTCATGATATTGGGAGAAAGGAAGAAATGAAATGTGAAGGAAAATTTTGCCACGCGGAAAAAGGCGCGGAAATGGCCAAAAATATTTTAGAAAAATATAAAATAGAGAAAAAACAGGTTGAAAATATCATCCATTGCATTGAAGTCCATCGTTGGAGAAAAAATAAAAAACCAGAAACGCTTGAGGCAAGAATAATTTTTGACGCCGACAAACTGGATTCGATTGGAGCGATTGGGATTGCGCGAGATTTTCTTTTTGCGGGACATTCCGGGTCGAATTGTTTGTACACCGGCAATGAGAAAAAGCTTGCTAAAGAAGAGAAAAATTATTCTTATGGAAAAGAGGATAGTGCGCTCTTGGAATATGAAATAAAATTGAAATATATTTATAAAAAAATTATGACTAAAAGTGGGAAAGAAGTTGCTAGGGAACGACAAAAATACATGGATGAATTTTTTAAACGTTTTGAAAAAGAAATTAAGGGTGTGATGTGAGGTTGACTTTTAGGCATAAAAAGGCTATAAGGAAGGCAGTGTTTTTGAGGTGAGTGGAGGATTGTTGTTTTAAAATTTCATAAAAACCAAGAGGTGGATTATGACTGAAAGTGCAAGAGTTATTAAAATTACGCCGAAAGCATATGCATTGATTAAATTTATCCAGTTGATGGAGGACGAAATACTTTCCTCTGAGGCGATGATTGATGTGGTCAATCGCGATCTTGCCGAGAAAAATATATCCGCCAATAATATTCAAGAGATGTTACGGAGGATAATGCCTATCAGTCATCAGACTGAACTATCCAGTCTAAATCCGGGCGAAGACTCTTTTGAGGGATTGAATCTCACGCGTATAGCGATGGATCTTTCCAATGAACTCACTGAATATATCAAACGAAACTATTTCGGTGATTCATATTCCCAGATAGTTGCATCCTTGAATAAAGGAGATATGGCAACTCAACGGAAACTCGAAAAACTATTGGAGGCGGTCGCGCAACTCATGGATTGCGGACATTCTTTTGAAGATATTACAATATTTTTCATTCCGGCAAACATAACTTCGGAGCAAGGAGTGCGACAGTCCTTATGTGAGGGTTGGCATGACTTCATCGAAAATATTTTTGCCGGGACGTTGCAATATGAAACTTTGCTGGATGATCGTTTCCGACAAGGGGAAAACCCCAACGATCTTCTCGAAGACCCTAAAATCGTGATGATGGGCGGAGCAGAAGTGCGATTAAATGGGATATTGGCACACACGCAGGGACTCAGGTCTTTTCCGAGATGAATGACGATTTCGTCCTTAGGCTGGCTCCGGGAGATTCTCCTTGAGCCGGCCTCTTTTTTTATTTTTCCCCTTATGTTATAGTAAAAATAGTAAAAAATGAACATTTTGTATTATGCTAGACATCAAATTTATCCGTGAGAACGCGGAGGAAGTTAAAAAAGCGATTAAGAATAAAAATATTGAGTTGGATCTTTCCGCGCTTTTGGCCATGGACGAAAAAAGAGTGGCGGCTTTGCAAGAGATTGAAAAATTAAAGGCAGAAAAAAATATCCTGAATGATAAAATAAAATCAGCTAAAGACGATGCTGAGAGGAAGGCACTTATCGCGCAGGGTACGGCCGTGAAAGAAAAACTGGCCAAAGTCGAGCCGGAATATGAGACGATTAAAAAACAATTTGATGAGCTGATGGTTTTGGTGCCGACTATTCCGTCGAGTGACACGCCGATTGGGAAAGATGACAGCGGCAACGTGGAAGTCTATCAAAAAGGTGACATTTCAAAATTTGCTTTCACGCCCAAGACGCATATCGAGCTGGCGGAAGCTTTGGACATCATTGATTTTGAAAAAGGTTCCAAAGTCTCGGGCTATCGCGGCTATTATTTGAAAAATGAAGGGACGCTACTCGTCATGGCGCTCATGATGTATGCGCTCAACAAAATGGTGGAAAAAGGTTACGCGCCGATCATTCCGCCGACGCTCATCAAGGGTTTTGCTTTGTTCGGCAGTGGCTATTTCAAAGGCACGGATTATGACAGTGCCTCGGATAACATCTATCAAATCGCCACGCGCGACAAAGAAATGGACGGCGCGGATTCGAAAGAGAAGAAATTCTTGGTGGGTACGGCTGAACCGTCGCTCTTGGCGTATTTTTCCGATGAGGTTTTGGATGAAGCCAAATTGCCGATGAAAGTTTGCGGATTTTCGCCGTGCTACCGCTCTGAGATTGGCGATTATGGTAAAGATAATAAAGGGCTCTACCGTGTGCATGAATTTTTCAAAGTGGAGCAAGTAGTAGTGTCCAAAGCGAATATTGAAGAGGCCACGGCTTTGCAGGAAGAGATGGTGGGCATTTCTGAAGAGATGCACCGGGAGTTGGGCTTGCCCTATCGTAAATTGCAAATTTGTACCGGCGATATGTCGGCTGGTAAGTTCCGTGCCTTCGATCTGGAAGCCTGGATGCCCGGCCTCAACCGTTGGGGCGAAACCGGCAGTGCTTCGAACTTTTTGGATTGGCAGGCGCGACGGCTGAACGTGAAATATAAAACGGCAGAAGGCGACAAGAAATTTGCCTATCTTTTGAACAACACTGCCTTGCCGTCTGTGCGGCCGCTCATTGCGATTTTGGAAAACTTTCAGCAAGAAGATGGCTCGATTGTCATTCCAGAAGTGCTCAGGAAATGGATGCCGGGCGGGATGGAAATAATTGAGAAGAAATAATTTTTAATAAAAAAACGAAATGAATAAACTCAAAATCGTTGCGTTGGCGGCGGGCGTTCTGATGCTCGCAGGCTGTGGGAATAAGGTCGCGCAAAATGTGACCGAACAAAATACTGTGGACAATGTGAGTGCGCCTAAAGTGGAAGAAAAAAGTCCAGTGAGTGACGTGATCAATTCCATGAAAGATGCCATGCTGGCGGGGAAAACCATGAAATGTGATTACACGATCAAGGGCGCGGACGGAAAAGAACTGACCACGAGCTCGTACGTGAACGGCAAAAAATATATGACCAGTATGGCAGTGGCGGGCAACATCCAGCACATGATTTTTGATGAAACAGCGATGTATTCTTGGACTGAAGGTCAGAAACAGGGTACAAAAATGACTATGGCTTGTACGCAAGAGTTGGCCAAAAATCTGCCACCCAAAGCTGACGCTGCTGTACCAGCCCCTGACCCGACTGGCGAAAAAACTTTTGCTAGCGCGACTAATGTCAGCTGCACGCCGGCCAACAACGTGGATTTCTCCATTCCGACCGAGGTGACTTTTTCTGATCAGTGCGAAATGATGAAAAATCTGACCAAAAATATCCCCAAGGGCATGCCGGCCAATCTGCCGACTAGCGCCCCGCAACTTTAAGGATCTTAACCCCTCCCTGACCCTCCCCTGATTACAGAGGAGGAGAATTGAAAACTATGCAATGGATTGCGATCAGTGGAAGTTGGAGAAAATTTGACGCGCAAGTGGAGAAAGACGTGCGAGAGGTTGCGCGTGAGATTATTTCGCGCGGGAATGGAATCGTGTCCGGCGGCGCCCTGGGCGTGGACTATTTCGCGACAGACGAAGCGATGAAACTCAATCCGGCGGCGAATCAGATCAAGATTTTTTTGCCCGGGACACTGGAACTTTATGCGGCACATTGTGATGAGCGGATCGAGCGTGGCGATTTTACGCGCGAACAAATTGATGAGCTTATCGGCCAGTTGATAAAATTGAAAGAAGCAAATCCAAATGCGCTGATTGAAGACCGCGAGTCCTCAACTATTGATGGTGCGGCTTATGAAAAAAGAAGAGCAGCTATCATTGTGGCAGCGGACGCCGTGGAGGCTTTTCAAGTGAATGGGAGCGTTGGCACGCAAGATACGATCGATAAAGCATTGGCGCGGGGGCTTGAGGTGAATAAGAGGGAATATACTATAGAGTAAATATGGCATTTGCATCGTTAAGCTTTTACACTAGATTCCTGCCTACGCAGGAATGACACATTCTATGCCAAAACAAAAACTAAAATTTCCGGACGGTTTTTTGTGGGGGGCGGCGACTTCGTCTTATCAGATTGAAGGCGATAATGTTAATTCGGATTGGTGGGAGTGGGAGCAGGCGGGGAAAACCAAAGATATTTCGGGCGAGGCGTGTGATTATTGGCACCGCTACGCAAGTGATCATGATTTACTTGAAGAGTTGGGCGTGGGACTTTTCCGCTGTTCCATCGAGTGGTCCAGAGTTGAACCAAGAGACGGTGAATTTTCGGATGAGGCTATCGGACATTATCGCCAAATTTTTCAGGATTTGAAAAGAAGAAATATTAAAACCCAAGTGACGTTGTGGTGGTGGACCAGCCCGATTTGGTTCCAGAAAAAATATGGCTGGCACAATAAAAAATCTCCTGAAATTTTTGCGCGTTATGCTGAAAAAATGACCCAAGAGTTGGGCGATCTTATCGACATCTTCACCACATTCAACGAGCCGATGGTGCCGCTCGGACAAGGCTTTTTGGGCGGCATCTATCCACCCGGTTTCAAAAATCCGTACAAGTTCTGGCGGGCGGTAAACAATGTGGTGGCGGCTCATCGCGAAGCCTATAAGATTATCCATAAGATTAAGCCTGGCGCACCAGTCGGCATCACCTATCTTTACAATTGGTACGAATCGGAAGGGTTTGGTTTGTTATTAAATACTATCAATCGCCTAGCGCAGTGGTACCGGATAGATTTTTTAGGTAATAAGATAAAAGGCTTTCAGGATTATGCCGGCGTGAATTATTACCGTTTGGGGAAAATAAAATTTAGTTGGAATAATTTTAAACTGGATTCTGCCAATCAAACCTATTTCGGTTTTACGATTGAAGAGGATAGGGATAATGTGATGAAATGGATCTCTTATCCAGAAGGGCTGTATAAAGTTTTAAAACAAGCCAGCGCCAAATTTCAAGTTCCGATATATATCACAGAAAACGGCGGACCGACCAGGAGCGGTTTGGAAGATAATGATCGAATAGAATATATCCGGCAACACTTAAGCTTTGTGCATCAAGCGATTTCAGAGGGAGTTCCGGTGCGCGGCTATAATTTCTGGTCGCTCATGGATAACTTGGAATGGCTATATGGCTACGAGCCGAAATTTGGCCTCATCGAAATGGACTACGAAACCCTGGAGCGCCATCCCAGGAAGAGTTTCTATGAATACGCTAAAATTTGCCAGAATAATGCAGTGGAAATTGATGTTAAAAACTAAGATTTGACTCGATACTTGCAGATGATATAATGGATTTATGAGAATCACTAAATGCGATATTTGCAAAAAAACTTTGGTCAGAAATGGGGATGAAACCATTGTTTCGGTCGGAGTGTTTTTTAAGAGCTTTGATATTTGCCGCGATTGTGCTGAGCCCGTACTAAAATTCCTTAAGAGCAAGAAATTGATTGAAGAAAATAAAAAACGAAAAAGCGCTAAATAATCACGAAAAACGCCTGATTAAGCTGGAAAAAATGTCCTTGGCAAGGGCCTGAAATTAAGCCCTTGACAACATTTTGTAGTTTGCTACAATGGGACATACGAGTTACATTTAATCTTTAATTCCAAAAAAGGCAATTAAATAAACTCTCGAAAATCTTTTAAAACACTGAATGAAACAAAGATACATCTTTGTGTGTAATTAGTATTGCGCGCGAAGATGTGTTTTTTTGCTTGCCCCGTGCGAGTTTACGGGGTTCGTTCAAAGAGTATAAAAAGCAAGACCTTTAACAATTGCATAGTTTCTCTAAATCTCCACCTTTTGATTTAGAGAGACGAAATAATCACAATTTTTTGCGATTAGTCCTCGTCTGGTCTCGCTTCGGCGAGATTGGACAAACAAATAGAGTCTATTTCAAAATTAAGAAAATTTATTTTCTTTTCAACTAATATTTGGTGGAGTTAAATCCACTGAATCATTTATTGAGAGTTTGATCCTGGCTCAGGATGAACGCTGGCGGCGTGGATAAGGCATGCAAGTCGCATGGGTTAGACCCATGGCAAACGGGTTAGTAATACATAGGAACGTACCCTCAAGTCGTGAATAACTCGGAGAAATCCGAGATAATACACGATGTGCTCTACGGAGTAAAGATTTATCGCTTGAGGAGCGGCCTGTGTCCTATCAGCTTGTTGGTAGTGTAAAGGACTACCAAGGCGATGACGGGTAGGGGAGGTGAGAGCCTGACCCCCAACATTGGAACTGAGAACTGTCCAAACACCTACGGGTGGCTGCAGTCGAGAATATTCCACAATGGACGAAAGTCTGATGGAGCGACGCCGCGTGAAGGATGAAGGCCCTTGGGTCGTAAACTTCTTTTCTATGGGAAAAATATAATGATGGTACCATAGGAATAAGAGGTTGCTAACTCTGTGCCAGCAGCAGCGGTAATACAGAGACCTCAAGCGTTATCCGGATTTATTGGGCGTAAAGAGCATGTAGGCGGATATATTAGTCAGATGTCAAATCTTCGAGCTCAACTCGAAAACTGCATTTGAAACGGTATATCTCGAGGAAGGGAGAGATCAATGGAACATATGGTGTAGCAGTGAAATGCGTTGATATCATATGGAACACCAAAGGCGAAGGCATTTGGTTGGCCCTTTTCTGACGCTGAGATGCGAAAGCGTGGGTAGCGAATGGGATTAGATACCCCAGTAGTCCACGCCGTAAACGATGCATACTAGGTATTAGGAGAATCGACCCTTCTAGTGTCGTAGCTAACGCGTTAAGTATGCCGCCTGGGAAGTACGAGCGCAAGCTTAAAACTCAAAGGAATAGACGGGGATCCGCACAAGTGGTGGAGCATGTGGTTTAATTCGACGATAAGCGAGGAACCTCACCAGGGCTTGAAACTATACTGCATAGTGTAGAAATACACTAGCCTTCGAGGGTGTATAGCAGGCGTTGCACGGTCGTCGTCAGCTCGTGTCGTAAGATGTTCTGTTAAGTCAGGAAACGAGCGCAACCCCTATCGTGTGTTACAGTGTCACACGAGACTGCCCAGAACTTTGGACGTTAACTATGTTAGCGAACAAAGTTCTGGGAGGAAGGCGGGGATGACGTCAGATCAGCGTGGCCCTTTGACGCCCTGGGCTACACACGTGCTACAATGGCCGGTACAAAGGGTAGCCAAGTCGCAAGACGGAGCCAATCCCATAAAACCGGTCCCAGTTCGGATTGAGGTCTGCAACTCGACCTCATGAAGCCGGAATCACTAGTAATCGTGAATCAGCTATGTCACGGTGAATACGTTCTCGGATCTTGTACTCACCGCCCGTCACACCAAGAGAGTTGGTAACACCCGAAGGCCCTGTTTTTAAGCAGGGACCACGGTGGGATCGATGATAAGGGTGAAGTCGTAACAAGGCATCCGTAGCGGAAGCTGTGGATGGATCACCTCCTTTCTAGGGAGAACCGATAATGACCCAGAATATTCCTCGCGAAGTCCGCGTCCTGTCATGGGACAAGGATGAGTAGTATGGTCATTGTCACGGCGGTCGATCTGTTAGTTCGCTAACAGGAACGCCAGGCCCATCAGAGCCTTAAGTCTGAAGTGGGTTTTGTACAGCTCACGTAGGCTCTAGGACTAATCGCATAAGATTGTGAAATGTGAAAATTGAAAAAGGTATTCATTGAGTTTTGGATTTGTTCCCAAATTTTTTAATTCTCTCCAAAACTTAGTGAGTAACTTCAAAATTATTCTACTATAAATGTAACATTACTTTTAGTAATGCTGCAGGTTACAAAACCCGCCTCCTAAGGGCGGTTTTTGTGTGGGCGTTAAGCAAAAAATGTGCTATAGTGAAAGTATTAAAAACTAAACATAAAATAAAATTATGGAAACAACCTTTATTCCGGGGGAAGCGATCAAGTTTGGTTGGGGGAAGATGAAAAAACATTTTTGGTTCTTCGTGGGCCTTTTGATTTTGGCTTGGCTGATCCAAGTTGTGCCTTCGGGCATTGCCAGCATTTTCAAAGAAAAGATGTTTTTCATCTATGTACTCTTTCTAGTGGCCGCTTGGATCATCCAGATTATCGTCAAGATGGGCTTGATTAAGATTACGCTGGATGTAGTGGATAAGGATGAAGCCAATCTGAACACACTATTTTCCTGCACTCAACTGCTGGGTAAATTTATTCTAGGCTCAATCATCTATTGCCTGATCGTCATAGCTGGGCTGATTTTATTCATCATCCCCGGCATTATTTGGGCCATTAAATATCAGTTCTTCGCCTACTTAATCATTGATAAGAACATGGCTCCAATGGAAGCCATCAAAAAAAGTGGCGAGATGACGGCTGGAAATAAGGGCAAATTGTTCTGGTTAGGCATATTATTGGCTTTGATCAACATTGTTGGCGCCTTGTGTTTGTTTATTGGACTGCTGGCGACTATTCCGGCAACGATGGTGGCGATGGCCTATGTTTATCGCAAATTGGCAGGGGAGTTAGAGACTCCTGCGCCAACTGAATTGCCGGAAAGTGTAGTTACTGGTCAAGTGGCGAATTAATTTAGTTTATTGTGTAGCTATTCGGAGGTACAACCTCGGGGACAAAAGAGGTTGGACCGCATAAAAAACCCTTCGCTAATGCGAAGGGTTTTTGAATGAGAAATATGTTCGGATATTTATTCCATCTTACTATTTTCTCCGAACCATTTTTTATACAAGATGTCATAACTGCCGTTGTCGCGCAATTTGAGGATGGCTAGGTTGATTTTTTCTTTTAGGGGGCTGCCGGTCGGCATGGCTATGCCGTAGGTTTGCCGTTCAAAAATATCGCCGATCACGTCAAAGAAGCGAGTCTCGCCACTGCTCATGTGATGGAGGAGATTGGGCGCGTCAAAAACGATGGCTTCCACTTTTTCATTCTTTAATTTTTTGAAAGCGTTTTCAATTTTTTCCACGGCCACAATTTTGGCACCGAGCCGGTCGAGAGTGTTGATGCTGGTGGAATGTCTGACCGTGGCCACTTTTTTGCCGCCTAGGTCTTTGTAGCTGCTGATGTTGCCTCTGATTTTTTTCAAGGTGATGATGGAACTGAGTTCGGCGATGAAGATGCCGAAAAAGATATAGCCGATAAGAATGATGAAGACATCAAAGAGCTTGCCGATCCAAAGGTGCGGGATATAATCGCCGTAGCCAACGGTGCTGATGGTCACAAGTACCATCCAAGCTGCTTCAAAAATGCCGGGAAAATAGGCCGAAGAGAAAGCGCCGCCACTCCGGCCCTCGATGAGCCAGATGGCGTTGCCTAAGATAAAAACTAAAATTAGAATGGCCAGGAGGGTGGTGAGAATTTTTTTGTAGCCGCTTTTGAAAAATTCCTTGATGGTTTTCAAAACTTTGACGCGGCCGGAATTTTTCCCTGTTAGGACTAGAAGTCCGGAATCCAAGGTATAATGGGAAAAGTCGAATATTTTTTCGCGGTCTTCATTGATGGATATGCCGGCCACCGCCAAGTCTGTTTGGCCATTTTCCAATGCAGCAAAGATGTCTTTCAATCTGACTTCCTTATAGGTATATTCCAAGTCAATTTCTCTGGCAATCATTTCCCAAAGCTCTATTTCAAAACCTGCAAATTTTCCGTCAGTTTTCATCACCAGTGGCGGAAAAGGACTGACCAGCACTTCCACAGTTTTATTATTTTTGTTTTTCATGCTTTAAATATATCAAGAACTATACATTCTTGCAATAACTGAAATAGCCCAAGCCGATTTTTGTATTACCCGTACTAAGAGCATGTAAAAACTCGCAAGGGGGTCGATGAGTTTTAAGATAAAAATAGTTCTTTATAATCAACTTAATTCCAATTTTATGAAATACTTAAAGAATGCATCTTTAAGGGGAAAATTCATAATGGCTGCGTCTGTTCTGGCGCTGGTGGCCGGCTTTAGTTTTTTGAGCAGTGGCACCGCCCTAGCCAATGACGAAGATGGCCGCACAGTGATGATCGGTGGCAAGGAATATGACGTGATGCATGATGGTCAAGGGCCGAATATTATGGTGAATGGCCAAACATATTATCTGAACACTATGGACGATGATAATTCGGTAATGGTCGGCACACA
Source organism: uncultured bacterium (assembly GCA_903831805.1). Taxonomy (GTDB): domain Bacteria; phylum Patescibacteriota; class Minisyncoccia; order Moranbacterales; family UBA2206; genus CAIKZD01. The sequence continues at coordinate 76,396 of CAIKZD010000009.1, forward strand.
TTCCTATATGGTCCAAGATGACAACGACGCCGATGACTAAATTTCCCCCAAAGTAAGCTTCAAAAACTTCTACATTTAGAAGTTTTTGAGCGCGGAAGTTTTTTTTATTTTTACAAATATTGGGTAATTTTTAAATAAATGCTATATTATAGGCATATGAAAACTAGCTACAAAACTTATTTTTTTCTGGCCACTCTTATTGGACTGACCGTCTTGTCCTTTTTCATTATTAAAGGTTTTTTGATTCCATTTATCCTGGCGTTGATTCTGGTACATCTTTTTAATCCAGTGTATAAATTTTTACTGGGGCATACCGGCAGAGAAAGTTTTAGTTCTGTTCTGACTTGTCTTATTGTGGCATTCATCATTATCATTCCAGTGTTAATTGTTTTAGTCTTGGCTACGTCTGAAGTCCAAGCGGTAGTCACGCATCTGGCGGGGAGTGCGGGGCTGCTTAATGGCATAATTGGTCTCACCGATAAACTAGTGGCACTGCCATTTTTCAAAGCGATTGATTTTGAAAAAGTAGTCAATCAGGAATCGCTCTTGTCCGCTTCAAAAAGTTTTTCCCAAGGCGTTTTGTTTGTGTTGCAAGGGGCGTATACTGGACTTTTGCGGTTTGTCTTTACGCTGTTCATTATGTTTTTCTCTCTATTTTATATGTTCATCGACGGAGAAATTTTTCTTAAAAAAATGATTGAGCTTATTCCGTTGCAAAAAAAATATGACAAATCATTACTACACAGTTTGAATTCCATGGTCCGCGCCACCATTAAAGGCACGTTGGTAATGGCTGTTTTGCAAGGGATTATTGGCAGTTTACTTTTTTGGGCGACCGGGGTGTTCTCACCACTTTTTTTCGGCATCCTGATGGCAATTTTTTCGGTCATCCCGCCGGTCGGGTCGGGTTTGATTTGGCTGCCGATTGGAATCACGATGATCATGCTGGGCCATCTGACGTCCGGCATCTTGATTATTCTCACTGGTGTTCTTGTGATTGGCACGATGGACAATATTTTGCGCTCGAGACTGGTGGGCAAAGATACCGAGATGCACCCACTTTTGATTTTATTTTCGACCCTAGGTGGATTAGCTTTCTTTGGCATCTCCGGTTTCATCGTCGGACCAATTGTGGTTTCTCTCTTAGTTTCTCTATGGGATATTTATGTCTTAGAGATGGAAGCGTAAGCGAAATCTAAAAAATAAATCAAAAAACACCTGCGGGTGTTTTTTGATGGGCAGCTAAGACCCAGAGCCTCACCCTGGAAGGTTATTGCTATTTCGCGAAAGAATATTTGATAGAATCATTTTTCAAATCAATGACACCGTAGGCGGCGAAATAGCCGGTGCGGGTTAGGGCTGCTTGGCCGGCATAGGCAATGCCGTCATAAGTTTTTTGCCACGGCACATGCCAATGCCCGGACAAAACCAATTTGACGTTGCCGCTAGCGTGCAAAATGTTTTCCAATTCCGCGTATCTCGGCAACAGATCGCCGACATAGGGAAAATTGCTGCCGGTGAAATCATGAATATTGTTCGATGCCAGCCCGCCGTCAAAAAGGGGAATGTGCATGGTGATGATGACCGACTTATCTGTCTTTAGGGCGTCCTTCAACCAATCCAATTGCGGCTGATCGATGGCGCCTTGATAATCGCCATTGCTTTCCACGTCGTCCAAGACAATGATGCGCGTTTGGCCATAATCGGTGTAATAGTAGGCACTGCCGCTCACGCCGAGAATGCCCATAACTTTGGTATTGTCATGGTTGCCGCGCACCCAGATGACACGCATATGTTTTTCCTCAGTGATGTGTTCCAAAACGCGCGCATAATTATCATCGCCGGAATTAGTGTTGTCACCGGTGGCAATGACAGTGTCGATGCCTTGACGCTGGAGTGTGTCAAAAACGGCGGGCAAGTAGTCGCTGAATCGCCGCGGAAACATCAAGCCGCTGTTGATGTCGCGCCGCTTAAATCTATCCGCGTGGATATCGGAAACCCAGCCAATCTTTTCATATGCTTTCGCAAATCCGACTTGCCGAAAAAATGGCACATCTCTTTTCAAGAATTGATTGGCTTTTTGCGCCAGGAGAGAATCTTGCGGCTGGCCGATTTCCAGCGAGTACTGACCGTCAATGGCGTATAGCCTGAGGAAAAACAAGGCGAAAAAAATTGCAACGAGGCCTAAAAAAAAGCCACCTCCAATTTTCCATTTTGAATATTTTTTCATATTAAGCATAGCTTTAGTTTAATGGGGAAATGAGTTTTTGTAAAACAAAAGAACGTTGACAGTCAGGCCGCCGCTTGACATAATTTAAAATTTCTGCTAATATACTTTGTTAATAGCTAACTAATTGAGAAAAAACATATGACTACGGAAAGAATGCTTAAATTAGCCAAAAATCATCTAAAAACCGCTTTGCTTTTCGGCCTCTTGGCCGGCGCGCTGTCTTTTTTGGTTTTGGTGACGACGCAAAAAAGTTTTCGCGGAAGTGCGGACATTCTGATGTCACAGAACCAAGCGGGAGCGACGGACTATTACGCTTTGTCCCAAGGCGCTAACTATTTGACCAACATTCTTTCTCAGTCGATCTACAGTGAAAAATTCTTGGAAGAAGTGGACGCCACCGGGAAAATTTCCACTGGTTTTCTGGGCAATGATAACGCAACGCGTCTCAAGGAGTGGCAACGAGTGGTGCATGTGAAAAATAATTCCAGTGTTGGCATCATGAACATCCAAGTTTTCGGAGACACACAATTTCAAACCGATAAACTTTCAGAGGCCGTTATCGATGTGCTGGTGAATCACAATTCTTTCTTCTTGGGTCAAGAGCAAAATGTGAACGTGCGAATTTTGTCCGGACCGATTGTGGAAAAGAATCCGTCCATCGCGCAGATCGTGGCCGCCGCCGTGGGTGGGTTTGCAGTTGGGATGCTTTTCTTCCTCTTGTTTGTCATCTATCGCGCCGAATTTTTCCCGCAAGAAGAATTGGCGGACGAGGAACTTTCCATCAAGATGGATCAGGTGGAAAAACAGATTTTCCCACTGGAAAATTTCCCGCCAGAACCATCGATTTCCGACGAGGACTATTTAGCGGCGGACAGTGATTATTGGAAGGATAAATTGGAAAACAAGAAAAATTAAAATTACTTTATGTCTAATCCCATTTCTCGTGAAAGGGGATTAGCATAAGGTTGTTGAGGATAGTAATTTGACAACTGAATATATAAAATTATGTCCGCGCAATGAATTGTGCGGATTACGAATTGCAAAAAACAAAAAACAATTGGAGAAGAAAAATGAACTCGACAAGAAGAGCGTATCTTAAGGTGATAGGTAGTGCAGCTCTGCTTTTGCTATCCGGTTGCGGCGCGAAAGTATTAGAGATGCAAAAGGTCAACTTCGGGGCGAAAATGCCAGATAGTGGCGAAACTTTAGCGAGCAAATCAATGTTGGTTCTGCCTGACAGATCGTTAGGCTTGGAACCGACGGAAGATGTCCGTCGAGGAAATACCTCGAATTTTTTGGAGTTTTTCCCGATGCGACTGTATGCCGGGGAATGGTTTCCAGGCAGGTTGCGTTGGGACACTTGGACTATCGCTGCGGACGGTACAGAGCACTTTGGTCAGATAATTTTTTCCGGAATGCATCTCTCGGGACGCTATTCTGGAATTAATGTCATCGATGGCCAAGTGCGGTCTGGGACAACAGCCGTTCTGTCTACTGCGGTGGATTTTATCTATAGCCCAGTAGGCAAGGAGTTGGCGGTGGAACGCGAGAAGTTTATAAGCGATCCCCAGTATCGCCGGGAGAAAATCACGGCAGTGAATACGGCTAAGAATGGGGAAGTGATCAACCTTAGCTCGCTGACAAGAAATGATGATTTCAAATGGTATGTCAAAGTGTGGAATCAGTTGAAAACCCCGGATGGATATTTGCTCGCGCCGTACGGATTGGAAGAAGTGGCAAAAATTCGCGGCATTAATCCGCAATATAGCTATTTCGAAAAGTTGGTCGGGACGGGCAAGTTTGCCGTTACTCCGACTGCCGATCCAGCGTCCTTGGCGATTGTCAACTCCATCGGAATCATGATGGATATGATAAACGCGGCGGATGCGCCGTCGACTGGGTGGGATTTCGGTTCGCAAATCAGTCGCAGACAGGCAGGCTTTGTGACAGAATATGCCATGCGCCTAGCTGAGAAAGAAATTCAAAAAAGAGATGATGCTAACGCTAGATTGTTAGCAAAGAAACCAAAATAAGCGCTCAAGGCGCTGGGAGGTAGGCTATGAAAAGAGTTTTGTGGATCATGGCGATTCTTCTTTCGCTGAGCGCTTCAACGAGCGTTTGGGCGGGAGAGATTCGTCACAAAGTAGTTGATGGCGATTGCCTCGGAAAACTTCACGTGAGATATCATGTTCCCGTGAAAAGTATCCAGGAGCGCAACTATCTTGGCAATTCCACTGTCATTAAGCTGGGTTCTGTATTATGGATCCCTGTGGTTGAGAAGACGGAGATTGCAAAGGTTAAAATTCAAACACCGGAAAAACCGGTTGCGAAAGCCGAAAAACCTCAGAAAGAAGTTGATAAAATTCGGCGCGGTGATGCAGTTGTATATTTGGGCATACGCAAGTATAACCCAGAGAACTCAGGGAGAGACAAGACTATATGCTCCCCTGGATTTGCGGCTTATTTGCTCGGCGTGATTCGAAAGGAGGATATAAAGGACACGAAAGTGATTCTTGACAGCCCCTATGACCCAGCCCCGATTGTTGATCCTAATAAACTTATTCAAAAAGGAGATGAGTTTAAAATGACCTCTGGCCTGAATAAGGTTGGAGACTATGAGGCGGGTTTCAATTTTTTCGTTCAAGGTGCCAATGTCTATCTGCGAGATAAATTTATAACTCGTATATACTGGAGACCAAGTTGTGGCAATTGGATTCGGCACGAAGAAAAGCCAATTCCAACTTCGCCACCTGTTATCGAAGAAAAACCAACCCTTCCGCCAGTTACAGTAACTCCACCAGCTGAAGAACCACCCTCTATTTTTGTGAATAAAAAAGAAGAGGAAAGGATCTTGATAGATCAGGAGTTGGATGTTGGCGGTGGACTGTGGCGAAATGATGATAATTCCGGCCAAGGGGGATGGTGGTTCCTTCAGTACAAATTATATCTCCACCAGTTGGAGACTGACTTTGCTGGCGGAACGCTTACTCCTGTAGTCGGCGCTTTTGCTCGAGGCGACTTGGGCAAAACAAATGCTGACTTTAAGTGGAACAATGCAGGTTTTGTTGGTCCACAAGCTGGAGAAATGTGGAATGCCCTGACTGATGCGGGATATCCGCAACAGGTGCAAGTAATGTTCCGTACTTTATGGGAACACTTGCACGGAGAAAATCCAACTTCGGGTTACGCAAAAACCGAAGATCATTTCCTCCTAGGACTCTACGCCGAGTATTTGCGACAATTCGCGCCAGATCTGATGCATATTCTGTATGCCGAGGGTTGGACGGATGTTGCGAGCTCGTTCAAATCAACCTGGAGTGGCGACAAAGCCTCCAGCCGGACGTCTTTCGCGGTTGGCTACAAACTTCACAAGCAGTGGAATGATGAGTGGGCCAGTCGTTTCGGTGTTAGTTTCGGTTGGGCCGAGCAAGACAGCAGATGGTCAGCTGGCGCGAACATCGAGATGCGGTATAATGATTGGCTCATGTTCGGACCAAGCCTGGATTATACCTTGGCATCAGCTATTCAAGGCGCGGCGGGCCACTTCTCTTATGGTCCATTCGTTCGGGCTGAATTTCACGAGATTGTGAAGGAAGAACATTCCAAATCACAATCTGACGGAGTTCAACCGTCTGACAAGCCGCTAATCCTTTACTAATTTCTACATGCGCGCTAGCCCATTCCGGTAGCGCAGCATTAAGTCCTCTTTGATTTTTTTGTCTATCCAGGTGCGAAGTAGCACTTATCCCTGGGGAATAAAAGCCATCGTGCTTCGACAAAGGTCAATCTGGATTCGACGATAATTTTCTATGTAGGGATTCCTCAACCGAGGAGTCCCTACATATCTCATTTTTTCGGCCTTGACAAGAATAAAGAAAGGTGCTAGGCTGTAATATTAAAAATAGAAGGAACGAATTTTCTCGCAACAGGTGTTGTGAGAAAGTCAATTCAGTTTATTTTTATTACTTGCGATAAAAGCAAGAAAAACAAAGCACACACTAGGAGGTGCACCATGAAGAAAATGTTACTTAGTACCTTGTGTATTGCAGCGCTGTTAATTTCTATGATCAGCGTTGCCCGATCAGCAGACCTTGGTCCAGCAGCATATGCCGGTGTTCAGCCGACAGGCAACAGGAGTACGCTGGAAGTGACAATTCCGCCATTGCCAGCCGGCCATGAGTTGGTCAACGTATACATCTTCAACGATTGTAACGGGACCAAGCCCAAGCCGCTCGGTGCCGTCAGTAGCGTCAAATTCAAGGACGCATGTGATTCTACGAATTTCATCTGGCGCGATACGGTTACCAAGATCATGCAGTGGCAGCTGGTCACTCCAAATACGAAGACCGGTAGCGACCTCCTCTCCATTTTTCATCCGGAGGGGTATAAATACGGTTTTACCGAAGCCGACGTCAACCGGAAATAATGCGAACGGCCACAAACCTGTGGCACCAAGCCTCGAACTCTCTCAATGAGTTTGGGGCTTGCTTTTTTTTCCGGATTGTGCTATAATTCGAAGTCAAAAAGGGATAGAATTATATTAAAATTATATTAATTTAATGCTTCTAAACAAGCCAAAATCCAGTTTTCATATCGAAACCGTCAGCGCCGTGTTCATCATTGCTGCGGTGGCCGCTTTTATTTTGTCTAACTTTTTTCTCGGCTTTAGTTTTCCGATCTATCTTTTGGCTATGACCATCGCTTTTATGTTGACGGTTTTCTATCCTAAAGCCGGACTATACGCCATCGTTTTTCTCACCATCATCTTCGAAAGATTTTTCACGCTAGCGGGAATCTATCTTGGGCGGGAAGAATATAAATTTTATCCGCTGGACGTGATTATCCTGGCGATGTTTCTAGGATTGCTGTTCAGCTTTTTGCGAGCCACGCCCGCATCGCGACAAAACTTTAAACTAGTGAAAAATGATGGGGTGTTGATTATTTTCATCCTGCTTAACGTTGTCTATTTTTTGGCTAGCGTTTTTCTGATTAAATCCAGTGCCTACTTAGCTTTTTCTTCGCTCAAAAATTACGGCTTCTACAGCTTGTTATATTTCCTAGTTTTTTGGCTGATACAGACCCGCGAGGATATCGCGCGTTTGTTTAAATTTTTCTTCGCCGGCGCCCTGGCGGTCATCGGCTTTATCCTTTTCGGAATCATGAATGGTAATGGCCTCTGGACGGAGTTTACGCCATTGTCCACGCCGGGTGTGCGGATTTTAGCGTTCACGCACGGCCTGTATCTTTCTTTGGCTTTTGTGGGTCTTTTGGCCTATTTACTGATGAAAAAACAGCCGGCCGAAAAAAAATATCTATACTGGATTTTTTCAATTTGGCTCATTGGGATTGCCGGCACGATGATGCGACATTTGTGGATCAGTGTTATTCTGGCTATCGCAGTAATCTATTTTTATCTTCCGATAGAAAAAAAGTTAGCCATGCGGAAATTATTTTGGCATTTTGCTTTGGTTCTTTTGGGCGCCCTAACCCTAGTCTTTTATGTCACCACCATGTCTCCTTATTCCAAGCTGACCGACTTTACCCAGCGGACTGCAAGTGCTATCGCTCAAAGAGGCAGCTCCATTGCGAACGCTAGCGCCGACGAAAGTTTTGCCTGGCGAGAATTGGTCTGGAGTGCGGCTTACAAAGATTTTAAGCAGGATCCGCTTTTAGGCATCGGGACCGGGAAAATGGTTTATGTTGAAACTCGTTCTTATCGAGATTTCATCGAAGTGCGCAATATCCACAATTCCTATTTGGCAGTGCTGATTCAACTGGGCCTTTTGGGCTTTGGCCTCTTGGGGTTTTTCCTGTATAAAAACATGCGGAACTTAATTTTTTCACTGACCAAGAACAAGGAGAGGTTTTATGCCCTGGCGATTTTGGGTGTCTTGGTGATTTATCTGGTCGCTCTCATGTTCCAGCCCTATCTTGAAACTAATCTGTTGGCCATTTTCTTCTGGATGAGTCTGGGCCTGTCTCGAAACATCGCAAATGGCCGCTATAACTAAAAGCTATGAAAATTCTGGAAATCAATAAATTCAATTTTGCCAACGCCGGCGCCGACAAACATTTTTTGGATCTGGTGGCTTTGCTACGCGCTCAGGGCAACGAAGTGGCGGTTTTTGCCATGGATCACCCTCGAAACGAAGCTTCTCCCTGGAAGAAACATTTCGTCAGTTATGTAGGATATAATAGAGGGGATTCGACGGTGTGGCAAAGAGTGAAGGGCGCCTTGCGCATGTTCTATTCTTTCGAAGCCAAGAGAAAAACCGCCAAATTACTGGACGAGTTTCAGCCAGACGTCGTGCATATTCACAATATCTACCATCAAATTTCCCCGTCCATTCTGTCAGAAATCAAGAAACGCGGAATTCCGGTGGTGATGACCGTGCATGATTATGCCCTCATTTGCCCGGATTATTTGATGGAATGCAGTGAAAAAGATTGGTTTGGTTTTGTGAAAAATAAATGTTTCAAAAATTCTTATGTCAAAAGTTTGGTGGCGATTTTGCGATTCAGTTTCCATCAATATCTGGACATCTATGACAAAAATATCGACCGCTATATTTCACCCAGCCGATTCACTAAAAATATCTTGGTGAAAAACGGTCTGGCCGAAAACAAAATTACAGTCCTCCCTCATTTCCACCCGGAAGATATGCCTGAAGAAAAAAAACCGGCGCGCAGTCAGGAAAGGTATGTGCTTTACGCCGGTAGAATTTCCGCCGACAAAGGAGTGGGCGAATTGATCGCTACTTTCAAAAAGATGAGAAACGTTACGCTCATTCTGGCAGGGAAAAAGGACGAAAACTTTATTTTAGGAGAAGCGGAGAATGTTAAATATGTCGGCTTTTTATCCCACCGAGAGCTGTTGAAATATATACGCGGGGCGCTTCTCTTAGTGTCATTCTCGCGTCTGCCGGAAACATTCGGACTGATAGCTTTGGAAGCGGCTGCTAACGCTAAGCCATTCGTCGGTTTTGACAGTGGGGCTTACAGTGAAATTGTCGAGGATGGCCACGATGGTTACATTTGTCATAGCGCGGAGGAAATGCAAGAAAAAATAGAAAAATTAGTTGTTGATAATGGCCTGCGAATTTTATTCTCGCGTAATGCGGCAAAGAAAGCGGAAAAATTCAATAGTCAAAAATATTACACAGAAATTATGTATGAATTTTCCGAGAACATACGGCGGAAAAAACGCGCTTGACTTATTTTTGATTTAATGGTAGTATTTTAAGTTAAAACAGGGTAAAAAAGATAGTAAAAAAACTATGAAAATAGCATTTATCGGACAAAAAGGAATACCAGCCAAATTCGGCGGCGTAGAAACATACACCGAAAATGTGGCACTGCGGATGGCCAAAAAAGGACATACGGTTTTTGCCTATACCCGAAAGAACTATACTGATCCTAAGTTGCAAGAATATAGAGGTGTGAAGCTGATTAGCTTGCCGAGCATCCCGACGAAAAACTTGGACGCCATCAGTCACACTTTTTTGGCGACGGTGCATGCCATATTTCAAGATTATGATGTCATCCATTACCATTCTATCGGACCGAGTTCGCTCAGTTTTCTAATTAGAATTTTCAAACCCCGCACGGCGGTCGTTGCGATTTTCCAATGCCAGGATTACGCGCACAAAAAATGGGGCTGGTTTGCTAAAAAATATCTTAAGTTTTCCGAATTTCTGACTTGTAAGGTGCCTGATGTGACCATTGTGGTTTCCAGCATTCTCAAAAAATATGCCACCGAAGTATATCATCAAGAAACGGTCCTGATTCCCAATGGGACTGAAATAAGACACGTCGAAAAATCCGACTACCTCGCAAAATGGAATTTGCAAAAGGGTAGCTATATCGTGTCTATCGGACGGTTGATCCGTCACAAAGGTGTGCATTACCTGATTGAAGCTTTCAAAAATTTGGAAGACAAACATTTGACGCGTGGAAAAAAATTGGTGATTGTGGGCGATGGTTTTCACACGGATGATTATGTCAAAGAATTGAAAGATATGGCGCGTGGCCGAGAAAGCATTATTTTCACTGGCAGTCAAACCGGAGAAGAGCTGGATCAGCTGTTTGCGCATAGTTATATGTTTGTGCAACCGAGTGAGTCGGAAGGCCTGTCTATGGCGCTTCTGGAAGCAATGGGACACGCCAAGGCGATTCTTTCCAGTGATATCAAGGAAAATAAGGAACCGTTAAATGAGGCTACGGCGGTGTTTTTCCGTTCGGGGGATGCGCGGGATTTGGAGGAAAAAATGGTTTTTCTCATCAATAATCCGGCGTTGGCCAAAGAGATGGGAGACGCGGCGATGCAAAAAGCGCGCGATGAATATAGTTGGGACACGATCGTGACGCAGATTGAAAAAGTTTATGCGGATGTTTTAGCTAAGAAAAAGAAAAGTATTTTCAAGACGAAACTGCATGGGAAAAGTATTTAACCTAAAAACATTTTGGATAGTTTATATTATCGCCGTTGTTGCGATTTTTGTGATGAGCGTGAATGCCGGGCGGGTGTATGAATCCGTTACTGAGGTCTTGATCATTCCCAAAAGCGACATGGCGGTGAAAAATTCCGAACAAATCATTGCCAATCTAAGCCAGCTGCCCTACACCTTAGCTTTCTATGACCGCATGGTGGCGGAAAATGAAGACGCGGCCAACGCGGCGGCGACTGAATTGCCGGATTACAAAAAAAAGGCCGACTGGAATTCCCGGCTGAAAATTATGCGGGTCGGCACCAGTGGGATCTTTAAGATTATGACGACTGACCAGGATAGATATCAAGCTGAGGTTTTGAGCTCGGAGGCCGCCAAGACTTTGGTCAGCACCGTCGGACTGTATTATAATATTGAAACGGATCTGGATGTGCGGATCATTGATCCGACCATCACCAATTATTCCGCTGGGGCGTTCGACTTTGTGTTATTTTTCGAAAGTATCAGCGCGGCTTTTTTGGGAATTTTTTTCATCTTTTTTGTTTCTCTTACAGTCTTCGAAGAGGAAGCCATACCACAAATCGCCCGTTCTAATTTTTTCGCTTGGCCGGAAAAAGAAAGTGCTACTGAGTTCTCCATTGAAAATGCGGTCGAAAAAGTTCCGACGGAAGTCAAAAAAGAATGGACATTGCCAGTAGAAGAAAAACCATATACTGATTTCGTGAACACCACGAGAACCGCCAGTGCTCCGGCTAATCTACCGATTGCAGAAGACGAAATTTTTTCAGATAAGGCAGGCGAAGAAAAATCGGAGTCGGAGTTCGACTCCGGAGCTCCGGAGTCGAACTCCGATTTTTCGGTGTCGGAAATAAAAGTGGAAATTCCAAAAGAAGAGTCCGCTGCCGCTCCTGCTGAAGCTATGGCGGATGAAACAGAACTTCCGATAACGCGGGAGGCGACATCGGAGGAAGTGAAGGCCAGGTTAAATAAATTACTTTCTGGAAAATTATAAACATATATGACAAAAAAATATTCGCTTAAATTTTGGATTAGTTTCTGGTCAGTGGCCATCATTTTGTTGGCCGGTTTTTGCCTGGTGTTGCAATTCAAAAAGAATCCGGCTGGGACGTTGGAGACGGCCATCGATTGGGTGCCGTGGCTGAGAAACAAAGCCGAACTGAAAACCGTGGCCTATTTCGGAAACTATTTGCTGGCGCAAGATGACCAGGAAAAAACTTTCCTGTTGCTTTTCCAAAACAATATGGAACTGCGGCCCGGTGGGGGATATATCGGCACTTTCGGTATTTTAAAAATGAAAAACGGCCACGTTACTACACTGCAAACCCATGATCTTTCCAACTTTGATGGTCGTGTGCCGAATGGCATTGTGGCGCCGTACCCCATGAAGGAAACTTTAAATGTTAGTGATTGGAAAATGCGCGATTCCAATTGGTCGCCGGATTGGGCCACCAATGCCCAAAAAGCCGCCGAATTTTACCACCTCGGTCAAGGCCAAGAAAATTTTGACGGCATCATCGGCATCAATACTGATGTTTTGACTTCCTTTTTGAAGGCCACCGGACCGATCACGCTGGCCGATTATCCAGGCACTTACGACAGTGAAAACGCTATCCTGACTTTGGAATACCAGGTGGAAAAAGGCTACGCGGATCAAGGCATCCAAAAGGGTGACCGCAAAACGGTCATGAACGAATTGGCCGATGCCATCATGCAAAAAGTTTTCACGTTTAACATTTCGCAAAAAATTGATTTGGCGGAAATTATTTTGGCCGATCTCAATCAAAAAGATATCCAACTCTATTTCAAAGAGGCGACTTTGGAACGGCAAGCTGAAGCGGCCGCCTGGTCGGGGAATGTCAATCAGAATTGGCACTCGGATTATCTGGCGATGGTGGACGCTAATCTTGGCGCGTTCAAGAGCGACTATTATATGAAACGCAGTTTTGACTATACCGTTGACATGACCAGTGACTTGCCGAAAGCCGATTTGAAAATTACGTATGTGCACACCGGCAAGGTGAAAGACTGGATGACCCGCGATTATCTGACGTATCTGCGTGTGTATGTGCCGGATGGCGCGTGGCTGGAAAATTCCAACGGTTTGGGTGAGGTTAAATTTGGCGCAGAATTGGGCAAGAAATATTTCGGCTCTATCGTGACAGTTCCCCTGAACGAAACCCGCACCGTGGAAATCGCCTATACCTTGCCGCCGGAAATCGCCGCCAATTACAATCTACTCATCCAAAAAGAATCCGGCCTAAGTACGGTGCCGGGGAAAGTTACTGTCATTGGGAAAGACGGACAATCAAAAGTTTATAATATCAATTTAGAGAATAATTGGCAGTTGGTGAAATAACTCGATATGCACCCAAGGCCTCGCCTTGGGGCTTTCTGGGTCTTTATGATTTGCATGCCTTTGTCATTCCCGCGTAGGCGGGGAATCTAGTGTAAAAACTTAGAAATTTGCGACTGGATTCCCGTATACACGGGAATGACAAAGGAAGATGTTTTTATTAAAAGTGCCGGATAATGTTTCCGGTAAATCTTTAACAAAAAGAAGAGGAGAGAGAGACAATGCAAAGTTATATTTCTTATTCATTACTGGGTGTTGTGTGTGCAATTTTATTGCTGGCTTTAGTATTTGCAATCACGCTTTATGAGATCACAATTAAAGCGAATGCTAGCGTTTTTTCAAGGGCAGTTGTAACTTCAGAAAGTATTTTTTGGGCTCGATTCAGAGAGTTTATGGTGGTTGCTATGAAGACTATTATGTCTCGGGTTGAAATTGAAATAGGGGATAAAATAGTTACTGGGTTGCTTCTGGAAAGATGGTCGGTTATAAACGACAGTTTAGTTGCAATAATTTATCCAAAAACCCTCGAGAGTGATTTGGATAAATTTTTCATTAGACTTCTTAACGCAGTGGCCGTCAGTGGCACTCCAAAACTTCACAATGATATAAGCATAGTTGCTAGACTCTTTACGAGTGGCTTTAAGTTTGTTTAAGCCCCAAAAAATATCAAAGATCTGGTTTATTATTGGAGTGATGTCGGTCTTGAACAGGCCAAATGGAAAGAATTACTGATCCATTTGGGTGTTGAAAAGAGCAATAACGAGATAGTACAAGACCACCAAGATGAACAGGGCCACGAAGAAGAAATAAGCGACCATGAAACTTGATTGTATGATCTTGGTCCTAGGCGGAGTCTCTTTTTTCATTTCGCCAGAGGCTCATTCAACAAGAGAGACTCTGACGAGAAGGAAAAACGCCGGACAAAGTTTCCGGTAAAAAGTTGTTTATCAGAAGAATAAGAGGAGGAGGAAATGATAAATATATTTGTATTGTGTGGCTTATCTCTGGCAGGATTTGTCCTGTTGTTAGTAGTGGTGATTGCCTGTGTAATGGGTATTGCTACAAGAGGGCATTTGCCGCCAGAAGATGAGGATGAAGACATGGGATGAAGCAAGCGTGCATCTGTTTTGTCTCCGCTCGATTTACACTGGGACTTTCAAACGTTCCAGTGTCTTTTTTTTATCCTCCGATGCCAATCCTACCCAGGATGGAAGTTTTTTCGGGGAAGATGATGGAGTTTAAGGTAGTGGAAGAATTTGCCGTGTCGGTGAAAAAAACATTACCCAAGAAGCTGTTATAAATCACAAAAGGATTGTCTAAATTCGTGTTGAATATGTCCAGGCAGTTGCGCCGGTCGCGGGCATCCAGTTCGATGATTTTGGTGAAACGTCCGACGGTGAAGACGACATGCTCATAGTCATAGAACCATTGGACATTTTGGACCGGGGTGGAATAGCGCGTGATGTTTTCCATGGTGTCCTCGGTGCGTTGCGGCTGAGAAATGCCATCGCGCAAGTAGTAGACGGAGATTTCATTGCCAGACCAGAAAAGCAGTTTTTTGCCGTCGTCGGAAAAATGCGTTTCCAAGATGCCATCATTTAATTTGCGAAAATAGTTGGCATGTTCACCTTGATTGAAAATATAGAGATCTTGATGATCGTCAAGAAGGGCGATGCGCGCATCATCATACACGACGAGGCTGGCGATTTTTTCCGCTGCTTCCCCGGGAAAATTGTTGGTGATTTGGGTTGGTTGAGCCTGTCCGTCCAGGCTGTTTTTGTAGAGCAGGTTGTTGGACAGTAGGGCATAGTAGACATTGGAACCGGACAGGTCATAGGCACTGACGCCAGTTGCGATGGCCGCCACATCGCCCTTGGCCTTCAAATTGGCCCGGTAGAGCGTGTCGCCGTCTAGGAAGAACAAATAGCCGGTCTGTTTCGGGTCCCAACGCACATGAGAGATTGAGTCTTTGCCCAAAAACTTAGCCAGGTCCAATTGAGTCTGGTCAGCCAAAGTTACGATAAAATAGTCATAGGCAGTTTGGCCATTCGCGGTGGTTTTGACCGGGAGGGAAAAGGCGGATTCATCCGGGGACCACTCGATGTTTTCTTGGCGATCAGCCCCGGCGAAATTCCAGCCGGGAAAATCGAATGTGGCGGTGGTTTTTTTGGCACCGATATCAAAAACCGAAGCCGTGATTTTTTCTGCGGTCGGCACCGTGTAGGCCAAGAGTTTGTTTTTGGGCGAAAGGAAAAATTTTTCCACGCCGGTGGTGTCATAGGTCGTGCGGTCATAACTGTCGCGCGTCAAAAGGACATTCCAAAATTCCGTGGCCACGCCGCTGTGGATGGCAATGTTTTTGTTCCAAGCTTGGAAACCCGGCGCTGAGACTTGGAAATTGTAGGCGTTGGGCAGAAGGCCGGTGATGTTGTAGGAGCTGTTGATGCGGTCCAGTTGCTTGGAAGCCGCCAAGGTGCCGTTCAAGCGGACATCCACCGTCTGTGGATTGGACTTGAAAGTGAGGGTGCCGCTATACACAAAAACGCCTCGGTGGTAATCAAAACGATAGCCCCGGGCGCGCAAAAGCACCAAGGGAACGGTGAGCAAAAAAAGCGTCACAAAGCTCCAAAACAGTATCAATCTTTTCCATTTTTTCATATCCTAAATTCTAGCTGAGATTTGACTTATTGACAAGTAACCTTGAATCAGATATAGTATCTAGGTAATATTTTTACTTAAAACGGGTATGTTAGCTATCATAAAAACAGGCGGAAAACAATACAAAGTTGCCGTGGGAGATAAGATTAAGGTGGAAAAATTGGAAGGCGAAGCCGGTTCCAAGATTATTTTTTCCGAAGTGCTTTTTGTGGGGGATGAAAAAGATGTCAAAGTCGGCACACCCTTCCTGACTGGCGCCACCGTAGAAGGCACGATTTTGCAGACGGCTAAAGGTGATAAGGTAGTGGGCATGAAATTCAAAGCCAAGAAACGCTATCGCGTCAAATTCGGACATCGGCAGCTGTTCACGGAGGTGGAGATTGTGAAGATATAGAAACTTTTGAGAAAACAAAAAACGAGCCAAGAGGTTCGTTTTTTAGTTTGCAAAAATTATGATTGTGCGGACTGTTCGTCGTAATCGACGGACCGTTCGCTTGGCTCAAAGTAAGCGCGAACAGTCCGCTCAGACTACTGGATTTGTTTTTTCGCGAACGGTCCGCTCCTCAAATTAGTTTCTATTCATAATGGCCGAGCTCAGCGTGAGCTCATCCGCGTATTCGATGTCGCCGCCAGTGGAGAGGCCGCGGGCGAGGCGGGTAATTTTGACGCCTAGCGGTTTAATGGCTCTCGCGACATAAAGGGAAGTGGCATCACCTTCTGTGGTGGGGTTCATGGCCAAAATTACTTCTTCGGTTTTTTCTGATTGGATGCGTCTTTCCAATTCTGCCAGGCGCAGCTGATTCTGATTGGTGTTTTTCAAGCCGGAAAGCGTCCCGCCCAGAACATGATAAAGGCCGGTATATTTCTTAGTTCTTTCCATGGCCACGATATCCAGCGGTTCTTCCACCACGCAAATTTTTTTCTGGTCGCGGCTTTTGTCAAGACAAATGATGCATAGATTGTCTTCACTGATGTTAGCACAGCGCTCGCAAAGACATAGGTTAACCTTCAGCTTAGCCAGCGTTTCGCCAAAATCCGCCAAGGCAATTTTGTCTTGCTTGAAAAGATAGAGCACTAAGCGTTCCGCCATCTTCGGGCCGACTGATGGCAGGGAAGCGAAATAGTCGATTAACTTTTTAAAACTTTTTGGATACATAGATTAATAAATATCAAATTTCAAATGACAAATGACAAATAAATTTCAAAATCAAAATGTCAAAAATTATTTTAGGAATTGGAAATTTATCATTTCTAATTTATTTGAAATTTGATATTTGTAATTTGGAATTTCGCTTTTTATTCCGTGTGGACTTTTTCCAGCGATTTAAAGGTGGTGGAGTTTTCGTTGAAATAGAGGGACATGCGGCCGACGGGGCCATTTCGGTGTTTAGCGATGTGGACTTCGACGATGTTTTTGTTGGGCGTGTCGGGTTTTTCGCGATCTTCGCGGTAGAGGAACATGACAATGTCGGCGTCCTGCTCGATGGAACCGGATTCGCGGAGATCAGACAGTTTCGGAATTTGCGGGCTGCGGGATTCCACAGAACGAGATAACTGGGACAAAGCAATGATGGGAATGTTGAGCTCGCGGGCTAATTGTTTCAAGGCGCGGGAAATTTCGGACACTTCGTTCACACGATTGTCACCTCCGCCGCCGCGGCGGCCTTCCATGAGTTGTAGATAGTCAATAATGATCACGCCGACATTATGTTCGGATTGCAAGCGCCGCGCCATCGTGCGCATTTCCATCACGTTGGCGCTTCCTGCGTCATCGATGTAGATCGGAGCTTCTGAAAGCACGCCCATGGCGTCCCCGATGCGTTGGAAGTCATTATCGCCGTCACCGGTCTTGAGGCGGCCGGTCCTAAGACGCCACAAATCCACCCCTGATTCCGCGGCCAACATCCTGTCGACCAACTGGTCGGAACCCATTTCTAAAGAGAAAATGCCGACGGGAATTTTTTCTTTGACGGCGATCTGGCGGGCAAAATCCAGCGCCAGAGTGGTTTTTCCGATGGAAGGGCGCGCCGCCAGAATGATCAAATCTGATTTTTGGAAGCCGGCCAGAATGCCGTCCAGATCAGGATAACCTGACGGCACGCCGCGCAACTTATGGTCGCCCTTATGCAACTCATCGATGCGATTGAAAGCGGATTCCAAAATGGATTTGATCGGCACGAAATCTTGCTTGATGAATTTTTGTGAAACAGCAAATAGTTTTTGTTCGGCTTCGTCCAGAATTTTTTCCACGTCCTCGCCTTCTTCATAACCCAGACTGACAATTTCTGAAGCCGCCAAAATCAATTTGCGCAGAGTAGATTTTTTTTGCACCACTTTGGCGTAGTGCACGATGTTAGCACTGGACGGCACGCTGTTCACCAGTTCAGTCAGATAACTGGAACCACCCACAGCGTCCAGTTTGTTTTTTTCCTCCAAGCGATTGGACAGCGACAGCACATCAATTGGCTCGCGTTTTTCATACAGCTCAATCATGGCTTCATAAATGAGATTGTGATCATCGCGATAGAAATCACCTTGGCGAATTAAGTTGGCAATCTTGATCACTGCATCCTTATCCAGCATCAAAGACCCTAAAACTGATTTTTCAGCTTCGATGTTTTGTGGCGGGAGCTTGATATTTTCGTTAGAGTTTTTGGCCATAAAAGTTGTCATTCCCGCCCCCGCTTTCGCGAGGATAAACTACGGCGGGAATCTAGTCATATAGCTTCAGTAATTCTACAGTCCATGTATTATATCAGGCTGACGCAGATGGTCAACTTGCGCTTTTGCACAAGTTATCCTGGAATTATGCACACAGAATTGTTTCGATTTCCTCCAAACTTTCCGCCATGACTAATTTTCTTCGCAGTTCTGAGGCACCCGGAAAACCCTTGACGTACCAGGCCAAGTGCTTTCTCATTTCGAATTTGCCAGTGTCGCCTTTGTCGGCATAAATTAATTTGGCGTGTTCAAGCATAATGTTTTTGATGTGGGAGAAATCATAGGCTTCTCCTGTAGAAACAAAACATGCGCCGTCATTGAGATGGGTATTTTTAATGCTATTAAAAATCCACGGCTGGCCCCAGGCGCCGCGGGCGATGCCGAGACCGTCGAGAGTCGGATAATCATGTAAAGCTCTCACACCATCGGCCGCAGAATTGATGCCGCCATTGGCCAAAACAATTTTGTCCGGAATAATTTTTTTTATTTCTTCGACAATCCTGAAATCTACTTGGCCAGAAAAACCGCCTTCGTATGTCCGGCCATGCACCATGACAGCCGAATAGGGGAGGTCTTTGGTATTTTCGATAAATTCCAAGGCCGTCATATCCCTTAAACCAGCCCGGATCTTAATCGACACTGGCAAATCTGTGTTATCACACACGGCGGAAATGATTTCGCGCGCTAATTCCTTTTGCGGCATCAAGGCGCAACCACTGCCATGCCCGAAAACTTTTTTGGCCGGACAGCCAAAATTGATATCGAGCCCGTCAATTCGCAACCCCTCCCCAGCCCTCCCCTGAGTACAGGGGAGGGGGCGAGAAAGAATGCGTGTCGCCTTGGCAAAATGCTGCGGGTCTTTGCCAAAAAGCTGCACCACGTATGGTCGCTCGCTGGCATTGAATTTGACCAACTCTAAAGTTTTTTCCGGCTTAAAAAAAAGCGCGGAAACGCTGGCCATTTCACTGTACACCACATCCGCCCCGTAGCGCCGACAAATTTCCCGGAAAGCGCTGTCCGTAATGCCGGCCATAGGAGCAAGAGCGAGAATAGGTTTATTGAGTTGAAACCAAAAATTATTTTTCATGAAACAAAAACTCCCTCGATGTCGTCATCCTGAGCGGAGTGATTCGCCGTTAAGGCGAAGAACGCAGTCGAAGGATCTGCGTTCCATTATTGCTAGTAATATTATATTCACAAAACCACTGGTAATACAAGGCAGATTCTTCGACTTCGCCCGAGTACGGACTTCGCTCAGAATGACAGACTATTTTTATCCCAAAATCTTTATTCCTTCCTCCGTCTCTTCAATTTCATAGCCTAGCTCAGTGATAGCTTTTTTGAGCGAAGCGAGTTTTTCTTCGGTCGATTTGCAATCGTTTTCGCACGCACAATCTTCTTCTTTTTCATCATCACATCCACAATGATCGCAGCCACAGTGTCCCATATTATTTTTTGGTTATTTTATAATTATTATCTTTTAAATCTTCAATGGTATAGCCGGCTTTTTCGATGGTTGCGCGCAGCTCATCCGAAGCTTGGAAATCTTTATTGTGCCGGGCAGCTTTCCTTTCCTCAGCTAAAGCAACTACCTCTTCGGGAAGCGTTAAAATTTCTTCGCTCATAACTAAGCCCAAAACTTTATTGATCTTTTCCCAAAACTTCAAAATATTTTCTGCCGTGGCGGCGCTCAAGTTTTCTTCAGATAAAAATTTATTCGTTTCGCTGATGAGTTCGTATATGACCGCCAAAGCCAGAGGAGTGTTAAGGTCGTCGTCCATAGCTTCTTCAAAACGTCTTTCGTAGATGTGGACGAAATCAATTTCATCTCCTGTAGAGATGCGATTAATCGCATCTCTACTTTGAATATTTTTCAAATTAGCTACCCAAGCGGAAATTTTTTGCAGGTTACTTTTGGCTTGTTCTAGAGCACTTGGCGTATAATCCATAACGCTGCGGTAATGAGAACTCAAAATCCAGAGCCGCATGACCATTGGGTCATATCTTTGCAAAATATCTTTGATGCTCGTGTGGTTGTTTTTAGATTTAGACATCTTGCTGCCATCAATATTCACCATACTCCAAAGCAGCCAATAATTAGCCATTTTTTTACCTAAGTAAGCTTCGCTTTGCGCCACTTCGTTTTCATTATGAGGAAAAATATTTTCATTGCCACCTCCATGTATATCGAAAGTATCTTGCCCGAGCAAGTCATATGACATAACCGAACATTCGATATGCCAGCCAGGATAACCCACGCTCCAAGGGCTTGGCCATTTCAGAAGGTGATTTTGATCAGCCTTGATCCAAAGGGCGAAATCCAATGGATTCTTCTTTTCCGGATTTATTTCTACCCGTGCGCCAGACTCCAGTTCATCTGTTTTTCTGCCTGAAAGTTTTCCGTATGCAGGAAATTTTTCTACCGAAAAATATACCGAGCCGTTCGATTCATAAGCAAATTCTTTTTCAATTAATTTCTCGACAAAATTGATTATTTGCGTGATGTACTGAGTCGGTCGAGGATTGAAGATGGCTGGCTTGATATTGAGCGCCTGGAAATCTTCTTCGGCTGACTCGATATATTTCTCAACCACTTCCATCGGGTCGATTCTTTCTGCCTGGGCTTTTTTTTGAATTTTATCTTCGCCAATTTCGCCGTCATCAACCAAATGTCCAACATCGGTGTAGTTCATGATGTAGCGCACTTCATAACCGGAATATTCCAAATATCGTCTAATCACATCCATAGAAACATAGCCACGGCCATGCCCTAGATGACAATGATCGTAGACCGTTGGACCACAAACATACATCCCGACTTTACCAGGATTGATCGGTTTGAATTCTTCTTTAGTTTTAGTGAGGGTGTTATATAGTTTTAAAACCATTTTTTTGCTTTAAACAAAATTATCGTGATAACAGCAATAAAGAGCATGATGCCGATATGGATCCAGAAAGCCGACGGGTGAGTGTGGAAGGGGATATCGGTGCTCATGGACATGATGTTGGAATAGACGGTGAGCGGTAGGAGGATGGCCGAGAAAAGCGTGAGCACTTTCATGGTCATGTCCAGCTTGTTGGAGAGCAAGGAATTATTGGTCGCTTCCAAGGATTCAATAGTTTCTTTGGCGGATTCCAGGTTGTTCCAGATGCGGATGTTAGTGCCGATAAGATCTTGGAAATAGGGCTTGAGTTCCGGTTCGATCAGGCGAAAATCTTTTTGCGCCAAGGATTCTAGGACGGAACGTTGCGGCTTCATGGTGCGGCGGAAATTCAAAATGTCCCGTTTGACCAGTGAAATTTCAAACACCATCTCTTTTTCATGGTCGGCAAAAATTTCCGTTTCAATGTAGTCCAGTTTCTCCGAGACATGATCCAATTTGGGAAAACAAGTCTCCAAAAGCATCTCCACGATGAAGCGCATCAGCGCACCGGGGGAACTGGCCATATACAATTCTCGCTTGGATTTATCATTCGCCAGCTCATTGAAGAAATCCGTCAATTGAAAAATATCTTTGTCATGCGAAGTGATGAGGACGTTCTCGCAAATCACGATATCAATTTCAGCGGCGTAGGTCGTTTTGATCTTTGTATCAAAGAGGGGAATGTGGATGGACATGAAAAGACAGTTGTCATATTGCGCGGCTTTGGGGCGCAAAGTCGGGGTGGAAAACTCTTCAATAATGAGCGGATGGATCTTGTATTTTTCTTGGATAGTGAGAACATCCTCGGCGTTGGGTTCCTTGAAATAATGCCAGACTAATTTTTTGTGTTGGACGGTTTGCATAGAATTTTTGTTAATAGATGGTTATATTGTAGCAGTAAAAAACATAATTGACAAAAGGTGTTTTTTTCGCTAAAATGTATAGATGAAAAGAATTGTATTGTTTTTGATAAGAACCTATCAACGGACCCTTTCCCTTGATCATGGTTGGCTATCTTACATCACCTCGGAACGTTTTTGCCGTTTTCATCCCAGTTGTAGCCAATATTCCTATGAAGCAATTGAAAGATTCGGAGTGATAAAGGGTGGCTGGCTCGGTTTGAGGCGAGTGGCCCGTTGCCATCCGTGGAACGAAGGAGGATATGATCCGGTAATAACAAAGAAATAGATTATGTTAACAGATGAAGCGAAAATTAAAATTCAAGCCGGTAAAGGCGGGGACGGCATTGTGGCCTTTGATAAGGTGATGATGAGTCTCGGGCCCACAGGCGGCCGCGGGGGGAACGGCGGCAGTGTTTATTTCGAAGGTGTTTCGGACGTTTTTGCTTTGAACAAATATCGTCATATGAAAGAGCACTATGCGCCGGATGGAAAAAATGGTCGGGGTAATCGTTCGGACGGACCAAATGGTCCCGATCTCATCCTCACCGTGCCGGTCGGTACGGTTTTACACGATGTGAATAGTGATAGAAGCCGTGAAATTACTGAAGTAGGTCAAAAGATTTTGGCGGCCAAGGGTGGCATCGGTGGACGCGGCAATTTCTTTTTTCGCAGTGGTTCGGTCACCAGCCCGACGAAATTCGAATTGGGGAAACCAGGCGAGACATTAGAACTATCCATAGAATTGCGCCTGATTGCGGACGTCGGACTAATTGGTCTGCCGAGTGCCGGAAAATCCAGTTTGCTTAATGAATTGACAGCCGCTAACGCCAAAGTAGCTGCCTACCACTTCACGACCTTGGAGCCGAATTTGGGCGTCATGGATGGTATTATTTTAGCGGATATTCCAGGCTTGATTGAGGGTGCCTCAGCTGGGCGAGGACTGGGGATAAAATTTTTGCGCCATATCCAACGGACTAAGGTGTTGCTGCATTGCCTCTCTTTGGAGTCTGATGATTTGACCCGTGATTATAATGTTATTCGCCAAGAACTGGCCAGTTATGATCCGAAACTTATCGAGAAAAAAGAGTTGGTCATTCTGACAAAAAATGACTTAGTTCCCGAAAAAGAATTGAAAAAACGGATAAAGCAATTGAAAATTAAGAGCGAGATTGTGACTGTCTCAATTCACAACTTGGAAGATCTGGAAAAACTCAAGCAAAAAATCTTCACATTATTGCAATAAAAAATATTCTCATGCCTAAGGAAAAAATGGAAATCATCATAATCGTACTGGCACTTCTCTGGACCATTCCTTGGAAAGGGGTAGCGCTGTGGAAAGCCGCTCAGAATAAACATAAGCTGTGGTTTATTTTGATCCTGCTGGTGAACACCCTAGCTATCCTAGAGATAGTTTATATCTTGGCTTTCTCAAAAAAACCACAGGAAGAAAATCAACCCATGGTCAGATTCAAAAGAATTGTCTAGTTTGCAAAACTCAAGCGTATGTATTGGTTTTTTTTGATTATTTTTATAATAACCGTGCTGGTGCCGGATTTGATAACCGGCAATGTTTGGTTTTTGTCAGAAAAGCGCGCGGAAGAAATTGCTATCTTCCTGATGGGTGCGCTAATTTTTACCATCATTCTAAAAAGTGAACAGCAGATACTTTTCCATAAAAAAGAAAAAGAAAAAGATGAAAAAAGGATCCAGCAGACCGTGAAAGACTTAGTGGAGTCGTATAGCTATATCGGGGAAGTAAACAGAAAAATGGACATCTTGATGGGCACAGCCTTGGGATTGTCCGATCGCTCAATCCTAAGTAAGACCCATGAAGATGAGACTTATAGCTCCATCATTAACGCCACCAATTCTTTGCTCAAAGCTGAATTTACTTCGCTTAAATTTGTGGACATCGAAACAGTTAGGACCAAAAAAGAATTTCTCCCTGACGAAGGCGAACCGGTGAAAAATGAAACATTGATTGCCATGGAAGAAAATGTCAACGTCAAGAAAGCACAGGAATATTTAATCATCTCTTCCAGTCAGACCGTTAAGGGGGTCAAGAGCTATTTGATCATTCATGGTTATGATCCTGAAGAGGAAGGCAATCAAAAGAATATTGAGATTCTGAAAGTTTTCGCCTCGCAAGCCCTTTTTCTCTATTCTTACACCAACTAACACTTCGGCGGGTAACTAGATGCAGGCGCGATTATTTAGAAGGGACTATCTCAAAACCCTTCTGCTGCCAAGTCTTCAATCCGTCTGATAGGGCGTACACATTCAGGATGCCTGCATCAAAAAGCCTGACGGCACCTTGGAAGGCACCGAGGCCGGTATTATCATAGAAAACAATTTTGGCGCCGGAAGGAATTTCATGCCGGCGGCTTTCAAGGTCATCCAGGGGGATGTTGACCGCGTTTACGATATGGCCACGCTGATATTCGGAGGCACTGCGAGTGTCGACTATATACGGAGGCTTGGTGCTGGTCAATTCTCCTTTCAGGTCATCGCTGGTGACGAACGAAACTTTGGCTCTGTCAGGCAAGGAAGCCGGGTTGCCGATATTAATGGTCGGTTCATATTCATTTTTCCACTGTGTCAGGCCACCTTCCAAGTAGGCCGTCTTCATGAGGCCATTATCCTTGAAAAATTTCATGGCTTGGATTTCGTTAGGTGTCAGGCCGAAATCATCCACAAAGAAATATTCCCTGTCTTTTTCGAGGCTGGAGATTTTTTGTGTCAATCCGTCGAGCGAAAAGTTTTTGGAATCCAAGATATGCTCCGTCTTGAAACTGCCGGGATCGCGCGCGTCCAGGATGGTCATTTTTTCTTTGGCCTGGATTTTTTTAGCCAGATCGGTGGCGGTAATGCTGGAGAAATTGTTCAACTCTTGCTTAGCTGTTTCATTGGTCTTGTCCGCCAACTCAGTGGCGTTCTTTTGATCGAAAAAATGAAACTTCAAAAAAAATATAGCACTTATGACTAGGATGAAGGAAAAGCCGAATATGACAGTCGTCAGATCACTTTTATTTTTATTTTTTTCAAGCATTTAATTTATTTCAAAATACTGCCGATAAATTCCGGATAGCCATTCACAAAATCTTTCACCGCTACTCGAGATTTTCCTTCCAACTGGACTTCCTCAAGAATGATGGCGCCTTCCCCGGTCATTACTCCGATAGCTTCATCCGATCTGAAAACTTCTCCAATCTTATGCTTAGAGGTTAGCATATTTTCCAGTAGGGATATTTGATGTAATTTCAATCTCAGATTAGTGCCGTCTTTCTCCAGGTAAGTGAAAATGCCCGGCCAAGGGTTGAAAGCGCGGGCGCGATTATAGATAGCGGTGGCGCTATCAGTCCAAATAATTTTTCCATCGGAACGCTCGATCAACTGACAATTTGTGGCTTGCGAATCATCTTGCGCGCGCGGCGAAATTTTTCTTTCCACCCAGAGCGGAAGAGTTTTGAGCAGCAGCTCGGCCGATATGTCCGCCGCCCTTTTCAGAATTTCCGGATAACTTTCTTCCGAATCAATGAAGACTTTTTCTTGGAATAGGATATCTCCCGTGTCAACCCCTTCATTCATCAGCATAATAGTCGTGCCGGTCACGTCCTCTCCTTCCAAAATGGCGTTTTGCAAAGGAGATGGGCCGCGATATTTCGGCAAGAGAGACGGGTGGACATTGAGCGCTCCAAAGCCCGGAATTTCCAGTACTTTTTTGGGTAAGATCTTGCCATAAGCGGCCACGATAATGATGTCCGGCTCCTGTTTTTGCAGCGCTTGGATCGCTTCTTCATCCAATTTTTCCGGCTCAAAAATGGGCAAAGAATTTTTTTCAGCAATCATTTTGACGGCCGATTTTTCCACTTCTTTCTTGCCCGCATTTTTTTTGCCCCCGCCGGTATAGACGGAAATTATATTATAATTGTTTTTCACTAGAGCACTTAGGATATCCGCCGCAAATGGCGATGTTCCCATAAAAATTGTCTTCAGCTTGATTGGATCTGGCATAAAAATGTTTTTAGTTACTATCTATCTATGAATAAAATTCCGTCTAAATGGTCGATTTCGTGTTGCAGGGCGCGAGCCAAAAGTCCTTCAGCCCGCAGGATGATTTCTTCACCATTCTTGCCCAGTGCTTTGACGGTCACTTTCTGATGACGTTTTATCGGGATGAATTTTCCCGGAAAAGACAGGCAGCCTTCTTCGGAAATTTCCTTCTTCCAGGAACGCGCGGATATTTTCGGATTGATGAGAATGTGCGTCTTGCCGTCGAGTTTGATGATGCACAATCGAACAGAAGCCCCCACTTGCGGCGCAGCCAACCCGAGCGCATTGCCGCTGGCTTCCATCGTTTCGAGCATATCCAAAATAAGCTCTTTGGTTTCAGAACTTTGAGGGTCCTTTATCTTTTTGTTTTTCCCTCTGAGAATGTCATTGGGGTAGATTAGAATAGGGAGAACCATATTTTTACGTGATAGAGATCGGGTCGATATCGATTATCCAGCCGGTACCCAATTTTTTGAGTTCAACTATTAATTTTTCGGGAATAAATTTGCTTTTACATTTGATGATTATTTGTCTTCTGAATCGGCCTCTGATTTTCGGGACGAAAGCCTCTTGCGCTTCGGTCACTTTGGTATCCGGTATGCTTTGCATGACAGTGGAAACTTTTTCCGTTTCAACTTCAGTTTTCCGGGCATCATAATCCTGAAAAACCAATTTAACGAGACGTCCGAAGGGTGGAAAGGAGAGGGCTTTTCTTTCGGCTATTTCAAACTGAAAAAAAGCTTCATAATTTCGTTCCGCACTGAACCTGATTGATTTGTTTTCCGGTTGATAAGTCTGGATCACCACACTGCCGGGAAACTTCGCGCCGGGTCTGGCCACGCGGCCGGAGACTTGCACGATATTTTCATAAAACTTTTCTCCAGCCGAAAAATCAGGGATAGAAAGAGCATTATCCGTATCTATTATACCAATCAACGCGACATTCGGCAAATCCCAGCCCTTGCTGATCATTTGCGTCCCGATCAAAATATCGATCTGGCGCGCGGAAAATTCTTGGTATATTTTGGCTTGATACGCCGCTTCTTTGGCGACCTGACTATCGAGGCGCGCCACGCGAGCGCTCGGGAAAAGATTTTTGATTTCTTTTTCCACTTTCTGTGTGCCCAGTCCTACATTTTCAAAAATAATGCCCTTACATTTCGAACATTGCGGTGTGATGGACGTTTTATAGGCACAATGCAAACAGCGGTAGTGACCCTTTTGATCATAAGCCAGCGAACGGTCGCATTTCGGGCATTTTAAAACAGTCTTACAGCTCTTGCAAACCGAAAAGCTGCTCATGCCCTGGCGATTGATGAAGAGAATCGTCTGCTGGTCATATTTCAGCGCGTAAGCAATTTCACTTTTTAGCTTTTTACTTATACATGAGTAATTCTTCGCCCAGCGCTCTTTTTTCATGTCGACGATGACGGTTTGTGGAGAATTTGTATTGCCCCCTCCCTTGTAATCAGGGGAGGGCTGGGGAGGGGTTGTTAGGTGGGGCAAATCCAAAAGATTCATCTCTTTTTCATTTTTTGCTCGCCAATATGTTTCCACTGCCGGCGTAGCGCTTCCGCGCACGATCGGACATTTATTAATCTCCGCCAACTTTTCTGCTACGGTGCGCGCATCATAACGTGGATTCATATCCCATTGTTTGTAGGACATATCCTGCTCTTCATCGATAATGATGAGTCCCATTTTTTGGAACGGGGCAAACACCGCCATGCGTGTGCCGATAATGATTTTGGCCTGGCCGGATTTAACACGTTGCCAATAGCCATAGAACTGCCCCTTGGTGATATTACTACTGAGCATTACGATTTCTTCTGGCGGAAAATATTGTCCATAACGCTCCAGTGCTTGCGGCGTCAAAGTTTTTTCCGGCACTAGAATCAAAAATTGCGCATCAGGCTTTTTCTTTTTAATGGCTAAAATTGAATGAATATATACCTCAGTCTTACCTGATCCGGCCGGACCGAAAAGCAAGTATTTTGTATTTTGTTTTGCAATTTTATTTACGGCTTCTTGTTGCTCTTCCGTGAGGACAATACTCACGCCCCCTCTCCTGTACTCGGGAGGGGGTTGGGGAGAGGGTCTGCGGGTTTTCGTCCGCGCCGGCACAAAACTTTTCATCACAATCCCAAGCGGGGATATATAGTAATCTGAAATAAACTTAGCCAACTCAATCTGATCTTCCGTCAAAAAATCTTCTTCCAAAACTTCTTCGATTTTTTTTAATTCAATATTACCCAATCTTTCAAAATCTTTCCGCACCCCCAAAACAATTCCTTCAACCGTGCGGCGGAAAAGGGGAATGGACACGAGAGTGCCAACTGACAATTTCTTTTCTGATAGATAGGAAAAAGACTGACTGCCGCTCATGGGCAATTTGGTCAGCGGCACGATGTCGAGAATGAATTTTTTGGATTTAGGCATGTGTCCATTGTATCATTTTGAGCTATTTAAACAATTGACATTATTCTGGTGATTTTTTTATGTTGAACCTTTACATGCAGTCTCAATATGCTACCATGCCAACAAGGAGGGGCGCAGAAGAAGCAGGAGATTGCCTATTTATTAGGACTTGCCGGATGATGAAGCTATGCGGCAACAACCCGAAAACCATCTGGGTGGCTATAAATACAAGCGAAATCACTTGCGCACGCTCATCCTTTCTCGTTGTTCCGCTGAGAGATATAGTTTAGTTTGGTCAAAACACGGCCTGTCACGCCTTGCCGCAGGTTCGAACCCTGCTACCTCTCAGTTTCCCCATGGCGGAGTTTCACAACTGAAACCCGCCATATTTTTATATCCAAATTTGAACACTGACGGCATTAATGCTAGAATGGAAATAGTAAAAAACCTTTATAAAATGGAAGAACTAAAAATAATTCTAAATTCTTGGCAGTTTAATCTGTCGTTGTCGCTTATCCTTCTTATTGTGTTTATGCAGTCATATAAGCTGGCTGTTAAGGAAGTTGAAAAAGATGGAGTAGCGACCATTATCCTTCAGGTAGTGGCGGGGCTTAGTATTCTTTTTTTGTTGCCATTCTTTGCGTTCACTTTCCCAAATAATACTGCAGCATATCTTTTTACTTTACTGGCGATAATATTTTATACCCTAAACGACAGGATTCAAACAACTGTCAGGAAGAATCTTGATGTCTCCGTATATTCAATCCTGGACCAAATAGCCAGAGTTTTTTTAGTGGTTTATGGGATTATTATTTTCAAGGAACCGCTAGTCGCCGCCAAATTGCTTGGCGCCGGGTTGATCTTGGCCGGGAATGTTTTCTTATTTTATCGTAAAGGAAAATTAAAAATCAATAGGTACGTAGTGCTAAATGTTTTGGCGACTTTTCTGCTCGCCACAGCGACCATAATAGATATTGATATCTCAAAACAATTCAATCTGCCTTTCTATATCATGATAACTTTGATTATTCCGGCCTTATTCATATATCTTGTGGAGAGACATTCCTCGAAAGAGATTCTGAAAGAATTCAATTCTAAAAGAAGAAAATATTATCTAATTACCGGAATTTCTTGGGGCGTTCTAATACTCGCCATAATCAGAGCCTTCCAAACTTCAGAAGTAACCTTCATCGCGCCGCTCTTGGCTACCTCGGTCCTACTGAATGTTTTTGTAGCCTCGATAATTCACAAGGAAAAGAGTAATTTAACGAGAAAAATAATAGCTGCGGTCATTGTTGTTTTGGGAGTTTTTGTGATGACTCAGTAAATTGGCACTTCCTAGTGCACTTGTGGCCGTACCTGCGCCGATAGTATGGCTTGTATTTTGATAATTTTAACCGTGTCGAATTCGATACCTTTGATCATTAAGTGAAATTCTAATGTTATGGGATTCCGTAACATTAGAATGGTATATTTTTTATCGAATTTTTTCCGACTTTTTTCTCGCGGAGTTGTCGGAGGCAGTTAAAAACAATGTAAGTATGCAGGTACGTACCTCCCTACCCACCCACCCAGATACCCACCTCCGATGCAGTAAAATAATTTTAATAATATGAAAACTATAAAAAGTAATGTTGGTCCAATTAGCTTTGAACATTTTGCAAAGACTTATTTGTTGATGGCAAAAATCGCATTATCCTATACGGGAGAAGGGAAGGATAATATTAGTACTGACGATAAATTCAGACTTAATAGTGGGCTAATTTTTATTCCAGTAATTTTTTGCATAAGACACAGCGTAGAAGTTTTTCTTAAGAGTGTTGCTATCCGGGTTGACGACAAATATTATAAAACGCATGATTTGAAAGAGCTTGAAAAAATTCTTTCTCGCATAAAAATACCAGCTGAAGATGTGCGCAAGGGAATTAAAATAGTTGATAAGTATACACACTATAAATTTCCAAAAAAGATTGTGCAGTTTCTTTCAGAAGAAAATAATATAAAATTTTATGATAAAAGAAATGAAGTCTTTCGCTTTCCCGAGAATGATATAAGGCTAGAAATAATGGGAGAAAACTTGAAGAATTTAAAGGCGTCCGACTTTCAAGAAGATATTGAAAATATCAATTCTATTTTTAGTAAGTATTCTTTCTGGAGTCAGATTGAAAAGCATAAAAAGTAAAGTAGGATATACCTTAATGTTTTTCCACAACCAACCTCAAGTAAGCTGGTTTTTATTTAATCTTGAATTTTCGGGTCGGGAGCGGAAATTTAAAAAGGCGAACTCCCGCATTGCGGATGTTCGCCCCTTCTCGTGGCTCTGGCAAGAAAAAGTTTTTAAGCGGTAAGTCTGCCCAATTCAGCGTCGATGGCGTAAAAAACGTTCTCGACATAATTGGTAATCGTCGTACCTTTGGGTCGCCCAGTCGGGTCATCTTTGACAGACTCATCGGCTCGGCGGAGGATCTCCTGAACTTGTTCATCATTAAGCTTGATGAGTCCGAGATAGTAATATTTTCCAAGCTCAAGCGTCAAATCCTCCCATTCCTTGAGACCGGAGCAGGCGCCGTAGCAGGCGGCAATAGTGGGAAGGCCTTTAATGGATATGAGCTGGAAAGTTATTTCAGCTGATCCGCCCCATTTTCCATTTTTCGGGTCTCTGCTTTCATGAGAACAGCTGTGACCCATGTTTCGGCCTGTTCGGGCTGTTTTCTCTTGACAGAAAATTTTGCAATTTTCTCCGAAGGCTTCATCGGGAAAGCTGTCTCCAGCTTTATTCATAAATCCGAAATGTCCATGGGGCATGTAGCATCCGAAATTGCACCAGACGGCCTTGCGCTCCGGCACCATAGTGAGATTATTTTCGAGCATGAGCGTCAGCACCCTGTCCGTAGCTCCCAGAAAAATATCTTCCAGTTGCTCAGCTTCTCCGTTGTAGATTGCTTGGTACACTTTTGGATGTATACGCTCTTTTAGGGTAATGGGTTCAAGATCTTCAATTCGGTTAGTTTTCACGGCATTCTCCTTTTTCTTGTTTTTTTATTGGGTAGGTACTGCGTTGATTGAGCAACAGGATATTATTGCATGTAAAGCTTTTTCTGTCAATTTTTTCATGGTTGAATTCTAGGAAGTATCGCTGTTTTGTATTTCTTCTATTGCAATTGCCAAAACCCTGAAAAACAGCTAGACTTCTTTTATGAAACGAAAAATTTTTATCAGTTTGAACATTCCTGAACAAGACCGCAAAAGGTTGGCACGCTTGGCCGAAAAGTGGCATGATTTACCGGTCAAATGGACGCGCGCAGCCAATTTGCACATCACTTTGGCTTTTTTAGGTTTCGTGCTGGAAACTGATTTGCCGGAAATTTGCCAAAAAGTGGCTGAGGCCGCCCAAAAAAACACTATTTTTGATCTGGAATTTGATGAAATCAGCCTTTTCCCAAGTGCGGATGAACCGCGGGCTGTGGCGCTCATCGGCCGACCCAGCGAAGAATTGAAAAATTTAGTCAATTCATTGGAAGATACTTTAGACATTGCTTATGCCCCTAGAAAATCTTTTCGCGCACATGTGACACTCGGACGGATCCGCAAAAACAAATGGGCGGAATTGGAAACCGAACCGCGCATCTTGGAAAAATTTGCCATCAGCTTGCCGGTGGACGCCGTGGACATCATGGCCAGTGACTTTGACGGCGGGGAAGGGGAGTATGCCGTGCTGGAAAGCTGCCCACTGGTATAATCTTAAAAAATAATTTTCAATTTTCAATTTTCAATTTTCAATGAATTTTCAAATGTTCTAGTCATCAATTGAAAATTATTTTATTGAAAATTGAATGAGCATTGATTATTGATCATTGGAGATTGATGGAAGTTCTCAATGTCAAAATAGATAATCTTTCCAAAAAAGAAATTCTTAACCAGATAGAATTATTTTTAGCCGAGCCGCGCTTCCACCGCATTGTCACTATCAACCCGGAATTCATTTTGGAAGCCCAAAAAAATCCCGAGTTTAGAGATGTCTTGAACGCCAGTGATTTGAATGTGGCCGATGGGGTGGGGATTTGGTTCGCCTTTTTGCGTTTCGGGCGTATTCTAAAAACTCGTCTGGCCGGGGCCGACTTGATGCTGGAAATTTTACGGTTGGCGCAAGAAAAAAACTTGAAAATATTTCTAGCAGCCAATAAAAATGGCCTTTCGACCTGGCAAGAAACCCGCACTGCGATTTTGAAAATTTATCCGAGACTAATTATTTCTGGAGCCAATGTCGATATAAAAAACACTGATGATCGATTACTGATGACTAATGACACTCTTCTTCTCTGCAACTTCGGCGCTCCATTCCAAGAGCTCTTCATAAATCAAGTAAAATGTGATACAATTAGACTCGCCATGGGAGTGGGAGGCGCTTTCGACTTCCTGACTGGCAAGATCAAGCGCGCGCCAAAATGGATGAGAAAACTCGGCCTCGAATGGCTCTGGCGGCTCATCCTGCAACCGAAAAGAATTGGGCGGATTTTCCGCGCTGTGGTTGTCTTTCCGGTCAAAGTAATTTTTAGTAAATAGTTTTTATAAATAAAAAACCCATGACTACCAAAACAAAATTGATCCGCAGTGTCTATTTGTATCTGGCGGCGCTTATCAGTCTGATTTTTGTGGCTGTCGGGACAGGCAGGTTGCTCAATACGGCCTTGAAATTTTATGTTTTTCCTAAAGCGGAAAAGGGGGATTATGGACAATGTAATCAAGCTCCACCGGTGTATGCTTTTGATAAGAATGTTTATGCCGGCGTTGCAACCGTTGATCAAAAAACACAACTGGAAAATTTGCTACGCGATTATGAAGAATGGAAGAAAAATAATATCGGTGAAGAATGTTATAGTGCGGCTCGCCAATCATCAGTCGTGGATGCTTTGACAATGTTAATCATTTCCTTGCCGATCTTGCTTTTTCACTGGAAGATAATTAAAAAAGATAAGGAAAATAAAGATGATGAAGAATAAAACCAGAGTCAGATTTGCGCCGAGCCCGACCGGCTTCATGCACATCGGAAATTTTCGATCGGCCTTGTATGATTATTTATTCGCCGTGCATACTGGTGGGGATTTTATTTTACGCATAGAGGACACTGACAAAAAAAGATTTGTCGAAGGGGCGGTGGAAAGCCTGCTTAAAACTTTGGATTGGGCGGGCTTGGAATATGATGAAGGGGTTTTCCAGACAACTGAGATTAAAGATGATAACACCAATGTAATTGAATCAAAAAATTACCCCGGCGTTCTGGAAGTCGGAGAATTCGGGCCATATATCCAATCGGAAAAATTAGAGGTGTATAAAAAATATGCCGAGCAGTTAGTGAAAGATGGCCACGCTTACTATTGTTTTTGCGAACCGGAAAGACTGGAAGAGATGCGCGCGGAACAGGCTGCCGAGAAACGGCCGCCGATTTATGACCGCTATTGTTTGAACCATGTTACGCCGGACGAGATCAATGCTAAATTGAAAGAAAATTGCAGCTATACTATTCGCCTCAAAATTCCTAAAGATGAAACGCTTGAATTTGAAGACGCGGTGCGCGGGAAAGTGAAATTCGAAACTAATCTTGTCGATGATCAAGTGCTTTTAAAATCCGACGGCTTTCCGACCTATCATCTGGCTAATGTCATTGATGATCATGACATGCAGATCACGCACGTCATTCGTGGCGAAGAATGGTTGTCGAGCACGCCCAAGCACTTGTTGCTATACCGCTTTTTCGGTTGGACGCCGCCTATTTTTGCTCATTTGCCACTTCTGCTCAACGCTGACAAAAGCAAACTGTCCAAGCGTCAGGGGGACGTGGCGGTGGAAGATTATATCAAGAAAGGCTATTTGAAAGAAGCGATTATAAATTTCGTAGCCTTTTTAGGTTGGAATCCTGGCAATGGTGAGACACAAGAAATTTTCACGCTATCCGAACTGGCGGACAAATTTGATATGACCCATGTGCATAAAGGGGGAGCGGTGTTCGATATCAAAAAATTAGACTGGATCAATGCTCAGTGGATTAAGAAAATTTCCATTTTGGATTTATATCAACGTTCTTTAGAATTCCTGGAAACCAAAGATTTTTATCTGAACGCGCCGGCCGAAAAAAAAGCGGAAAAATATGTGAAAAAAGTTTTGTCCGTCGAGCGCGCTCGCCTCTTGAAATTGGATGAAGTAGGGGAGGATGCTAAATTCTTTTTCAAAACAGCATTGCATTATGACACAGAGCTTTTGCGCTGGAAGGAATGTGAAGATTTCGAAACAAAAAAATCTCTACAATTATCCAAGGAAACTTTAGAAGGGATGGCGGATGTCGATTTTGAGTTTGATCCGGAAAATGCGACCAACGAAGCTTTGCAAAGAATCATGCAAACATTCATGCAAGTAGCGGAAAAAAATTTCACCGATGAGGACGGCAAAACTGATCGTGGCCAATTGCTCTGGCCGCTGCGCGTGGCTTTGACTGGCGAGCAATGGTCGCCCTCACCCTTTGAAGTCGCACAAATCCTGGGGAAAGCCGAAAGTTTGGAACGCCTGGACAAGGCCATTCAAAAACTAAACTAACTCTCTCGCAAAAATGTTTATTGAAAAACAAAAACAAAGCAGCCGGTCATTCGGAGTTTGCACCTCGGCTATTTTGTTGTGCACCCTGTTTTTTATTGGGCCTATTTCGCTAGCCTCAGCTGATGATTGCAAGGTGGCGTGTGATGAAAAATGTGCCTACCTTACTGCGGGTTCTGATTTGAACCAACAATGCCAAGACCAATGCAAGAGTGATGAACAAAAATGCGAGGCCTTAAACAATCAAGCTGACGCTTACAACAAGCTGATCAAAATTAGCAATCAAACTCAAGACCTGCTGGCCAATCAGTTGGATACCATCAATCAGCAACAAGCGCAGACCCAACAAACACTGCAATCAGTCCAACAAAAACTGAAAGACACTTCCAGTCAGATCGACAGCTTGAAAACCGACATTTCCGAAAAAGAAACGGCTGTCGAGTATCAAAAAAAAATCTTGGGTAATTTGATGCAAACCTATTATGACTATGACCAGCAAGGCGTCTTGGAATTGGTCCTGTGGAACAAGGACATGGCGGTGTCATTCGGCCAGTCGGACTACATCGAACAATCCGGCGTCAAAGTTTCGGATGTCTTAGATGAGATTAAAAATACTCAGGCGGAACTTTTAATCAGTCAGCAAAAGTTGCAGACGACCTATCAGTTAAACACGGAATTGAGCGACCAATTCGCTCAAAAAAAAACCGATTTGCAAGATAGTGAAAATCAGAAGCAATATCTTTTGGAAAAAACGCAAGGAGATGAACAGAAATACCAGCAGATGTTGGCTAATATTGAAAAACAGAAAGCTGAACTGTTTGATTTTAGCGCAGCTTCCAATATTGGCGATGTCCTGGATAGTGTCAAAAATTATCCAAAACCGGATTCGAAATATTGGGCTTCCACTTCCTGGTATTTTTCTCAAACCGACTCGCGCTGGGGTGACCAACCTATCGGAAATTCCAAATATCTTATGAAAAATGATGGCTGCGCCGTGGCGTCAGTGGCCATGGTTTTGAAACACTTGGGCGCTAGCATCAACCCGGGCAGTTTAGCCAAAGCCAAAGTCTTTTATGGTGCCTTGATCAATTGGCCGGGCTCTTGGAGTCCCAATGTCAGTCTGGCTTCATCTATCGGTCATGGCAATGTCGACTGGTCAACCATCAAATCGCAAATTGACGCTGGCCACCCAGTCATCGTCCACATAAATAAATCGTCCGGTGGGGGAGGGCATTATGTGGTGGTTACCGGACGTGACAGCAAAGATTACATCGTCCATGATCCATACTTTGGAGCCAATCTTTATCTGGGAACTTCCATGTCGCTCATTGGACAAATAGGAACCAATTCTAAAACCAGCATCGACCAAATGATCATTTACAACTAAAATATTTTCTGAAAATGTATTTTTGATTAAAATAATTTATTCGTTCTACTTTTTTATTATTTTTGTGAAAATAGAAAGTGAGTTATGAATCAATTATCTTATACACTAGATTCCTGCCTACACAAGAATGACACGGAAAAACGACCTCCAAAATTGAGCTGTGAGCGATTTGGCATCTTATGAGATAGATATACCTATATGAGATTAGGCCAAAGAGAGGGGCTAATTATACTAGATAAGCATCTTAGCTAGGTTAAGCCTAGAAAGGCTTTAAATGGAGTTTAAATAATACTCAGTGTCGCATAACCTACATTATGCGACGTCCTATCTATTTCTCCATCCCTCTCCCCTAGACTAAAAAACCAGTTTCTTGAAAACTGGTTTTTTGTTTTTTTCGATTGAATTTTTTCCTACTCCTCCTCTTTATGCTTGCGATAATCTTCTATCGCCGCAGTCAGCGCTTCGCTGGATAGATTTGAACAATGCATTTTTATCGGCGGCAAACCTTCCAAGGCCTCAGCCACATCGTCGCGCGTGATTTTCAAAGCATCTGTGAGAGTCTTGCCTTTGGCCAAATCCGTGACCATAGATGAGGTGGCAATGGCACTGGCGCACCCTAGGGTCTCAAATTTGATGTCCTCTATCACCTCTTCCTTTTTTTTCTTTTTCACTTTGATATAAATTTTCATCACATCGCCGCAAGTCGGATTGCCGACGATGCCGACGCCAGAAGGATTTTTCATTTCGCCTTGATTATGCGGATGCATAAAATGCTCGAGAACTTTTTTTGAATATATCATAATATAAGTTGTCATCCTGAGCGGAGTGAGTCGCCAACGAGGCGACGAACGCAGTCGAAGGATCTGCTATGCATTACCACAAGCATTGTGATTTATAGTAATACTAGTGATTACACAAAGCAGATTCTTCGACTTCGTCCGAGTACGGACTTCGCTCAGAATGACATAGTTAGTTAAGGGTTCTTAATTTTATTTGCGTAGTAGTCTTCCAAAATATTGCCGGAAATTTTTCGCAGATCTGTAATTATTTTTTTGAGTTGTTTCACTGTTTCGTCGATTTCTTTTTTGGTCGTCTGTTTTCCGAGTGTCAGCCGCAATGAGCCATGCGCCTCTTCCGCTTTCATACCAAGTGACATCAGGACATGCGACGGTGAGAGCGAACCAGATGAACAAGCGGAACCGGTTGAAGCGGCAATGCCAGCGGCGTCCAGCATGATGAGTAGACTCTCCCCTTCCACATCAGAAAAACTAAAATTGGCATTGTTAGGTGAACGTTTTCGGCGCGATCCATTCAATTTAGTTTTGGGAATTTCTTTGAGAACTTTTTCAATCAAGTAATCCCTTAGCTCTGTGATTTTCTTACTATTCTTAATTCGTAATTCATAATTCATAATTCCAGAAATTGCCGTGCCCAGACCAACAATCCCGGTTGAATTGAGCGTCCCGGCCCGCATGCCGTTTTCTTGCGCTCCGCCGTCCTGGATCATCTTAATGGGTGTGCCTTTTTTGACATAGAGCGCGCCAACACCTTTCGGGCCATAAATCTTATGCGCCGACATACTCATCAGATCAACGCCCAATTTTTTCACATTACAGTCAAAATAGTTGACGGCCTGCGTGGCGTCAGTATGGAAAATTAGCTGATAGTTTTTAGCCCTTAGTCTATTAGCCTCCTTTACAATCTTTCCGATTTGCATAATCGGTTGTACTGTGCCGATTTCATTGTTCACATACATTACGGTTACTAGAATAGTGTTGGGTTGGATGGCTTTTTTGACCTCTTCCACCCGAATAACCCCGTCTTTTTGCGGAGCAACATAAGTCGCCTCAATTAAACCTTCTTTTTCCAATTTTTTGATTGTATGTAGGACACAATGGTGTTCAAAGACTGTGGTGATAATGTGCGGTTTGATATTCCTGTTTTCTGGCTTAGTATAATACGCTTTGACCACACCCTTTATTGCAAGATTATTCGACTCCGTGGCGCCGCTGGTGAAAATGATTTCTTCTTTATTATCCACCTCGAAAAAATCAG
The DNA here is from genome assembly GCA_903831805.1 of uncultured bacterium. Taxonomy (GTDB): domain Bacteria; phylum Patescibacteriota; class Minisyncoccia; order Moranbacterales; family UBA2206; genus CAIKZD01. The sequence continues at coordinate 115,150 of CAIKZD010000009.1, forward strand.
CTGTCACTTGGCGCGCCTTTTCCACCGCCTCACTCGCCTCCATGCCGAAGCTATGTAGTGATGAAGCATTGCCGAACTTTTCCGAAAAATATGGCAGCATACTGTCCAAAACTTTTTTATCGACCGGCGTGGTGGCCGCGTAATCGAGGTAGATTCGTTTCATAAACTAAGTCCTGTCATTGCGAGGGAGCGTAGCGACCGCGGCAATCTCGTAATTTAATTCACCAAAACTTAACACTTAGACTTGTGAAATAAACCGCGAGATTGCTTCGCTGCACTGCGTTTCGCTCGCAATGACAATTATATTTATTATTTTATTAAATCTGACAACTTTATCCCATACAACGTCTTCCTAATCTGTTCCCCTAGCTTTATCCAGACAAAACTGGAGGGGCATTTTTTGACTTGGACGCAGTGCGTGTCCATACACTTGGAGGTGAATGTTCCTTCCATCACTTCGATCACTTCCCCAGCCGAAATCTTTTTGGGATTTCTGGCTAAAATATATCCTCCATCTTTACCCTTAAAACTTTTCACGATTTCTTTTTTCCTCAACTCCCCAATTAGCCGTTCCAAATATTTCAGCGAAATATTTTCCTCCGCGGCAATGTCTTTCGTGTTTTTGATGGTCGGATAGCTTCTGGCCAAATTGACCGCCAGCCTGAGGCCATACTCCCCTTTCATGGAAAATTTCATTATTTTAATATCCTACTCAATTAGTATGATATAATATTAGCATAGCTAAAAAAGTTGTCAACACATTAAAAATCTTTCTAATAAAAGAATGAATAAAAAACATGGGCTACCCGCAAGGCGGGTAGCCCACAACCGAATATTTAAGGCTAAAATAGAGTTTTTCCGGAGATATTTTTAATATTATCTATCCTCCAATAAGTACAAACGTACATACCTCTGAAACTACCTTTCTCCACGAGCCGTAATACGGCCACGTATTTATTATGGAGAAAAATAGGAGAATATTTCTCACCGACACCGAGGATTATCCCAACGTTCTTGCTCCTGCTATTGAGAACCCTCATTCCAGCCTTGATTCCAACATTATTCACGATTGCCTCCTTTTTGCTTTTGTGAACTTTTGGCCTATAAAACAAATCATTGTAACTTATAATTCTATAGTAAGAACCCCCAATTGTCAATAGTTGTCTTGTATATTATACTTAACTTGTCATTCCCGTGAAAACGGGAATCCAGTCGCAAATCATTAAGTTTCTACACTAGATTCCTGCCTACGCAGGAATGACAAATTAAAAGTAATAGTTTTATGCGCATTTCCTATTCCGCTTTCGACACCTATCAAAATTGTCCGCTGAAATATAAATATCAGAATATTGATAAGATAAAAACCCCAAAATCCAAGGAGGCGGTTTTTGGGTCGGTGCTGCATGATACGATGAAATTCATCCATACGCCCGGCATCCTGTCCCCTACCTTGGATCAGGCTATGGAACATTTTTCCAATGTGTGGAATCCGGGAGTGTTCGAAAATGCAGACGAAGAACGGGCGGCTTTTTCACAAGGCGTGAAAATCATCCAGGACTATTATCAGAAAAACAATCCGGCCGATTTCAACATTGTCACTTTGGAATCGCGCTTTCAGATTGAAATCGGACCGACTGACAATAAGCATATCATTTCCGGCATCATTGACCGCATTGATCGGGTCGGCGACGGATTTGAAATCATCGATTACAAAACCACCAAAAAAATGCCGACGCAAGAAAAAGTGGACCATGACATCCAGCTGACCGTCTACTTGCAAGCTTTTCTCTCGCTCTATCCGAAAGAGATTGCCAATCTGGGCAACTTGAAAGTCAGTTTATATTTCTTGAAACACGGCGTGAAACTTTCCGCTCCGCGCACCGAAGAGCAGCTCCAAGAAACGGAAAAAGTTTTTTTGGAAACAATCCAGCTCATCGAGGAACAGAAATTCGAACCACATGTTTCACCTCTGTGCGCTTGGTGCGGCTATCAGAATATCTGCCCGATGTGGAAACATAAATTCAAGGAGGCACGAAAAATCGACACGACTGAAATCAATGCCGCCATTGCGGAATTCATCGATCTTCGGTCCGCCATGATTCTCACCAAAGAACGTTTGGGAAAATTACAAGAAATCATCGCGCAATATATGGAACAAGAAGGCGTGGAGCGCGTCTTTGGCGAGAGCGGCATCATCGCCACCACCCTGCGGAAAACTTATAAATATGACGAGAAAAGATTACGCGAAATTCTCGAACCATTGCAACATTGGGAAGATGTTTTGAAAGTGGATGGCATCGCGCTTAAAAATATTCTCGGGGTCTTGCCCTTACCGGCGCAGAAAGAAGTGGAAAAAGCTAAAATAGTGGACAAGGAAACGAAGAGTTTGAGTGTGAAGAAAAAATAAATTGCTATAATGGAAAAAATACACCAAAAATTTAAAGCCCTCCTTAGACACTTTTTTCTTATCGATGACTCACCGCACAAAGTGGCGGGCGGCGTGGCGGTGGGAATTTTTATGGGCATCGTACCGGGTGAAGGAATCCTCAGTACGCTCTTTGTTGCCTACATTCTCCGGCTGAATCGATTAGCAGCTTTGACTGCGATTGTGGCCGTCAATATGTGGACGACCATCCTAACTTTGCCTCTGGCGGCCATTGTGGGCGGTTTCCTTTTCAGAGTCAGCCCTCAATCGCTCACCAACAGCTTTCACACCACCTATACCCTCGGTTGGAATTATTTTTTCAGCAAAATCATCCTCTTCGAGCTGGTCCTGCCCCTCATGGTCGGCTTCATCGTCGTCGCCCTGATCATTTCCTTGTCATTCTATCTGATTATCTATTTTTCACTGAAGCATAAGAAAATTAAATTTCAATAAAAAAAGCATACTCGAACAATTGTGTTGGTATGCTTTAAAAATTCAAACTGGAGACCCTGGAAGGATTTGAACCTCCGACACATTTCATCGAATCTATCTGTTATTTTCTTTGGATTTATCGCGCGATTCAATCCAAACAGAATTACAGATACTTCAATAAAACTCGCCTACGCGGTACTTTGCTTGGCGTCCGGATTATCATTCCGGTGCTCTACCGATTGAGCTACAGGGTCATATTCACAGTTAGAAATATTTGGCTGGAGGACCAGGATTCGAACCTGGGATAATGGGGTCAGAGCCCATCGCCTTACCGCTTGGCCACCCTCCAGCACAAAAGAAAGAACTTACGCAATAAAAAAATCCTAGCAAACGCTAGGATTTTTGTCAACTATTTCTGTCATCCTGAGCGGAGTGAGTCGCTGACGAGGCGACGAACGCAGTCGAAGGATCTGCCAGAGGTTACCGCAAGACTTGCGATTTATAGGAAAACTAATGGTTACACAAAGTAGATTCTTCGACTGCGCCCGAGTACGGGCTTCGCTCAGAATGACAGTTCTTTTAAAATACAGGGACAAGAATTAGTTTTTTATCACCGTCCCCTGAAATTTCCCTCCATCCAAAATATTTTTTAAATTCTTGAGATTTTTTCCGTCGGCAATGATGACGGTGGCGTTGATTTTTTGCGCCAGTTTGGAAGCGATCGGATCGAAGGGGGCGTTGAGGCCCGGGTCCCAATGATTGCCGACAATGCGCCTGAAATCTTTCCAGCTGATCTGTTTTATTTCTTTGGCATCCTTGAATTTGTGCGGATCTTTGTCACAAACATATTTAATATTGGAAAGATTGATGATTGTTGCGGCGCCCAAGCGTTCAGCCAAAATCGTGGCCACATAGTCCGTCGACCAACCCGGCCGCCAACCGGCTGCAATCATAATCTTCTCACCATGTGCAAAATGTTCTTGAATGTCCGCCTTGGTTTTGGGATTCTTGTTGATGCGCGGATGGGCGTAGGCCCGGAAAATAGTCTTCAAGAGATGGGCGTTCATCCGAGTGGCGTGGATCCCGAGCCAATCCTGGTCATCACGCGTGACGGAAGCTGTCACCTTGGCGGCTGCCTGGATATATTCCCTGGCGGTGTAACCCCCACCGGTGATGAGGACGAATTTTTTACCTTTTTTAATTTCAGCAATAATTAACTCACGGAATTTTTTCAAAAATTGCCAATCAATTTTTTCCGGCACGATAAGTGAGCCGCCGAGAGAAATGACAATGATGTTGTTTTTTAAGTCAGACATAATGTTGTGTGCAATTTCAAATATCAAATTACAAATGTCAAATAAATTTCAAAATCCAAATGTCTAAATTTTTTTTAATCATTTAGTCATTAGGATTTTATTTGAAATTTGGATTTTGTCATTGGGCTTTTTTACTATTTAACGCAGCCTTTATCCGGCAAGTACCCTTTCGATTGTGCCTCATCTGGCGAAGAAAAGCAAACACGGTTTTCCGGCTTGATATTTTTAGCAAAACGACAAGTCGGCAAATGGTATTTATTCGAGTTCTTGCTGCCAAGGTAGGCACAATTTTGGGGCAGCTGTAGGACGCCAGTCTGGTCAACAGGAGCGCTAGTGGTCAAATTCTGAGCCTGAGCAGGGTCTTTAGGGACAAAATCCTGACTAGCTGCCGGTTTTTCAATGACCAAGGGTTTTTGGCTCAAACCAGCGCCCTTTAAACTACCTGCTTCAAACGAGATGACCACAGCCAAAACCAGCCCGAAAACCAGCACTATTTTAGCTTCATATTTCTCCCAAAAAACCTTTATTCTTATTTTCCAATCGTTTTTATCCATAGTTGTTACTTGACATTATAGCACATAATTGATAAGATAAATTGTAATTGGAATATGGCTATCCCGCATAAAATTCTGACAGAGATTTATCTGGTTTAGAAATTTAATGAAGATGGTCAAGTTTTAAAATAATTTAACTTTATATAGAGCGAATTTTTGCGGGATGCTCATTTTTGTTCCTGCTCGCTTCGCTCTCAGACAAAAATGGCACATAGAAAAGCTGGTGGGTCTACCGCCCTTGGACGAGACTCGGTTTCCAAAAGGCTGGGTGTGAAGAAATTCGGTGGCGAAAAAATCACTCCGGGACAAATCATTGTTCGTCAACGCGGCACTAAATTTAAGCCTGGAAAAAATGTGAAGCGCGCCGAAGATGATACGCTCTTCGCCATGAAGGAAGGCGCAGTGAAATTCACTACTAAGAAAATCAAGAGTTTCACCGGACGATTAGTCACAAGAAAAGTGATTTCAGTGGAATAATTTGCAACTTGTTTTTATATGAAAAGAGCGAGACTACTCGCTCTTTTTTTGGGTGTGGATAACTATTTAGACAGAGAGGCTTTTTGTGGTATAATAAAAATAATCGTAAGTAATCTTAAACATAAAAAGATGCACAGAGTCGTATCTACTCCCATATCAATCGCCATCATTTCTGCTTTGGCTATTTTTGTAGCTACGGAAATGATAGTGAAAAGTCAGGAGGTGACTTTTTCCGGTGATAATCAAGCTGTGATTACCCAAGCTTTAGCAAAAAATAAAACTGCCGCTGCTACTGCTGCTGATTGCAAGGTGCGCGCCTTCCAAGGTGAGGCAAAAATTTCTGCTTGGAAAATTATGAAAAATAATAAACTGATGGTGCAAGTGGCCGCCGCTGATGTGGTCAAGCTTCCTTCACATGATGTGGATAATTTCGAATTGATCGACGCCACTCCGGAGATTGCAAAAAAACTAGCCGCCTCATCCAAAGAAAATCCTGTCGAAATTGCCCTCTCAGGATTTGCCACTAAATGCGACGGCACAGCTTTAGCCTGCATGACCTACACGGACGGCATCTTTAAGTCTTATCTAGCCAATTAGTTTTTCTCTTTGCAAAAAAAGAAACCTCTCTGGAGGTTTCTTTTTTTTGCTTGAAGTTTACGCTCAATCATTTCTTGGCAGCCGCTTTGATGAATTCCAAAAACAGCGGGTGCGAAGTGAGTGGGTTGGATTGTAGCTCTGGATGGAATTGCGTACCGAGGAAAAATGGATGCATGGTTTTCGGCAGTTCGGTTATTTCCATAAACTTGCCGTCCGGGGAAGTGCCCGAGAAAATCAAGCCGGCTTTTTCCAATCTTTCTTTGAAGGCCAGATTGACTTCCCATCGGTGGCGATGCCGTTCAGAAATCTTATTTTTCTTATAAGCGCCAAACGCCACTGTGCCTTTTTTGAGGAGAGCGGGATAGGCTCCAAGCCGCATCGTGGCCCCATAGTTCGAATCTTCCAAATTCTTTTTTTGCTCAGGAATAATATCGATGACCGGGTTTTTGGTGCGTCGATTGATTTCGGTAGTGTGGGCATCTTTCAGGCCTAAAATATTGCGCGCCACTTCAATGACGGCTACTTGCATGCCATAACACAATCCCAAAAAGGGAATCTTATTTTCGCGTAAATACTGGACAGCTGCAATCTTGCCTTCGATTCCGCGCGAGCCAAAACCACCTGGGATAATGATACCATCAAATTCTTTGAGGTTGGCAATCTTTTCCGGTTCTTTCTCAAATAGTTCGCTATTGATCCAATCGATTTCCGGCTTAAGTTTCAATTGATAGGCTGCGTGCTTAATGGCTTCAATAACACTAATGTAGGAATCACTCAAAATGAAATCGCCAGTGCCGAAATATTTTCCCACAATGCCAATTTTAACTTTTTCTTTCGAATTTTTGATATTCTCCATCAGTTCGTACCATTTTTTCAAATCGGTTTTTTTGTATTTCAAACCGAGTTTTTTCAGCAATAGTCGGCTCAAGTCATCGCGCTCAAAATTGATCGGCACTTCATAAACACTCGAGGCATCCGGCGCGCTGATGACATATTTCTCCGGCACATTGCAAAAAAGGGAAATTTTTTCCTTCCGCTTTTGATCCAAAAATGTTTCGCTCCTGGCGATGATAAAATCCGGTTGCACGCCAGTCCCATTCAAAGTGCGCACGGCATGTTGCGTCGGCTTGGTCTTCATCTCACCGCTGGCGTGCGGAATAGGCAGATAGCTTACCATGATTGTGATGATATCCTCCGGCGCTTTTATCTTAAATAAGCGGATAGCTTCCATGAAAAGAATATTTTCGTATTCCCCAACGGTGCCCCCGATTTCCACAATAGTAATGTCGGCGTTAGCCTTATCAGCGGCTTTTTTGATGCGGGAGATAACTTCCAAGGGAATATGCGGCACCACTTGAACACACTTACCCTTATATTCCAAGTTTCTTTCATTATGAATAACCGCTTCATAGACACTGCCGGTCGTCATATAGTTTTCCGACGGCAGAGTGATGCCCATGAACCTTTCATAGTTCCCCATGTCCTGATCAGTTTCCAAGCCTGACTCCAAAACGAATGTTTCTCCGTGTTCCACCGGATTCATCGTCCCGGCGTCCACATTGATGTAGGGGTCGATTTTCACCGCTGTCACATTGAAGCCGCGCGCTTTTAGAATGGCTCCGATAGATGAAGCCGTTATCCCCTTTCCCACTCCGCTCATCACGCCCCCGACCACAAAGATGTACTTACGGTTATTTTTCATAATATTTTATCCCTTCATGAAACTCCCGCTCAGATCCATGAATAAATTAAATTAATAAAATTAAATATTTTCCAGACAAAAAGTCGCTTCCCCGCGACTTTTGTAAATTTATAAGGTTGTGGCGTCTTTTGAGTTATGCGCCAGACACTTCCAATTTGACTTTAGCCTTGATCCCGACTGCTAACCTCACTTCAATCTCGTATGCCCCGACTTTTTTTATCACTTCTTTCATTATAATGCATTTCTCAGAAACGTCCAAATTGCTTTTTTTGAATTCTTCCACTAGTTGTTTTTTGGTGATAGAGCCGAACAATTTACCGGCTTTGGCCTTAGTTTTTAGAATGATTTTTTCATTACCAATCTTTTTTGCCAACTCCAAGAGATCTGCAGTTTCTTTTTTTTGGCGCGCCATCTCTCCTTCTTTTTTCAGATTAGATTCATTGATTGCCCCCGGCGTGGCCGGTGACGCCAATTTCTTGGGAAACAAAAAATTTCTCGCGTAACCTTCTGAGACATCCTTCACATCACCTTTTTTTCCAAGACTTTTCACGTCTTGCAGTAAAATAATTTGCATATAGGTTTTATTTTATTTCGCCTTTTATAACTTCAATGGCTTTATCCAGTTGCGGATCGCGATTATTAGTAATGTCATCCTTAGTCAGATCCACAACGTCATCCGGCGCAATGCCTTTATCCATGATGTAGTCACCATTCGGTGTCAACCATTTGGCAACAGTGATTTTGACACTTGATCCACCTGGCAAATTGATCAATTCTTGCACACAGCCCTTGCCAAAGGATTTTTCTCCCACCAATATGGTGTGCCGGTCATCTCTCAGCGCGCCGGCTAAAATTTCCGAAGCGCTAGCACTCCCCTGATTGATTAAGACGACCATCGGGACAGCACTCAATTTATCGCCGCCGGCAGTATACAGACTGTCTTTCTTTCCGGTATTGTCCTCCTCTGAGACTACGACTTGTTTCTCCGGAATCATACGACTGGCAATGTTGACCGCCTTATCCAAAAGCCCGCCCGGATCATCTCGCAAGTCCAAAATGATTCCTTTGGATTTTTGCGCAATGATTTTGTTCATAGCCTCGTCAAATTCTTTGTCAGTATTGTCAGAAAATTGTGAAATGCGTAAATAAGCAATATCCGCTTGCTTAAAGGAAACGTCCACGCTGTGCACCTCAATTGTATCGCGCAAAACCGTGACATCATGGGTGTCATTTTCTCCTTGGTGCAAGATAGTCATTACGACCGGAGTGCCTTTTTTTCCGCGAATAAGTCCAATAGCTTCATCCGACGTCAGGTCCGCAATCACTTTGCCGCCCACTTTCAAGATTTTGTCTCCACTTCTTATGCCGGCTTTTTGGGCCGGGGAACCGTCCAGCGGCGCCACCACTGTCAAAATGCCATCTTTCACTCCAAGTTCCACCCCAATGCCATCAAAACTACCCTCGATGTTGGCGGAAAAATCTTTGCTCTGCTGCGGGTCGAAAAAATTAGAATAAGGATCGCCGGTGGCGCGAAGCATGCCGTTAATCGCTCCATAAACCAATTTTTGCGCATCCAGAGTCTTATTATCAACGTGTTTTTCCTTGAGCAAATCCCACACTTTCCAAAAAAGAGAAAAATCAACTTTTTCGGCAGAGGTGGGTTCTTTGTTGTTAAGAATCGCTGAATTCAAAGCTGTATTTTTTTCCGGTTGAACTGTATTGTTTTTTCCTCTTTCATATCCAACCCAAAAACTACCCGCTAAAAGAAAAATCATCAGGAAGAAAAAAATGTATTTTTTGAATAAGCGCCGGTTCCTGGCAAGATTCTGTATTTCTCTTACTTTTGCATCCTCCATTTCTTTCATTTCTATTCCAGTTTCATTTTCAAGATTTTCCATGGTCATTATTCGTCTAGATTAGATGTTATTTTTTGGGTGCAGCTGTCTCTACTGCTGGGAAAACATTTTGAAAGAGAGTCTTGAACTTGTCGAAATTGTCTCCCTTGGGCAGCAGGATATCTCCAGCCACATCATCTCGCTTGCCATACACTAAACCGACTTCCGGGTCATCCGTTCCATCAACAACTTTCTGATACAATTTATAGTCTTTCATCTGGGTATAGATATCATAAAGCCGCTTCATTTCCCAAGGTTGCATATCTGTTTTTACATTATCACCCAGATTGGTCAGAATGCCATTCAATTTGGAGAAATCGGTCAGAGTACCTGCGCTCAGAAGCTTGTCTTTAACAGCTTTCAAGACTTGTTGTTGGCGCGCCGCACGTTCAAAGTCATTGGAGGTTTCACGGGATCTGGCGTAGCAAAGGGCATCTGTCGAATTAAGGGTGTGTGTGCCGGTGTCCAATTTGAAATCGCCGTTACATTCCGGGTGAGCGTTGGTACACAATGGATAACTGGCCAGGACGCGCACTCTTTTCACCGTCCTAGTCCCCGGCCAATAAACATTAGCCGTTTTCTGATCAAATTTTCCAGTCGGCACGGTGAAGGTAATGCCATCACATACTTGCGGTTGATTGAATTGCACTGACTCGTCGAAGGGTTTATCCAGCGTAAGGGTCACACCACCTACCACATCGATAATTTTTTTGAAACCGTCGAAGTTGATAACTGTGGCATATTGAATAGGTTGACCGGTGATGCTCCCGATGACTTGTTCCATATTAGCCATTCCTTGACCAGCCCCTTTCTGCTCGCCATAAGCATAGACGGCGTTCAATTTAGTCTTGGAGCCCGTAGCTGGATTATCCACGAACAAATCGCGCGGAATGGACATCAAGGCGGCCACATTCTGTTTCGGTTCGATGCTTAGCACCATAATGGTGTCCGCTAGAGTTCCCCCCGCCGGATCATTAGCGCCGCGCATCCCCAAAAGCAAAACATTGATACGCCCATCCTTCTCCCCTTTCAATTCATTGTTCACGCCGGGAATGTTATGCGCGATAGCGGAAAAAATCCCACCCTTGGAAATCTTGGTCAGGAATGAGTTGGTCTTCCATGCGAAAGCGCCACCGACAATAATGATGACCGCGCAGGTAGGCGCAGCAATTTTAAACCATAAACGCTTATAGAATTTAACCCGACCGGCTTCTTGCTTGATATATGACATAAAAAAAATTGCGAGAGCCTTGGGGGCACTCTTTTAGTTCTTAAATTTGATTAATTTAATAATTGTTTTATTAGTTATATTTTACCGCAAACCAATTCTTTGTCAATCAAAACTTTCAAAAATAGACACCAACTTTTGCGCATTTCTCCTCCAGGAAAATTTTTCCGCTTGTTCGCGACCTTTTACCCTAAAATCATCACGTAAAACGCTACTGTCTACAATCTCTCTGATACGCTCTGCCAATTCTTCGGCGGAATCCGGATCGAAAAACAAGGCTGCTTTCCCGGCCACTTCGCGGTGCGGCGAGATGTCCGATGCAATCACTGGCGTACCAACACTCATCGCCTCGAGGATCGGGATGCCAAAACCTTCGTAGAAAGATGGAAAAATAAACACCTGCGCCAACTGATACACGGCCGATTTATCTTCAGTGTCGATAAAGCCGGGAAAGATAACTTCGTCTCGCAAATCATTTTTAAATAAAGCCGCTTCAATCTTCTTATCAAAGTTGTGGCTATTCTTGTTACCAGCCAACACCAGTGACACGCCCGGAATACTGCTTTTCATCTGAGCGTAAGCTTCAATCAGGACCGGAATGTTTTTTCTGGGCTGCAAGGTGCCGATATATAGGATGAATTTTTCCGGTAGTTTGTATTTTCCCCGGATGGTTTTTTCCAATTCTGCGGTCAGCGTTTGCGGAGAAAGATTGATCGCATTGGAAACAATTTCAATTTTGTCTTTGGCGGCCGGATAGAATCTTTCTATTTCATCTTTAGTGAACTGACTGACTGCAATGATTTTGTCTGAGCGGCGAATGGCGCGCGGAATGAGCAGATCCAAAAAAAACAAATCCTTTTTCAAAATCATCTGGCGATAAACTTTAAAAGAAACGTCATGGATGTGCGTCACCACCTTAACATTCTTAGGGATGCAAAAAGGCAAGATGTATTCGGTGTGAAAGACGTCAATTTTGTTTTCACGGAAAAATTTAGGCATAACCCACGCCGCCCAGATGAATTTATTCTTAGCTGGCAGCGAAATGATGCGGGCATTCTTTTTGTCACCCAGGTGCAATGTTTGCCGGATATTTTCCACAACAGCTGTATCCCTCGTATCAGTCAGCAGTAAATATTCATTTTTTTTATCCAACTCTAAGATATTTTTCGTCAACTCCAAAACCACCACTTCACTGCCGGTTTTTTGTTTGCCGATATTGCGAATATCAATTGCGATTATCATATATAATTTTTTAGTTTTCTGCTTGCGCGGCCGCTAACCACACCCACAAAAATCCCAAGAATATCCCTGCGTTAAACAGATTGAAAACAACCAATCCGAACCATCCAACTATTATAAAGAGATGCCATGTTTTTGACAATTGATTGGTAGCGTAAAAATAATGTTTGACGGCCTGGAAAATAATATAGCCTAAGAGAAAAACTAGCGCCAAAAAACCTATGATACCCGCCCCAAGCCAGGTTTCTAAAAATATATTAGACGAATTAAGGAACACTCCGCGTCCATCGCGTCCCAGCAGCGGACCAATACTCCCCCAACCGATGCCAGCTACCGGATGATTCTTGATTTCAGCCCAAGACTTTTGATAGATTTGCGAGCGCACGTTTACGTTTGGATCGGGACGTAAAATTTCTGTCACAAATTTCCCCGCCGTTTTTTCTTTCTCAATATCTTCCAGGTTGATATGGCGACAGCTATATTTTTCTAACTCCTCTGTGTTATCTATTTTTTCCGGCAAATTCTCATCCTTGTCGCAACTCACCGTAATTTTTTGCTCGCCTGTGCCGGTCGACTGTACGCGATTGAAAAGTTGAAAATTGCTCAGATGGAAAACATAAATAACAAGAATAGCTACAACCAAAGAAGAAACTATTTTCAACTTCAGAAAACTGGTTTCTTTCCATCGCCAATTTTTAAACTTCAGATCAGTGAAGAAAATCAAAACGAAAATAATATACGTCGCCATGGCCGCCAGCCAAGCGGAGCGGGAAACGGTGAGAATGAGAAGGATGTATGAAATGGTCAGCAGGACATATAAAAATATTTCTGTCATCCTGAGCGAAATGACGACGCGATAGCGGAGGAATGCAGTCGAAGGATCTGCGATATATTCATCACTAGTAGTATTCAATGGCAGATTCTTCGACTTCGCTACGCTACGCTCAGAATGACAATTGCATAGCAATGCGTAAATGAGCGTTATCACTAGTACGACAAAAGCGCCTAACCAATCCGCTTCCGTAAATGTGGCATTCGGCCGCCCGAGCATCGCTTCGAAAGACTGACCATTATGTAGAAAGATAATATTTTGCCACAGGCCATACAACATCACAACTATGGCCGAGCTCAAGAAAAATGGCACGGTTCTTTTGGCGTCGGCAGTAGTCTGGATATAATTTCTGACTAAGAAATACAGAATGACGAACGTGATGAAAATTATTTCCAATTTTAAACTTGCCATTTTGTCCGGCGAAAAAATTGCGCCCAGCAATCCGCCAATGGCCATCAAGATCACGGCATAATTTGGAATTTTCAGTTTAGCTAATTTGAAATTCAAGCGGCCACTCACTAGCCGCGCTAAAATCGCTACCACTAAAATTGCCCCGATGAATTGATACGGCCGAATAGTAAGACCCAAACTCACCGGTGCTAAATTGATATTTTCCAGCGGCACCATCCCGCAAAAAAGCAAAAACGCCCAACTCGGCCGCCACAGCGCAAAAGCCAGCGCCAAAATCGAGAAAAAAACAAAATCCCCCAATTGCAGCGGGATTACTTGGAAATTACTAAGGATAATCAAAAAGAAAACCACAAAAACATTCACCAAAACCAGCCAGTTTTTGGGCTTGTTAAGGTTGTTGACAAATTGCTGCAAATAACTAATCATTATAATTTATCTGCTTGGATATTTCAATAATCTTTTCACAAAAGGTTTGCCAGGAGAATTTTTGAGCTTGCAGGCGCGCTCTCTCAGACAAGGTTCGGCGGAGTTCATGATTTTCTAAAACATTTTTCATCACCATCGCAATATCATGCACATCTTGTGGATTGCAATATAGCACGCCGTCACCACCCACTTCCGGGAGAGAAGAAACTTTGGAAGTGATGACCGGACGCCCGAGGTTCATCGCTTCCAGTACAGGCATCCCGAACCCTTCATAATACGACGGATAGACGAAAACGGACGCATTGGCGAAAATGGCCGGCAGATCTTTTTGCGGCACGAGATCCAAAAGTTCGACGTGTCCTGTCAGATTGAGTTCGCGCAATAATTTTTTGATGTCGAGTGCCAGACTTAATTTCTCCGGCAAAATTTTTCCATAAATCACTAACCTTGGAATCTCAGCCATAAAATGCAACTTTTCATTGCGCTCTAAGAGAATTTTATAGGCGTGTACGACGCCTTCCACGTTTTTGCGCTTCTCATATCCCCCGCCGGCCAAAATGTAACCCGGTTTCAGTTTATATTTCTTAAGAACTTGCGCATTGTGTTCCGTCGTCACGGGTTGTTTATAGATTTCGTCTACATCGATATAGCTGGCCGTAATTTTTTTGCCGTGAATTTTCAACTGTCCAATCAGATCTTTTTCAGTGTGTTTGGAAACAGCGATGATCCGGTCCGCTTTTCGGATGGCTTTTTCGGTCAGTTTCCAATATATTTTTTTTCTTAAATTATCCAAATACTGCGGGAAAAATTTCGGAATGATGTCATGCACAACCATAATATGCTGAACTTCTTCATACGGTTCAATGATGGTTGGGCATTGGTACATACTCAAAAGAACATCACATTTATCTTTTTTCACGGCCCGCGGCAGCAAGAATTTTTCCCACCAAATTTTGCGGGTCAAGTCGTCGCGTTTCCATGCGGGCAAGAAAATTCTTTGGACAAAATTTGGCGGCAATGTAAAATCAGCCGGCAATTTTTCTTCCAGGTACAAAACAAAGTCGATATCCTTATAACCGGACAGCTCCCGCAAAACATTCAACGTCACTTGGCCGATGCCCGTATGAGGTTTTCTCACAAAAGTTGCGTTGATGCCAATTTTTGTCTTTCTGCTTTTCATACTCCAAATTTTACTATACTATCCTATTTGTGTCACTTGCTCTTTTTTCCATATTCTCTTAGAATTTAACTGTGAGTGATTTAAATACCCTAAACTAATGAAAATGAAAAAACAAGAAAAGAAAATTGTTTGCGTGATCGGACTGGGCTATGTCGGGCTGCCGCTGGCCGTACGCTCCACTGAAGTTGGTTACCTCACTTATGGTTTTGATTCAGACGCCAAAAAAGTCGCGCTCATCAACAAAGGGAAAAGTCCGATTAAAGAAGAATTTTTGGAAAAAAATCTGCCCAAATTTCCGGTCGTGGCTTCTCTGGATGAAAAAGTAATTGCGAAAGCGGACATCGTTCTCATCTGCGTCCCAACGCCGGTCGACAAGAATTATTATCCCGACCTTTCTCCTGTCATTGGCGCGACCAAAGCCGTCACGAGAAATTTGAAAAAAGGAGCGCTGGTAGTTTTGGAGTCGACAGTCAACCCGGGCGTGTCTGAAGAAATCATCGCGCCAATTTTCGAGGAAGCTGGATTCAAGGTGGGGCGCGACGTTTTCATCGCCCATTGTCCGGAACGCATCGACCCAGGGAACAAAAAATGGAACGTGACCAATCTGCCGCGCGTGGTCGGTTCGTTTGACAAGAAGGGATTGGCCATGGCTATGGAATATTATAAAAACATCACCACCGGCGAAGTGCGACCGATGAAATCCATCCGCTCAGCTGAAGCTGTGAAGATTGTGGAAAATTCTTTCCGCGACATCAATATCGCTTTCGTCAATGAGTTGGCCAAATCTTTTGATAAGCTCGGCATCGACATCAAGGATGTCATTGAAGGCGC
Source organism: uncultured bacterium (assembly GCA_903831805.1). GTDB lineage: Bacteria > Patescibacteriota > Minisyncoccia > Moranbacterales > UBA2206 > CAIKZD01. The sequence goes on from CAIKZD010000009.1 coordinate 130,695, forward strand.
TTCCACTAAATTTTCTTTCATGCCGCATTTCCCATCTTGTGGTGTGGGCGGCCATTGTATCCCGGTTGATCCATATTATCTCATTGAACGCGCCAAAGCTTCCGGCTTTGACCATAAATTTTTGCGGGTCGCGCGCGAAATCAATAATTCCATGCCGGAATATACCGTCAATCTTTTGCAGACCGCTCTCAATGAAATTAAAAAATCGATGAAAGGCACGACTGTGGGCGTGCTCGGCATCGCGTACAAAGCTAATATTGATGACGTGCGCGAATCACCGGCCATAAAAATCATTGACCTAGTCAAAAAAAAGCAAGCTAAGGTTTTGACTTATGACCCTTTTGTACCAGAAAAATCGACCGAAAAAAGTCTAGCAGCCATTCTCAAAAAATCTGAAGCCATCATCCTGGCTACCGCTCACACGCAGTTTAAAGAAATCGACCCTTCCGTCTTCAAAAAAAATGGCATCAAAGTTATCATTGACGGGATGAACTGCCTGGATAAAAAAGCTATCGAAAAATTAGGCATCATCTATAAGGGCATCGGGCGTTAGAGAGACAAAGGGAATTAGGAATAATTCCCTTTACTTTTTGGCTTTTTTGCAGTACAATTAAATTAGGAAAAGGGCGTTAAAAAGCGCATAAATAATAACAAAATAGCTATGATAAGCCTTTTGAAATTGATTATTTGGATTGCCGGCGCGCTCGTGGTGGCCTATTTTGTCCTGGGTTTTTTCGGTTATGAATTTAACCGCAACTATTTCTCTTCCAGCAAAGAGCAATGCCAAGGAAAGCTCCAGGCCTGTACAGATAATGTCTTCCATAAAGGCATCGACAACGCCGAGTGTAATTTTCAATGCGTGGATCCTAAATTAATCATTAAAAAGAAATAAATGAGACTGATTGTTAACCTTCCAGCTTTCAATGAAGCAGAGAGAATCGGGCAGACTATAAAACGGATCCCTCGTAATTTTGCCGGGATAGATGAAGTTTTTGTGCAAGTTATTGATGACGGTTCAAAAGACGGAACTGCTCAAATAGCCAAGGATGCCGGCGCCGATTTTGTTTTTTCCCATACGACCAACAGAGGACCAGGCGTGGTATTTCGCACAGCTGTAGAACATGCACTAGAAAATGGAGCTGATATACTTGCCTATATAGACGCCGATGGACAATTTAATCCTCAAGATATTCCGACTATCATTGCCCCGATCCTTGAAGGAAAAGCTGATATCGTCAGCGCGGATCGTTTCGGCGAGCATAAAGCCAAGAATATGCCAGCAGCTAAATATTACTTGAACAGACTCGCGGCGTTCATAATAGGGAAATTTATGAATTGTCCTATCAAGGACCTGACTTGCGGTTTTCGCGGATATAACAGAGAGACATTACTCAGGCTGAATCTGCCTGGCGCATTCACTTATACGCAAGAAGTAATCATAGATGCCATCGGCAAGAATCTTAAAGTCGTATGGGTTCCAGTGGTGGTGACATACTTTGAGGAAAGAAAGTCTAGAGTAGTCAAAAGCATTTATAAGTATGTCAGAGACAGTGGCAGGATAATTCTAAAAGCCATAAGAGATGTCCGGCCGATGAAATTTTTTGGAATTCCAGCTGCTTTCTTAATCCTCGTTTCTCTCGTAATTTTTGCATATTTCGGATTCTTATATTTCCAAGATTTCAAGATAACTCCGTATCGGAACTACCTCCTTGCTGCTATAACAATTCTCCTGGTCGGACTGCAATTTCTTGTTTTTGCCCTCATTGCCGACATGATAAAATCGAATCGCAAACTAACAGAAGATCAGATGTATCTGATGAAGAAAGAAAAATACACTAAGAAATAGCAATTATGAAAATCCTCTTTATCTCTCACTCCTATCCCCCAATTCTGGGTGGGGTGGAAAGCCAGAATTATAATTTGGCTAAAGGACTGGCGAAAATCGCGACTACCAAAATCATCGCTAACGGCCGAGGCAAATGGTGGTTGCCGATTTTTGTGCCGGTCACATTTTTCCGGGCTTTTTTTCTAATGACCAATTATGATGTTTGCCTCGTGGGTAATGGCGTCCTGGCACCGATCGCCGCCGTGCTTAAATTTTTTCACCCTAAGAAAAAATTCTTTTCGGTTGTACATGGCCTGGACATTACTTTCGCTTATAAAAATGGTCTTCTGCCAAGAATTTACAAGGCTGTTAATATCCCCGCTCTAAAAAAACTGGATAAACTTTTCATGGTGGGCAATTTTACCATCCAAGAAGCGGTAAAGGTCGGCATCCCCGAAGATAATTGTGTTTTCATTCCCAACGGCGTGCCCATTGAAGATTTAAAAAAAGATTTTTCGCGAGAAGACCTGTCCAAACTTTTGGGTGAAAATCTCACGGACAAAAAAATGATCTTGCGCCTCGGCCGATTTGTGCCGCATAAAGGCACTGATTGGTTCATCAGAAATGTCATGCCGAGTCTCAATGAAAATATTATCATGGTGGCCACTGGATATCGCGTGGCCAAAAATACCGCCGGCGATCCGGATAATTTTGCTGATTGTGAAAAGGCCATTGCCGAGCATCATCTGGAAAGCCGAGTGAAGCTTATGCCGACTATTCCACAGCATGACTTGGAAATTTTGTTCAATACAGTTGACCTGGTCGTCTCACCCAACGTTCGTTATCCTGGTTCTTCGGAAGGTTTCGGCATTAATGCCATAGAGGCGGCCGCTTGTGAGAGGATCGTGGTGGCTTCCAATCTGCAAGGTTTGGCGGATGCCATCAAGAATGGCAAAAATGGTTTCTTAGTGGAACCGGAAGACGCCGAGCAATGGGTCAAAAAGATCAATGCCATTTTTGCCGCCGGCCCTGATTTTGCCCAGAATTTCGGGAAAATGGCCGGTCAATTCGTGAAAGAAAATTTCACCTGGGAAATGATTTCCAAAAGATATTTGGAAGAAATGGAAAAAGTATGTCAGAACCACTGATTTTCACATGATTACCCTGATTACACTGAATAAAAATACACAATTTTAAATTTGATATTCAGTTTTATAAAATATGTTTCCTGCTATTCACTCCCAAATATTATTGTATTTTTCTATCGCGATTATTCTGCTCCTACCGGGATATTTTTTGCTGTTGGCAGTTTTCGGTAAAGATGAAAATCGCATCAGCCTCCTTGAGAGATTCGTTTTTTCTTTCGGGCTAGGCCTAATTGTGACTGATTTTATTGCCTTCGCATATTCCAAAGCGCATATTTTAATCACCGCTACGTCCTCTATTGCCGGCAGTGTTATTTTTTGTGGCGTTTGTTTTTGCGTATATAAATATACTAATCATAACATTAAGCGCGATCCTATTAAGGACGAGATTGCCGCGGTCGTTCCGAGCACAGAACTCCCTCGTAATGACAATGCTAATCTTTTTTCTTTTTCCAAAAACCAATTTCTACTTATTCTTATTATATTGTTCTTAATGATTTTCATCAAAGTCGCCTATCTGTCCGGCACGATTGCTCCCACTGCCACTGATATGGGGCACCACACTTATTGGACCAAAACCTTGGTGGAAAGTGGCCAGCTGCCGACCTATGACGGTATGCCTGATTTCATCATTGGGGAGCATATCGCTCTTGGAGAGATGGTGATGATAAACAAGCTTAGTTTTTTTGGCGGCTTCCCGGTTATTTTTCTACTCCTCATTAATCTCCTTGGCATTTTGACAGTTTTTCTTTTGACCCGGCGCATTTTCAAAAACAAAAATATCGCTATTCTCACCTTGCTTTTTCTGGGAGTGCTTTTTGCCGTCACTTCCCCGCAAGCCAAGTTTGTCAGCGGCGGCGTGATGGGCAATATCATGGGCAATTTTCTTTTGCCTTTATCTTTCTACTTCTATTACCGTGCCATGGAGTTCTGGGAAGAAGAAAAAAATGTAGAGGTTCAATTCATTGAACCTGCTGGCCAACAAAAAGAGCTTGATAAATCAAGCCTCTACAGCGATAGCAAAACATTTCTCTCTCTGGCCGCTTTCACCACTTTTGGACTTTTTTACACCCATCACCTGACGGCTTTTATTTTTCTTTTTGTTCTGACACTGCTCATCCCACTTTTTCTAGCGACTAACTTTAGTAAAATCAAAGAGGTCTTATCCCAAACATTAAAGCTTGTCTTTTCCGCGCCGGTCATAACGGTTTTTTTCATCGGACTGGTTTTTTTCTTTTTCATCTTTACGCCCAATTATGTCAAAAACAGCGCCGTAGGCACGGCAGTGGGCGCGCCCTCCAAATCAACGCGCGAAGGTTTGACCATCGACAACATCAAAAGCAGTGTCGGAGAAGCTCGCCTAGCCTTCGGCTTCTTAGGTCTTTTGTGTTTAGCTTTTTTTTATCGTAAGAAGAACTTCGGATTCGCCCTTCTCGCTGCCTGGACCATCATGCTTTTCATTATGTCCTTCGCGCCACAATTGCTCTTCGTCAATCTTCCAAGCGCGCGCATCGGAAACTATATGAGCTATCCCTTAGCGATTCTCAGCGCCTACGCCTTATACGCAATCTTTAACCCCAATGACCCTCTTTTTGAAAAGAATAAATCCTGGGGGCATGCGCAAAGTCTCATTCCACTGAAATTTCTCCGCAGTGCCTTTCTTCTTTTTGCCGTTTTTGTTTTCGCTAGCGGCCTGAAAGACAGTGCTGACGCGTTCAAAAAATCCCCCGACTTCACGCCCACCTCGGAAACTTTCAATGCTTCAGCCTATCTCAAACAAATTACCGCTGAAAATGAAGTTATCTTGAAAGATCACAACTATCTGAGCGGCGACACCTGGGTGAAATTGTTTTTTATGCGCGGCTATCTCTATCCCCTTTCTCGCAGCTATTTGAAGCGCTATGAAGATGCCACCAAGCCGCGCGAAATGTGCACACTCTATATGATTTCCAAACCGGACAGCATCGACGCAAAAAATTGCTTCACTACTACTAACACTAAATATCTAATGGTCAACCCGCGATATGATAGCTCCCAGTTCACTAAGCTGAACAATTTCGACGAGATTTATAATAGCGGCGAAGTCGCCATTTATCATCGGCCATAAAACTTATGCAACAAAAAAAGATTATTCTATTTCTAATTATCCTCTTTGTAACCGGCTCCGCCTGGTTGTTCCACGCTTCCAACAGACTAACTGACCCGAATGTGGGCAAGAATTGGTGGACAATCTATTTTGCCGACTCCAATACTAATAACTTGAATTTCCATATTGAAAATCATAGTGACCAAACCACTTTCCATTGGGAAGCTTTGGTTCAGAATAAAAAGGTGCGCGAGGGTGACGAAAAAATAGAAAAAGGTGCCAGTCAAGTCGTGACGCTCGATGAAAATTTAGGAGCGGGAAAAATTATCATTGATGTTACGGTCGGCAGTGAGAAGAAAGAGATTTATAAGAATTTTTGACAAAAGAAAAAGCCGAGAGAAAAGATTGAGTGTGGAGGAGCGTTGCAAAGCAACGTCCGTGGATGGTTTTATGCAAAACCACTCAAATCAATTTCTCTAGGCTTAAATAAGAGATAATTTTCGAAATCTGCAATGCAGACCTCAAAAAATATCATCATCTTAAATTCTTAGGTACTGCCCATATTACAGCAATCTCAGTTTTTTATTTCAAAAATAAAAGAATCTTTATTTTAAAGCAAAATCTTATGAAAAAAATCCTCTTAGTAACAAGGCCGATTGCCCCGCCGTGGGATGAGGCGTCGAAAAATTTTGCGTATTATTTGGCAAAAACCATTAGCGCAAAAGAAAATGATTTAGAATTGCATCTGATGACGCGCGGGCATCTTCCTGAGCTGTCGAAAAGAGTCGTCCAGAATGAAGTCTACACTTCTTCGCGCAACGACATAACTTTCTCACAAAAATGGCGCTCGCTTTTTTTCCAGTTCATAATGAGGAATCAATTCGACGTGGCACACTATTTTTTCACCCCGACTAAGTTAAATTCTTTTCTCATCAAAAATTTCCTAAGTTCAAAAAAAACCAAAATCATCCAAACCGTAGCCACGCTCCGCGAAGATCTATATTCTGACTCTGAAATCAAAAAAATGATGTTCGGCGATCTAATCCTTACCTATTCCGACTACGCCGCACAAAAACTCAATTCGCTCGGATTCAAAAACGTTAAACGAGTCTATCCAGGCATCGATTTGGAAAAATATCAACCGCGCGCCAAGGATCCGGAACTTTTGAAAAAATGCAGTTTGACTGATAAAGATTTCATCATTAATTTCACCGGTGAATACACTCGTCTCGGTGCGATGGACGATGTCATTAATAGCTTTATCGAAATATGCAATAAAATTCCCAACGCTAAATTGTCTTTGGCCGTGCGCATCAAAAACGAAAAAGATGCTGCCAAGAAAAAAGCAGTGGTGGAAAAACTCAAAAAAAACAATCTGCTCGACAAGGTTTCTTTTTTGGACGGCAGCATTGATTATGGAAAAGATTTTGATATGTCAGCCGCCTACAATCTGTGCGACGTTAGTCTTTTCCCGGTGCAAAATATGCGTGGCAAATTTGACATTCCCTTAGCCGTAGTGGAAGCGATGGCGTGCGCTAAGCCGGTCATCTTGTCTGATTTGCCGATCCTGGCCGAGTTGGGCAATGAAGAAAATGCTGTTATAATTAGAAATGGTGACGTGCCAGCTATCACAGCTGCGATTTTAGATTTATATAACCATCCGGAAAAGCGCGCTGCTATCGGTCAAGCCGCCCAAAGGTTTGTCACGGAGCGATTCGACATCAAAAAAGTGGCCAGAATATACGAAGAAATTTATAAAGAATTATAATCCCTATGACCAATCCAGAAAAAAATCTCCGAGAAATCACGCCGCATCAATTTGATTTCCAAACGGAAAAGATGTCTGTCCCCAGCCGTTTTTTTATGAGCGCCGATCTTTTGCCGGAGGAAGAAACTTTTGCCCAAGCGGAAGATATCGCTTCCAATCAGGACACTTTCTTCCGGCATACCGTGGCCATGCCGGATGTCTGTTCCAAACCGGGCCGGAAAAATGCTTCCGGCACCACGATTGTGTCAGAAAAATATATCTTGCCGCAAGTGAATGACAGTGATCCTAATTGCGGCATGCGCTTGGTCAAAACCAATCTGACCGAAGAAAATATTACACCGGAAGAAATTGACAAGTTATTCCAAGAACTAGTTAATATTGTCCCCACTAAAAAACTGGTCGGCACGCCCGTTCCCTTCGATGTCGTGGTGGACATTTGCCGCCGTGGTACCGCCGCCATTGTTGAACATCTAGGAATCAAAACTAAAAATGAATTAGCCAACACCCAATGTGGAGGGAATTTTTTTGAGCATGAAATGACTCGTCAAGATATTTTTGACGTCATCCCGAAGCTCTATTTGTTTTTTGCCAAATTTCGCCTCGGCATCATTGGCGCCGCCGGCAATCATTTTTTGGATCTGATGAAAGTTGGCGATATTATGGATGCCGAAATGGCTGAAAAATTTGGTCTCAAAAAAGGCCAATATCTTTTTATGATCCACACCGGTTCAGGAATTTTGGGCCAATACACGATGTATACGCACACCGCCAAAAAGCGTGAGCATTTTTCGCAAGCCCTGATGGTCACTTTGGGCAAATTAACTTTCAATTCCGGCAAAAAAGAAATTTATCAAAAGATGCAAACCAAAATCCGACAGCACATGACCCAAGACGATTCTCTTTTGAAATATGACGCCCATGGTCCGGACGGCAAAATGTACATGGACGCGCGGGCAGCCGCCTCGAACTTCGGTACCGCCAATCGGGCTGTCGTTACACATAACATTTCCGAAGCGATCAAGAAAATTCTCGGCCGCGACCCGGAAATGGATTTAATTTATGATTTGCCGCACATTTCCATCACTAAAGAAGAGCATTTCGGCAAGAATGTTTTCGTCCATCGTAGCAACACTTCGCGGGCCTATGGCCCGAGCCGAATGACCCATCATCCGATTTACAAAACTACCGGCGAACCGGCTTTCATCCCCTCTTCCATGGCTACCGATGCCTACATTTGCGTCGGAACAGACAGGAACGCCGAGAGTTTCTTTTCCGCTCCGCACGGCACTGGCAAAGGCCAGAATACCGCAGAAAAATCTATCTCCAACAAAAACGAACTATTCGCCAAAATGGCAGCTAAGGGAGTCAAATTGTACAATGCGCAGTCCTCTATCGTCATCAATCAAGACAGTGCCCGCTACAAAAACATTGACCGCGTCATCGAAGGTGTCGAGGCCAACGGAGTGGCGCATCTTGTCGCCAAGATGCGGCCGGTGGCGGTGTTGATGTATTAAGAAGTTTACAAATTGCTATATGAAACTTATTACCATTTCCGGCCTGGATGGCTCCGGGAAATCAACGCAGATTGCCATGCTTAGGCAGGAATTGGAACGGAACGGTTCCAAAGTTTTTTATTTCCACGCCATCGAATTTTCGCTGGCCAATAGAATTATTGAATTTAGAAATAAATATTGTTTAATCTGCAAAATTATCGGGAAGTGCAAAGTCAGAAAAGAAAAAAGTGTCACAGAGGCCACTGGCCTTCAAATATTTTTGCGAAAAATATTTCTACGCATCGACCTTTGGCGCTTTGATTTGTTACGTAACAAGTTACGTAACAAAAATTATGATTACATTTTGAGCGACCGGTATTTTTATGACAGCGTGGTGAATATCGAATATTTAGAATCTCATAGAGGTTTGATTAATCAAACCTCTATGAAAACAATTCTCGCGCCCGATCTCGCCATCTATCTGCAAACTGCGCCGGAAAAAATCATGTCTCACGAACGCGTGCCGGACCAAGATATGAGCTATTTAGAAAAGAAGAAAGCATTATATGACACACATGCAACGGAATGGAATATGAAAATTATTGCTGGCGACAGAGAAAAAAATATTATTTTTGAAGAGATAAAAAATTATGTCCACGCTCGTTAAATCCACTTTTCTCGTTCTATTTTCCGAAATTATTTATAACCTCTCCGGCTACATCATCCAGGCCGTAATGGGGCGAGTTTTAGGTCCGGCCGATTATGGACGCTTCGCCATCATCATCACCCTCACCACCATGACCATCGTTCTGGTCGGACAAAGCGTGCCAACTGCCATGTCGAAATATTTGAGTGAAATTTTCGAAAAAGAAAAAGGCCTCATTCCAGTCATAAAAAAACAAACTATCCGCATCCAAACTATCATCGTCGGCGCAGTGACTGCTTTGTTTTTTCTCGTTTCACCCTTAATTGCTCGCGCGCTCGGCGACCCCAGCCTCACCAATCTTTTTCGCCTGTCTTCTCTCATCATCCCTGCTTTTGGGGCGGCTTCCTTCTATTTTTACTATTATACCGGCTTGCACCAGTTCAAAATTCAGGCATTTTTGAAGGCTAATCGCGGACTTTTGCGTGTCATTTTCATTATTGGACTAGCCATTATGTTGAAATCGCACGGCTTGGCCATCCAGGGGGCAATTTTGGGCTATGTCGTGGCTCCGTCACTCTTGTTTCTGCTGGCGCTGGGAATTGATAAGTTTAAAGTCAGCAAGGAATTGCGACTGGCCGCTGTAGAGACACATGGAGAAGACGCGATGAATCGCGTCTCTACTGACAATACGCGGCCCTCGTTCGATTGGAGGAAATTGGCCACTTTTGCTTGGCCGGTGACCATTTTCTTAATCGCCTATCAATTCTTGAATACTATCGATCTCTATCTAGTGAAAGGCATCATGCATTCTGATATTCAAACGGGTATATATAACGCCGCCTATACTGTCGGCACCATTCCCTATAATCTTTTCTATGCTCTCACTATCATTCTACTGCCGACCATCTCTAAATCAACTTCCACTAACAACCACGCTGAAACGAAAAAGATTGTCGGCCAATCACTGCGTTTCTTGGCGATGTTTCTTCTGCCTATTTGCCTTTTGATGGCCTATTTCTCTTTGCCGATTATCAATATTTTCTATTCGCATCGCTTTGCCGCCGCCGCGCCCGTAATGTCTATCTATGTCATCGCCGAAGGCTTCCTAACAGTTTTCTATATCCTCACTTTCATCCTGAATGGTGCCGGCAAAGTGAAAATTCCGATGTATGTGGCCTTGGTCGGATTATTTCTTAATACTGTCCTCACCTATTTCTTGATCAAGGGCTATGGCCTTATCGGCGCCGCCAGTGGCACCGCTTTCATGTCTTTGGCCGTGATGCTTTTCGGACTTTTTTATACTCACCGCGAATTTGGCTATCTTTTTCCACTGAAAAGTTTTTTCAAAATCATTGGCGCTGCTTTTCTAATGTCCCTCGCCGCCTTCATCTTCCCATGCACCAGTTACCTGTTCCTTATTTATTCCGCCATCCTTTTTGCCCTTTATCTTTTCTTGCTTTATATTTTTCAAGAAATTAAAAGAGAAGACTTCTCAATCTTCTCTAAAATGCTTCGCCGCCGTAAAGCCTAACTACTCTCCTACTGCATAGATCCTTATACGATTGAATTGGCCGCTAGCCAGCGCATTTCTAGGGGCCTCATTTTTGCTTTGCGGGTTTTTCACGACCGTGATTGAAAACACCTTATCTTCTGGCGCCAATGGCATATTTTTCTTAAAATTATTCACATCCAGTCCGGCGCGGTTCGTGAAATATTGGATCGGTTTGGTCATCTCGAACAAATCCCCGGCCTTGCCTTGTAGATAAATATTTTTAGCATTGCCGCTGTGCGTTTCAATGAATTTTGCCATATACTGAACTTCGCCCAGTGTGATTTCTTCAAACCCATTACTGCCTTCTTTGGTCTGGCCAGCTAAATAGGCAAAATTACGCGTGATATAAAAAATGTTAATAATCGCTATGACCGCCACTGTAACGGTCACACCCGTAGAGACGAGGCAATGCCTCGTCTCTACGGGGCCGCGTAGCGCAGAACATTCCGTAATATATTTCAACCAAAAAGCCAAAAGCAAGCATGGCATAAATTCCAGCACCAAGAAAAAGCGGAAGGAAATTTCAGCGGCCAAGGGAATGAGCAACACGAAAAGCGTGCCGGCATAAAGAATAGCAACTTCCAAAAATCTTTTCTTGCTTTCATCTTTTTCCGCCCGCCAATGCTTGAACAGCAGCCAATAACCGCCCACGGAAAAAACAACCGCGAAAATAATATCGGCCGCAAGAATAACTTTGACGAATAATCCATCAGATTTTTTACTGAGGTTAGCGGGCGCATTGATGAAATCGCATTGGCTATCATTGCCGAGCGGCAGCAGCATAAAACTATTAACTTGCACATGACAAGTCGTGTCGAGGATAAATTTAGCCAGAGGATTCCCTTTGCGCGAAGATTTGGCGTGCATCCCCTGGAAAAAAGCTTGGGTGTTTTTGCCGCCAGTCTGCATCTCACTCACGATCTGTGAGGCATTCAAGGCTATACCCACAAGAAGGATGAATGGCGCCCATTTCCAGGCCGGGTTCTTTTTGAAAAAAAGATAGCCGAAATAGAACACAAAAACAATCGGCATAGAAAAAAGCAGCAGCGAATGCAGTTGCACCCCGATACCGGCCGCCACACCAATCGCGAGTGCCCACAGCCATTCCCGCTTGCCTTTATTTTTCGTCAGTTGCAAAATGGCATACAGGAAAAGCAAAACATAAAAAGGCGTCGAGTTCGGATTCCAAGCGAAGCGGGCATATTTCACGGCATAAAAAGAAACGGCAAAAATCCCACTGGAAAGCAAAGCAATGTTTTCATCAAAAAATTCTCGCAAGAAAAAATGCAATAGAACGATCGATAAGATAGAAAAGAAGAGGTCGGGAAAAGCCAAACGGTCCGGTGCGCTACCGAATATTTTGGCACTGGCAATTTCAATCTGATAAAAAGCCCCGCCCAAACGAAAATCCGTGCCACCGGCTTGCGGCCCAAGCAACGGCCAACCTATTTTTCCGTCGGCAACATCCCCAATAAGACTGGCATCGCGCGCTTGATCAGGATTGAAGCGGAGATAATCATGATGGCGATAGATGCGGAAAGAAAAACCAACCAACACAATCACTATTAAGATCCAAGCAGTGCGGGGAATCTTTTGGAAATATTTTTGCATAATTATTTTTTCAAATTAATGACCGCTACGTTGCCAAATATCTTATAATTTTCGATCAAATGCCCCATAAAAGTTTTTTTGTCACCCATCTTCTTGGAGGACGCCGCGTCTTGGATGAAAAAAATGTGCGCACCAGCCGGAATTTCTTCTGACTTATCCCCTCTTTGAATGCTGACTCCGATTTTCCCTCCGGCATAAAGAAGCGGTTTATAGAAACGCGAGAAAAAGGCGTTTTTGCCGGCAATATATACATCTTCACCGTTGGAATTTTGGGCGATATAGCCAGTCATATTTTCCACCTCGCCCCAAATAGCATAACGCTCATCACTGGCGTGCTGGTTCTCGAAATCCGCGCGCACGGAATTCAATTTCTGGAATTGGAAAAAGGCGAAAAACGCCACCAGGATAAAAATTAGCATCCGTCTGACTTCTCTCTGCGGGATCCTAACAAAAAATTGCACCCAGACTCCGAGAAAGACAAATGGCAAGAAAAAAGAAATGATGTAGTAGCGTTCTGACGCTTGCGTGATGATAGGAAACATGGCCGCCAGTGACACTAGGCCATAGATTCCAACCAACGCCAGAAAATTTTTGCGGCGCTCATCTTTTTCTTGGTACCAAAAATACGCGAGTAAAATATAGCCGCCCAAAGAATAGATAACGCCCAAGATCATAAGCGCGAATACCGGATTATCTTCTTGGCGCAATCCTGCCAAGCCCTTGGTCGTGGCACGATGATAAACTGTGTAAAAAGTGCATTCTTCGCTGTCACCCAAGGCAGAAATAATGTGCAGGTTAGCTTGTGCTTGGCAGAGCAAATCCATCGGCAAATTACGCGCCGTGTCAGTGCCACCAGCAGCGCTATCGTTAAATGCGGTCAGAAACAATTTCGTGTTAGCACCTCCGTATTTCATCTCATAAGCAATCTGACCAATATTGGCTAGCAGTACAAAGAAAATAATCGTCAAAATCTTTCCTAAAAATGGCCAAGCAGTAGGCTTTTTTAAAAGTAAATACAGAAAAGCTGCCCCAGCCACCGTTGGCATTATAAAAAACAAAAGAATGTGTAGTTGCATTCCCACACCGATGGCAATCCCAATAGCGGCCGCCCCGCCGAAACTTTTTCTCTTGTCCGCCTCCAAAAGATACCAGACGCCCAACAGGAAAAGCAGCACGAAAAACGACGCTGAATTCGGATTGAAGGCAAAGCGCGAATAGCGTACCACGAAATATGAAATGCTCACAAAGAACGTCATCAAGAGCGAAATGTTCAGACTGAAATATTTTCGCACAAAGAAATAGAATAATGGAATAGTTAGGATGGAAAAAATCAGATCCGGAATGGCCAGCTTCCAAGGATCCGCGCCAAAAATTTTGGCCGAAAATATTTCCAAGTGATAGAACCATGGTCCCAGATCAAAATGCGTATTTCCCGCTTCCGGGCCGAGGATGAGCGCCGAACTTTTGCCGCTCAAAACATCTTCGACCAAAATAGCATCACGCGCCTGGTCCGGATTGAAAACCAGCCACGTTGAAAAATGATAAGTGCGAAGAAAAATGCCGACCACTATGATGGCCAAAAAAATCCACGTGCCGCGGGATAATGTCTTCAGATATTTAATTGCTTTGTCGTAAAGTTCCATTTTTTAAATCCGATTCGAGGTGAAACCTCGATATTTATATACCTCTAAGTTTATAAATTGCCACTTGTCCAAAAACCTTTCGACTTTCCACAGCGTAACCGCCCAGGGTAGTTTCTTTCCCCCGACTTTCATCCGTCAGATAGAACAAAACATTTCCCGCCGCAATCGGCTGACTACTTTCTCCGACGCTAATGACATTCACGCCGCTTTTGCGAGCTAAATAGAAAAAAGGTTGGAAAAAATGTGCCCGATAGGGCTTATCGCCGACCAAATAAATTTCCTTTTGAGAGTCAGCGTCATTTATCATATATTTTACCATCAATTCCATTTCTCCCAAAATCGCAAAATGGACATCGCTTTTGGTTTCGATACGCAAATCTTTCGCCGCGGAGGCCAGTGAACTCAGATTGAAATATGCCAACGCGGCGAACAAAATGACTATGGCCGGAATTGCCTTCTGGGAAAATTTTCGCATTAAAAAATCCGCTAAAAAACCAAGAAGCAAAAAAGGGACAAAAAAAACTTGGATAAAATATCTGGCCTCTATAAATTTTTCCGCCAGCGGCAGCATGAGTAGAAAGGAAACTGCGATATACAGACTGATCAGCCGCAAAAAAATTTTCTTCCTTTCATCCTGTTCTTTCCAAGCGCGATACGCTAAGAAAAAATAACCCGCCAAAGAAAAAATAAAACCCACAATCAAGCTGATTGCCACATCTGGCTGACTAATCTCGGACCAAGTTTTTTTGACCTGCTGGTATTTATAATGAAAAATTTTTCTAGCCGCTATTCCGTAGGAAAAAAGACAACTGTTTGATCCGAAGGATGACAAGATATAGGCGTTATTCTCCATGTGGCAATTCAGATCCAGCCCGATCTTTTGCGCCAAGTTCGACTGGTCATTGCCTGACGCACCGTTATGCGTGATTGAGTAGGCAAAAATCTTCGAATTGGAAAAGCCAGTGTGCAGCTCGCTATAGAGCTGAGGAAAATTCAAAACAAACACCACCGCAAAAACCAAAATAATTTTTTTCCACACTCGCCAATTTTTCTTCAAGAGATAAACAGATACCAAGAAAGAAACTGTTCCAAAAAGCAGCGCCGTGATGATGTGCAACTGCAGCCCGACTCCGCTGGCCACGCCCAATGCAGCCACCCAACCCCAGGCAGTTTTTTCTCGGTGAAGTAAAAATTCATACAGCGCCAATAAAAATAGTAAAGAAAAGAATGGCAATGAATTGGGATTCCAAGCAAAACGGGAATATTCGACGGCAAAAAATGAAACGGAAAAAAGACCGGTCAACGCCAATGACAGATTGACACTGAAAATTCTTTTCATAAAAATATAGAACAGCGGAATGGTCAGGATGGAAAAAAGCAAGTCCGGATAGGCTAGCTTATCCGGATAGTTTCCGAAAATTTTGCCGGAAATGATTTGGAAATAATAGTAAATCGGCCCAAGATGAAACAGGCTATCCATGGCATCCTGCGAGCCGCGCATGGTCGGGCCAAGGAGCGGCCAAGCGGTTTTTCCGGTCAAAACATCACTCGCGAGAATTGCGTCCCGCGATTGATCATTTTCAAAATCCAACCAGGCGTGAAAATTGTAGGTGCGTAGAAAAACCCCGACAAGCATTATTGCTAAAAAAATCCAAAAGCTTTTTGGCGTGTTCTTCAATCTCTCCTTGATTATGACCGCATAATTTTTCATCTGTTGTTTTTAAAAAAATATTCCAGAATGCAGAAGCATATACACCAAGCCGGACGAGAGTAATAGAAAATAGGTCACTAATACCGCTTCAACTTTAAAACTAAATTCTTTTCGTAATAACAAAATTAGGACCAATGGCACAATTGCATAGCGCTGTTCCACGAGCCATGACGGCGCAAGTGCAGCCAGCGCAAACGGAAAAATCATCAGCGCACTTTTTTCCAGTTTCATGAGAGCTAAAGTTACGCAACCCAAAAAAATCGTGAGCGCATAAGCCCAGGCATATTGATGATAGGCAAAAAATAAAATAATATTTCGCAAAAATTTCATCTTCATATTATATTCATGCACCGCCGGCGGAAAAAGCAAGAAGGCCGCCGCCAGAATGAGACCGAGGCCCACTCCCCAGCGGATATTTTTTTCGAGTTTAATTTTTCTGACACTAGCGATAAAAACTGGCAAAAATAACACTCCGACCAAGGCCAAGAAAAAATAAATATTGCCCAAATAGAAACCGACTTGCTGGTGGGCTCTGTCCCCGACCGCGACGCCCTTGTTCACAAAAACAAAACCAAGAAACAGAAATGCCACTAGCGCATAGCCGGCGACGCGACGCAAATGCGCCAGAATTTTTTCCGAAGAAATGACATAGCCGTTTTCTAAAACATAAGTATAGATCCACAGAAAAGCGCCCCAGACGATGTTATTCTGCCGCACCAAAAGCGAAATGAACAAAAAAACCGCCGACCAGACATATTTTTTCCGAATGGCGAAATAGAAAGCCAACAGCACCCAGAGCAGTGAAAAAATGTCCGTATACATCAACGGGAAATAAAAAAAAGTCACCGGCAGAAAAATATATTGCAGCGTTTTCAATCCTGGATTTTCCGCCTGAAGTTTTCGGGCGGTCAGATAGAAGATGGGAATGGAAAAAAGCGCCAGGACCAGACTGATAAGACGCAAGTGGGTCGTGCGTAAATTAGGGAAAAAATCAGCGATAGTCGCCACGGTCAAATGATAGCCGGGCAGTGTGGTCATTTGAGAGAGCAATTCATAGTTACCTTTCATAAACCGATGAATCTGACGTAAATGATCACTTTCATCCGCATACGAACCATCTCCCCAGAAAATCACGCCGACCCAAATGGCGATAGCCACCAGCAAAAAGAAAGCAAATCCCCAGCGTTTTTTATCCATATCTTTCATTTCTTTACCCCAAAAATATTTTTCCAATATAACCTATCCGATTCTCCCAGGCTGGAACTTTTTTTCACGTTGAAATCCGGCAGAATAGTTCGGCCTGGAAAAACCAATTCCCACACTGCAATCTGGCCGAATTGTTTTTCCGACATAACTTGGAAAGGGGCATTGATACCAATTTTATTACCCAAAGAACTGGCTTTGTAATCACTTGGCACCACTGCGAAATATTGGGCCTCCGGATCGCCGCTGTCTAATCTAAGCGAGGAATAATAATTCAAGCTCGCATCATGCTTCCCAGAAAATAAATATTCCAACGGCCGCACGTGTTCCGGTTTGACATAGAAATAAATTCGACTGCCAGATTGTCTTCGGGCATACATATAATCCGTTGCTCCTTGTAACTGCCCCAGCGTTACACCATCTTTTACTTTAAGAATGAGGGTGCGCTTCACAATAGAATGCTTGATTTGAGAAGAGGCTTGTTCTTGGAACCAGGCTCGCGTCCCAACAACATTACCGCCAATGACCGCCGCCGCCAAAATGAAAATGGCCATCGGATAGAATTTATGGCGACTCTCTTCCAAGGCTTCAAAAATAAAACCCAGTAGGATAAAAGGCACGGCGAAAGTGAAGATGAAAAAGCGCGGCCGGATATTATATGACAGCGGAATACACAGCACGAAAAAAACGCTCACCCATAAGAAAATAACCATCAAAAAATCTTTCTTTTCTTGACTGAGATTACCTCGAATAAATTTTTTAGCAATACAATAAAGACCGCCCAAAAAAATAGCGAGCGTGAACAAGATTGGCACATAACTGGTAGACGTAAGATTCTGCGGATAGAGATAGCTAGTAGTAATCATGGTGTAATTACTAAGTTGTTCGTTGAGATTCATCGTAAATTTATCCAAGAAAGGTTTTTTGACCGGCTTGGAACTGAGGGCCTCGATGAAATCTTTAGTGTTAGCGCCATGCTTGATGGTGTCGCTAATAATGACGGGCGTATAAAAAACTAGGAATACTGCCAGGGCCGTGGCGACTGAAAGTAGAATTTTTTTGAGAATATCTTTTTGAAAAATTTTGGCAATATTATTTTTTTGCCAAAGGACATAATGATAAATGATTAAAAGACCTGAGACGCCGATGAGACAGAAGAAACCGACAAAATGCAATTGTGATCCGATAGTGAGACCAAGCGACCAGAGAGCCACCCACACAACGCGCCATTTTTCCTCTTTGGCATTCAGCAACTTAAGCAGGGCCAAAAAACTCAGAATCGTGAAAAAAGGCAATGAGTTCGGATTCCAAGCGAAACGAGAATACTCGATAATGATATAGGCGAAGGCATACATCGCAATAATCAGCAGCGACACATAACGCTTGAAATAGTAACGCGCAAAAACATAGAGCAATGGCAGGACCATCACCCCGAAGAATAGATCCGGATAGGCAAATACCTCTGGCGAAGTGGAATGGAAAATGACGCCGGACAGATATTGGAAATAGTAGAACACTGGCCCAAGATGCAAAAAACCATATTTCACTTTGGTCGCACCGGCGCGCGCCCCGAGGAGCGGCAAATTGCCCGGACCGTTGGTGACCGCACTGGAAATGGTGAAGGCATCGCGCGACTGATCCATCTTGAAATAGAGCCAGTCATGAAAATGGTAGAACCGCACCGCAAAAGCCCCTAGCATAATAGCGAGGACAATGGCGGGAATGACATATTTTTTCCGGAGGAAATTTTCAAGCATATTCCAATATTATTATAGAAACAAAAAAGACGCAATGCCTGTTTTTCTTTACTGAAACTTGAATTATGATATACTTAATCTATCTACATTTAGTCATCTAAACCAATCATATGAAATCAATTTCCATCATAATTCCGGCTTATAACGAGGAGAAAAACATTCCCTTAGTATACCAGGAACTGAAAAAGGTTTTTGTCAAATGCCCAGACTATACTTTTGACATCTTGTTTGTCAACGATGGCAGTGCTGACGGCACCCTGGCCGCCATTGAAAAATTGGCGGCAGCTGATCAGGCTGTGCACTACCTCGACTTTACACGTAATTTCGGCAAAGAAGTCGCCACCACCGCGGCCTTGAACAATTGCCAGGGCGACGCCTGCATATTAGTCGACGCCGATCTGCAGCACCCTGTCGAACTTATCCCAACATTCATCAAAAGTTGGGAAGCTGGTTTTGAAGTGGTCGTGGGCGTCAGGAATAAAAATAAAAGCGTGGGCATACTGAAAAAAATCGGCTCAGCCATATTCTATAAAATAATTAACCAGATCGCGGAAGTCAAAGTGGTCCCCAACGCCACGGATTTCCGCTTGCTCGACCGCGCCGTCATCCACGAATTCAATCACTTCACCGAAACCAATCGCATGACACGCGCCCTCATTGATTGGCTGGGCTTCCGCAGGGACTATATTCATTTCGACGCCAACGAAAGACTGCACGGTGATGCCAGCTATAGCTTTTGGAAACTTTTCCGCCTAGCGCTCAACAGCTTCGTATCATTAAGCCTCTTACCCCTGAAACTGGCGGGCAATTTAGGCATCGTCATCACTCTTGTCGCAGGCGTTTCCGGCTTCTACATCCTGCTGGGGAAATATTTCTTCCATTGGCACTTCGCCGCGACGTTTTCCGATTCAGAAAATTTGGCCATCTTGATCTTATTCCTAGTAGGAATTATCTTGATGTCCATCGGGCTCCTAGCGCTCTACATCGCCAATATCCACAGTGAGGTCATCCGTCGACCGATGTATGTGATCCGGAAGAAAAAAGCATAATCATATTAAAAATTTTTCAAGTTTTATGTTCCATAAGAAAAACACCCTTGTTTTTGCAGTTATTTCAATCGTCCTGGCTGCCAATCTGTCCTTTGCCTTGCCACGCATCGCTAAATATTCCTCTGTGGACGAGCCCTATTGGACTTATGGCCGTATTGCCAAATTCTGGACCGCCGTCTCCCAACAAAACTGGAGAGGCACTAACATCAATGACAAGCCCGGCATCACCACTGCCATCCTGGCCGGCCCGGGCCTTTTGGCCATTGACCCGATGCCCTACAAATCACTCCGCGAACAAGTCAAAAGTCCAGCCACCATCGCCGCCATTCGAAAAATAAACTTTTCTTTCCGCCTGCCGATCTATCTCATGAGTTTGATCTTTTTCCTCTTGTTTTATGTTTTTTTGAAAAAACTTTTCGGCACCGCCATAGCGCTCTTGTCGCTCATCTTCATCGGACTTTCCCCCATCCTCATTGGCATTTCCCTCATTATCAACCCCGACTCACTCCTTTGGGGCTTTCTGCCGCTCGCCATCCTTGCCTATTTGATCCACCAGAAAGAATCGGCTGAAAACGAAAAAAGCGAAAAGATAAATTTTGCGGACACCCCGCCAGGAAAAATAATTTGGCGCATCATAAAAGAAAAGAAATATTTACTGATGGCCGGACTATTTTTAGGTCTGTCTATCCTGACCAAATATGTCGCTAACATTTTATATGTCTATCTGCTCGGCCTACTTTTCCTGGAATATATCTACAATTTTCACGCTAAAAAAAATCCAGCCGCCTATCTCAAAAAGGCCATATTTGAATATCTAGCCGTCATAGTCGTGTCCATGCTCGTCTTCTTCCTGCTTTTTCCGGCTTGTTGGCATACGCCCAGCATGGTCCTGGGTGGCACCTTCCTCAGTCTGGCTTTCAAATCCACCTGGCCGCTTTTTGCCGGATTTCTCGGTTTGATTTTGGCCGATTTGCTACTTCTAAAAAGTTTTTTCGCAGAAGCCGTTCTGAATTTTTTAGCCAAACACAAAAATCTATTCAAAAAATTATTCAGCACCCTACTTCTCCTTGGCACGATTTTTGTTTTTGTAAATGTCTACAGAGGCATGCGATTCATAGATTTTGAAGCGACCGTGGCATCGCCCAAAGGTGGCAGCGGACTGGACCCGCTCAGATTTATCTCAGAACTTTCGGCCAATCTCTATGTCCTCATCTTCAGTCTCACGCCTTTGGTCTTTCTTTTTTTCCTTTGGGCCATTTTCGTCAACGCCTTCCGAAAAGCAGAACTTGCCACCAGAGAATCTACCGTCGTCTTGTATTTCTCTATTTTCATCGTGCTCTACTATATCGCTTCGGA
This sequence comes from uncultured bacterium, assembly GCA_903831805.1. Classification (GTDB taxonomy): domain Bacteria; phylum Patescibacteriota; class Minisyncoccia; order Moranbacterales; family UBA2206; genus CAIKZD01. Next base: position 151,540 of record CAIKZD010000009.1, read on the forward strand.
AGTTAATCATGTCGTGGCCACCACGCGCTACCAGATTGTTATCTTCCCGATGGCAGGAATCATGGCCGCCATCGGCTTAAAACAATTCCTCTCGCAGTTTCCCTGGGGAAGCCTGACCTTGCCTACGCACCGTTACTGGACTTATGCGACGACCATCCTGCTCTCCGTATTCAGCTTGTATCTCATCTCGCCCTTCTTCTTCAACTATGCCAGCCTACTCCTGCCGCAAAAATACGTCCTTAATCTTAAAGACATGGGCGACGGCAGTTATGAAGCGGCGCAATTTCTCAACACTTTGCCGGATGCCAAAAACATCACCATTTGGTCAGATAAAGGCGCGGTATGTGAAACTTTTGCCGGCACTTGCAAAGTCAGTTTCAGCCGGAAAGACACGGAGGGCATTGCTTTTAAATATTTTGTCGTGTCCACCGGCCGAAAAAGTCGTTCCCTCAAAATGTCCTCCCCCTTCAACAGTTCAGTGGATTTCAAAAAATTATATTCCTCGGAAGAATCGGGAATTTTCCGCATCAACATTGGCGGACGAGCCAACGACTTCGTCAAGGTGGTCCCGATTGAACACATAGCAAAATAACCAATCTGCGGCTTATGGTGCCCTTACGTCATTACAAAAAAATCATCTTCTTCTCGGCCATAACTTTAGTCGTGCTGGGTAATTTATTCTTAGTCACAAGAAGTAATCGTGCCATCAGCGTCCCCCAAAAATATCTCTCGCAGGAAGATGGCATCATTCTTCCGAAAACACTCGTGCCCACGCCTTTCGCTGATTCTTTGAATATAATCGAGACACACTTCCCCGATCGAACCTGCAACATCGCCGATTATGGCGCGGTACCGGGAGGGCAAGTTAAAAATACGCAAAGTTTCGCTAAAGCAATTTCCGCTTGCTCGGAGCAGGGCGGAGGAAAAGTCGTGGTTGGCCCAGGCGTTTGGCTCAGCGGCCCGATAAGGCTTGAAAGTAATATTGATTTAGAAATTCAAAAAGATGCCACACTATTATTCAGCACCGACTTCTCCGATTATTTACCCCCGGTTTTTTCCCGCTTTGAAGGCGTCGAATATTACAACTATGCCCCACCAATTTACGCCAACAATGCCGAAAATATCGCTATCACCGGAGAGGGAACCTTGAATGGCCAAGGCGAGGCGTGGTGGAATTTTTCCGGCAACACTTCCATTGTTAAATTATATGCGATGGGAGAAAGTAATCTACCTGTCGATCATCGCATTTTTGCGACCGCCAAAGACGGCTTGCGTCCAAGCTTCATCGAATTTGTCAATTGCAACCGGATTTTTCTTTCCGATGTGTCAATCCTAAGAGGTCCGATGTGGACTATCCACCCCCTTTACAGCCAAAATATCATCATAAAAAATGTAACCGTCAACACCGCTCCCGGCCCCAGTACGGACGGCATCGTGATCGATTCTTCGCAAAACGTCCTGGTCGACAATGCCACCCTGTCCACCGGCGACGATGCTATCGTCATCAAATCCGGCCGCGACAATGACGGACGCCGGGTCAACTTGCCTTCAAAAAATATTGTTTTGCAAAATATCATCATTAATGATGCGCACGGCGCCATCGCCCTCGGCAGTGAAATGTCCGGCAACATAAGCAATGTTTTGGCACAAAATTTCACCATTGCCAACGCTCAATATGCTTTTCGCGTCAAATCCAATCAACAACGCGGCGGCACTGCGGAAAATATTTGGATCAAGGATCTGAAAATAAACTCCTTGAGTGAGGCGCTCATCCAGCTGGACACCTATTACGAAAGAAGAGTCACCGGCTACACTAATTTCCCACCTGTTTTTCGCAATATCAACATCGACGGCGTAACTTGCAAAAATACAATCGGTTCCATTAATATTTTCGGACTCTCAGAGAATACTGAGGCTATTAACAATCTTAGCCTAAGGAACATCGCCATTCAAAAGGCCAGAAGCGGCATGGATATCAATGATGTCCAAGGCATTAATTTTGAAAATGTGTCCATCAATTCTAAATATGGCCCGATTCTCGACGTGAAGGATTCGCAAGACGTCACAGTTTCAAATTTCACCTGCCAGAACCCCCGCCTCACCTGTTTCCATATCGGAGGAATAAACACCAAGCACATTATCTTGGACCAAAAGAATAGCAGTCTGGCTATTGAGAAAGAAGTGTCCAAGAATGAAATAATTACGCCTGCTGCTAACTAGTTGACGCAGTAAATTATTTACGCGCGCGCAGATAGACTGGCAGAGCAAAAAAGCTGATAAGCATTTGAACAAAGCGACTGATAATGGCCACGGTCACAGCCGCCGAGGCACTCACCCCGAAAGCGCCAAAAAAAGCGATGTAGGTCCATTCTTTGATTCCAATATTGTTAATACTGATCGGAATGGAAGAGACAATGCTGATGAGAAAAATGGCTGACAGATAATCCGCCAGTCCGATTTTTATCCCCAGCGCCGCAAAAAGGATGTAATTAGCCAGAGCCACGCCGATAAAATAAAAAGCGAAAGACAAAACAGTTACTCGTCTCAAGATGTTGCTATCATTATTATACGTACCCAGATCAATCATAAACGCCACCACTTTGTCCGGGAAATATTTTTTGAAGCGCGCCCAAAAAGACTTTTTGCGCAGTTTCATAATGAGAATGTCGACCAAAAAAGAAAGGGCCACCAGGAGATTGGCAATGACCAATGTTCGGCTGCCGAGGACGTGGCTAAGATTAAGCACGGTGAAAAAAATCGTCAAAATAGTGGCCCCGAGAAGACCGGTGATGCGATCCATCATAACAGACGAGGCCGCTTCCAGATATCTATTTTGCGCCTTACCGGTCTCATACGCTTTGAAAGTGTCGCCTCCGATAAAAGACGGCATGAAATTATTAATGAACGTCCCGGTCAAATAGTATTTGAAAAAATCGCCGAAAGATAGTTCGATTTCTTTGTAGTTGGCCAAGACTTTCCATTTGTAAGCGCAAATAACCATACCCAGAAGAACCGCTAGAATATAGGCCAGCATAAACGGCCATTTGATCGATTCAAAATTTTTGAGCACGTTCAACCAATCTACCTTAAAAATCACCCAAAACAAAAAAAAGGCACTGATAATCAGCTTTAGAATTATTTTGATATATTTTTTAAATATTTTCATATAAAGCGTAATATTCTTTCGCTACATTTTGCCAGCTCAACTTGAGAGCGCGCACTCGACTGGCCTCCCCCATTTTTTCCCGCTTTTCCGGGGAATTGAGCAGTTTTTCAATTTTCGAAGCGATGTCAGTCGCATCTTTCATCTTTATAATATACCCATTCTCGCCGTCCGTCACTAATTCTTTAGTTCCGCCAGTATCTGTCGCTAAAATAGGAAGTCCGGATGACATTGCCTCAAGAACAGTATTGCTCATACCTTCATTGAGAGACGGCAGAACAAATATCTGCATACCGCCATAGAAAGCTGGCATCTCGCTATGGCTAAACGATCCTAAAAATTCCACATTGTCGTTGATACCAGATTCTTCAACCTGTCTCTCAAATTTTAGCCTTGCATTGCCGTCACCAATAATTTTTAATCGCACCTGAGGATATCTTTGCAGTAAAATCGCCGTGGCATCAATCAGATAATTTATCCCTTTCCGGTCAGTCAGACGAGAAGTGGAAACTATATTAAATTCTCCTTGGGACTCATTATTCTCTTGCGCATCATTAGGTTTGAATTTATCAGTATCAACCCCATTGTAAATCACCCCGATTTTTTGTTTCGGATTTGTTTTTAAGGCTAGTTCTTTCAGGCCAAGAGAATTGGAAATTACCGCTGCCGCTTGCCGCCAAATTAGTGAGAAAAGCGGCTTTAGCAAAGCATAAATCAAGGGCCAACGATCGGAATAGCCCGGCACATCCGAACCGCGCAGCGATACGATATAAGGAATCCCAAATTCCCACTTGAGCAATATTGAAATGAAGCCACTCGGCAGGGTGAAAAAAGAATGGGACAGGGCATAAGGATGTTTTTCTTTTTGAGCGGTCTTGATCAAACGGCGCGAAAACCAATAGGCGCGCCAAGTATACATCAGGAGATCTTTGGTTGATTGCAAATGCAGATTGTTGGCATTTTTGCCGATGGGCAAGCGATGAATTTTCACGTTCTCGCCAATTTTTTCCAAATGATATTTTTGGTCGACAGAAGAGGTCACCAAATCAACTTGGATATTTTCCATTTTGGCATATTCGCCCAAAATATTAGCGGTAGCATTGGCCGCGCCGCCGCCGAGGGGCGGATATTCATAATTTAAAAAAAGAATGCGCATAAGCCTATTCAAGTTTATCTCCCCTGCCGATGGCATAATATTCAAAACCAGCTTCCTTCACCACATCCAGATCAAAAAGATTTCTGCCATCGAAGATAATAGGGTTAAGCATTAAGCCTTTGATTTTCTCAAAATTAGGCGAGCGGTATTCTTTTGTTTCAGTGGCAATAATGAGAGCTGCACAGCCCTTCAGCATTCCATATTTATCATGCTCCTCATATGATATCCCCTTTCTTCCTTCAAGATAGATCTCCTTAGCTTCATTAATGGCCAGTGGGTCATAAGCGATAATCTCAGCTCCTTTCTTCAAAAGCTCATCAATAATAACAATGGAAGCTGATTCTCTCATATCATTAGTATTGGCCTTGAAAGCCAACCCCCAGATGGCGAACTTTTTTCCAGACAGATCTTCTCCGAATCTAGAGATGACCTTATTTGAAATAACCGTCTTTTGATAATTATTCACTCCCTCGATAGCTTCCAGTAGATCAAGATAAGGTTGCGGAAGATTTATTTTCTTAGAAGAACTTATTAAGGCTTTAACATCTTTTGGGAAACAACTGCCACCATAGCCGCAACTGGCATGCAAGAAACTATTGCCGATTCTCGGATCACTACCCATGCCTTCCGCAATCTGTTCGACGTCTGAACCCAAAAGTTCTGCAATAGCCGCCACTGTGTTTATATACGATATCTTCATGGCTAAATTAGTATTGGAACTATATTTAGTCAACTCAGCTGCCCGCACGCCCATTCTATGAAAACGATCTTCTCTCATCATGAACGGCTTATACAATTTGTGCATTTTAGCCGCCACCTCGTCACTGTCCGTGCCCAAGACTATTCGACTAGGTTCCATCATATCTTTGACCGCCCGCCCCTCCGCCATAAATTCCGGATTGCTTATGACATGAAATTCAATCTGCTCTCCACGCATATCCAATTCACTTTGGATCAAGGCCCTAACTTTTTCAGCGGTCCCGACCGGCACAGTCGATTTATCAGCCACAATGAGAGGGTGTGTCATCCGTCTTCCAATTTCATGCGCCACACTTTCCACATACCGCATATCGGCACTGCCATCGTCTCCGGGAGGAGTGCCTACGGCTATAAAAACAATTTCCGCTGAAAGAAGCGTGTCATCATAATCGGATGTAAAATGCAACAGATTTTGATCCATGCCTCTTTTGACCAGCGCTGCTAGTCCTGGCTCTTCTATTGGAAGAATCCCCTTTTTCAAATTTTCAATTTTTTTCATATCTACGTCAAGGCACCAAATCTCATTTCCCATATCAGCAAAAGCCGCCGCCAGTGGCAACCCGACAAAACCGATCCCAACAACTCCAATTTTCATATTAATAAAAGTGAATTATTAGTGTGTCTCTATTTCTTTGATTGCATAATTCATCCGCCCCTGCTCTTTGTAATAGCCCCGGATAATAATGTCTGCTAAAAGGCCGAAGATGAAAAGGATGACGCCAATCATAATGAAGAAAACGCCAATGAGCGGCCAAATCTTATCCGCCAGCGAGGCCTTAAAGAATATTTTTTCCACCGCCATCCAAATGATGATAGCCAAGCCAATGAGCGACAGAACTACGCCGCTGCCACCAAAAAGATGGAGCGGGCGCGAAGAATATTTCCGCCAGAACCAAATGGAAATCATATCCACCATCCCTTTCATCCCCCGTTTCCAATTATATTTAGTCACGCCGTGCACGCGCGGAAAATGATTGACTTTCACTTCGGAAACTTTATAGCCGTCAAACTGCAAAATGGCCGGCATAAAACGATGCATCTCGCCGAACAAATCCACGTCGCGGAAACATTCGCGTCGATAGGCTTTCAAGGAGCAACCGGAGTCATGGATGTTATCTTCAATCAAGATTTGGCGCACGAGGTTAGCCAGCCGCGAAGACAGTTTTTTCATGAACGGATCTTTCCTCTCGGCTCGCCAACCGGCCACCACGTCAAAGCCTTCCGCCATTTTGGCCAGCAGTTTCCCGATATCACTCGGGTCATTTTGCAAATCACCGTCCATCGTCACCACCATTTCGCCCGTAGCATTTTTTATCCCCGCGTCAAAACTGGCCGTCTGGCCATAATTCTTGCGAAAACGAATGAGTTTCAACGGCGCGAGACCCTCGCAATTCTTCACGGTCGCGTCCGTCGACCCGTCATCGATAAAGATAATTTCATATTTTTTTCCCAAAGCTTCGCAAGCATCTTTGATGCGGCGATGCAATTCTTTGACATTCCCTTCTTCATTATAAAGTGGCACCACCACCGACAAGTCCATTTTTCCTTCCATAAGTTTTAAATTTATCCCCCTTAACTCTTACCCTTCAATAATATTATAATTTAGGCATTATGGCAATTACAAAAAATAGCATATAAAAAAGGCAGCCTTGACGCGACATGACCGCCTTTTCGTTTCCCCTCCTTACTTTTACGAAATGGATCCGACTTTCCATTTCAGTTTTTTCCCTCCGAAGAAAATCCGCACACCATTCACTTCTTCCGGCGCAGTCCATTCCTCCTTCACGAGAGTTACTGTGCCTGTGTTAAACGGCAATCCTACAGATCTGGCCCAAGATGCGGACATGAAATTATCCAACTCACGTAGAGCATCATGTTCCTCAAAAAGCTCAGCCAAAAGGCAAATATCTGTGAGGCCAGTATACACCCCAGCTGGCGGACTCAGTGGATCTTTCCAGCGATGAGGTGCCTTATCAGAACAGTAATGCACTTTATCACTTCCTCCAGTCGCCGCCAAGACCAGAGCCTCCCGGTCCTCTGGATATTTATAGATCGGCATACACCATTCATCGCCTTTCGGAATATGTGAGCCATCATAAATATCAAAGAAAGTCCGGAAAAGATGATGTGCGGTAATCCCTCCAAATACATTAGATGGAGCTTCATGAAGAACATATCTTAAAACCCTCCTGGTTGAAATATGTTCGATACTGAAAACCAGACCAGGAAAAGCTCTGACCAGAACATCAAATTCCGAAAGTGGCAGAAACTCCCTCCACACGGGTGGAGTTGTGGGATTTCCAGTCACGTCAAACTCCGATTTTTCCAGATGGACTTTTACTGACATGCCCAACTTCTCAGCTTCGAGAAAACACGGGTATTTTTCACGGATTTCTCCCCACCTCACTCCAATTCCGGAATTAGTGGAAAAGCAATCCGCTGGCATCCATTTGATTATTCTGGCGCCAGCCGCATAAGCCTCTCTTATACTTTGTGCGGTAGTGTTTTTAGTCAGCATGATGCTCCAGACTATCTCAATCTTGCAGCCGAGCCGTTGGAATCTTTTTCGCTCCTTGTCGATTTGCCAAGCTGTTTCAATCGGAATTTTAAAGTTGAAGATCGGGACTGCCCGTGCAAATCCAGACACGAAAAGATGTTCCAATACCATTTCCGTAATTTCATCGTCATCCCGCGGATGAAAATGCGCATCGTCCATTCTTCGTAAAGTCAGTTTTTTCATTCTTCTCCTCCTATTACTCTTTGATCATACACCCGACCAATTGTCTGGTTGCAGAAAAGCCATTATTAATAGCCACTTCCCCTAATTGTCCAATCGCTTTCTTGAAAATCCGACGATCAGCAAAGCCTGACGTGCCGAGAGCCGTAGCCGTTGCACCAGCCATCATAAACTCCGCCGCCGTGTACCCATTCTCATTTCCTCCCATACCGATTGTCGGGACACTGACGGTTTCAAAGACTTGGCGAACCATCCTCATAGCAACCGGTCTGATTGCCGGTCCGGATAACCCGCCAAAGATATTGGCCAGTTTTGGTCTGCAAGTTTTAATATCGATAACCAATCCTATCAACGTATTTATCAGCGAAATAATATCCGCCCCAGCATCTTCCACGGCTCTAGCAATAACTCTAATGTCAGAGACATTCGGCGAAAGCTTTACGATAACGGGCACGTCTGCCACTCTTTTTACTCCAGCAGTAACCTCTCCCGCCATGAGTGGGTCTGTGCCAAAAGCAATACCGCCTTTCTTGACGTTCGGACAGGAAATATTAACCTCCAAGGCGGCGATGCCTGTGCCTGCTAATCTGACAGCCAGCTCTTGATACTCCGCCTGACTTTCTCCATTGATGTTCACTATGATTGGAATGCCAAATTCGAGCAGTCTCGGCAACGCTTCTTTGAGAAAGCGATCAATACCAATATATTCCAATCCGATGGAGTTGAGCATTCCAGAAGGCGTTTCGCATACTCTCGGCGCTGCATTGCCTCGTCGCTCATAAAGCGAAAGTCCTTTCACAACTATAGCCCCGATGCCTTTGGTGTCCACACTGCCATCTTCAAGAGCAGTAAGGTCTAGCGTGCCAGAAGCATTTAAGAATGGATACTTGAGAGTCAAAGGACCCAAGTGGCATGTAAAATCCACTTCAGCTGGTGCCTCTTTTTCCGTTACGCGAATTAAGCCTGGTAGTGGCGCAAACTTTTCCCAATCTATCCAGTATGCATCGAAAGTCGGCCCATCACTACAAACGTGTTTAACCTCTTTCCCGTCTTCGCCGCCAAAAATTGCGCAACCTTTGCAAGCACCCATACCACACGCCATCATTTCTTCAACGATGACTAGGCATGCGTTCCCATACTTCTTACAAATCTCGCTCACTCTCCTTAACATAAACTTCGGACCGCAAGCGATGACCTGGGAAGCGCCTCCATCATTACGTAAAGTTTCCTCCAATAAGTCAGTAACGAAACCGATTTTCTCAGAATCAGTTTCAGTTATGGTTTTTACATCAACTCCCAATTTGGCAAAAAAACTCATACCTGCGAGCTGGCTCTTCTTCTTGGCTCCCAAATAAACCATCACTTCCCTGCCTTCACTCTTAGCTTTTTGTACCGGCGCAACTAGAGCAGCTCCGCCAATACCGCCGCCAATGAAGATACATTTTTGAATCTTGGGATCGAAAGAAATTCCCATTCCTTGTGGACCGAATACCTGAATTCGATCACCCTCTTCCAATCGCGAATAAGCTTCAGTGTTTTTACCCGCTACGCGGAAAAGGATTGAGAGTTCAGAACCACTGGCCTCGACGATTGTGAATGGACGGGGCATTACGGAAGTAGCGCTACCCGGAGACAGGGCAATAAATTGACCCGCATCTGCCAAGAAATCATTCCTGCCCAAATCCAACCTCAAGAGGAACGCCTCTGAGTCACTGTTTTCCGGCCGACATTCCAAAACTGCTGCGTCATAGATCTTATCTTGTTTTTTCATGGCCAATTCCCTCCTGAAATATTTTTAGGCTAATACCTGCCTTTTCACACATTTTCCGTATTTTAAATGAACAAAAAGACATATAAATTTATGTCTCCTCCTTACCAGAAAACTTAGCGCAAAAGCCGCTAAAAAGCAAGTTTTCAGCGGAAAACAAAAAGCACGCACCTGTAGAAGTGCGTACCGAAAATTTCACTATACTCTAAAAAGCTTAGCAAACTATGGTCATAAACAATTTTATTTGCGCAATGGAAGCCGGCTTTCCTTGCAATGATATTGTATCAGTGTACCGTCATCACTGTCAAGCACCGTCCTGTGGATAACTTTTCTTCCCTACACCCTCACCCTCTCCAAATCTTCCAACAGAATATCCATCACTGTCTACTCCCGCACACCCCGCCTGGCATCCCAAACAATTTTTACCAGACTCAAAATGACAAAGAGTGAAGCCATCCAGATGGAAATTTCTTCCTTGCTGGGCCCGCCGAAAGACAGGAGACCCTCATGATGTTCCGGGGTAACGACAATAACAAGTATAGACAACACTATCCAGACCCCGGCAAAGCGAAGCCATTTGAGGAATAATTTGTCGGTAATGAAGAAGAGGAAAATAGAAATTATCAAAATGGCAGCAAAAATATGAAATGTAGCCATAACCATTTCGTTATTACCCCAAAAACATCTGGAAATCTTGTAATTGCACGGTAAAGAATATAGTACAAATAAGACAGAAGCATTAGTAATTGTTAACATAAACCTCCACCACCATGTTTTTTTTCCCATTTTTTTATTTTTATAAATTATCCTTAATAAACTTCAAATCCTCAATGAGAATATCTTTTATGGCTGGAGCATAATTTTTTTTATCTTTTTGGACCAGCTTAATCATAACATCGAATTGATTTTCCAGCTGTCTTTCAATGGCCGCTATGAGAACTTTTTTCGCTCTCCAGTTGATAAAAGGATTGGCCTCAATCATCTTCAAAAGTTTATCCGCCTCTTCAATAAGCTTCATGCCGGATAAGAGGACATTTTTTCCCGACTTGCCTTTGATCAGTCCATCTTGATAGTATTTTTCCACACTATCGCGAAAAATGGAAGGCGTCATTGCATAGGCTTCTGGTAAAGTTGCTTCTCCATTGACAATCGGTGACACCGTATAGTCAATTTTCTCATCTCCATCAAAATCAGCTCTGATTTCTGAAACATTGGAAAGACCATCCTCAGGAATATAGAAAGATACGTTCGTTTTTTCCGACACCGGCAGATTGGCAAAAGTAGTTTGCGAGAGAGCTTTCTCATTACCCCCGACCAAGGCAATTTCCTCCAGTTTGAGCGTGTAAGCCCCACTGCCATAACCTTCCATTTCAATGCGAATATTTTGCCCTTCGGGGAAACCGACATATTTTCGCTCTCCGAATTGCTGATAGTAACTATTGGGAATGTTTTCTTCGAAAATAGTACGCTCATTTCCATTCTCATCGGTAATTATTTTTGGTCCTGTGTGGTTGTTTTTTTCGTCATACAGATGGATGTCCAGTGGAGAATGGAGAGACATACGAATGCGTGGCTTAGCATTGGCATAATCTTCAGGGCGAGAAGTTTTTATGTATTCCGGCAGAGAAGCTTGATTTTCGTTTTTAATAATGTCTGAAATAAAGCGATTAATTGAATCTGATTCAAGAATATTACTATGATCTACGTCAGGATTAACATCATTATATCTATATAAATCCATCCAATACTTTTCTGTGTTACTATTCCCCGACATCATCAATGCACTGGGGGTGGTGACTATCTCATCTCCATCCACTGTCCACTTCGGTTCATAAATCGGTTCATATTCTCCTATTCCTGTGCACGATGGGATTTTCGCTCCCGGAGCAGCATAACATTTCACCTTTTCTTTTTCGGCATAGCTTAAACCGCTGATTGTATCCAATCCCCAGCCGGCAATTTGAATTAATTTTATGTTTTCCGGCAAATTCCAAGAGTCAAGATTTTGATGCGTCTGATCTGCCTGCTCCAAAAGATTCTTCTTAAGAATGTTTTCTGATTCTATTTCGTTTTCAGCCGGCTTTACTCGTCCGTCTTTCTCTCCCGTCAAAAAATCCTGAAACTCATCGAATTCGCCTTTTCCAATGGATTCTCCATAATCCTCTTTGAATTTTTTGTAACGCGTGTTATGAGCAGGATTAACAGCGGAAAAATCAATCAGCGGTTCTTCCAGACGATTGAAATATTCTCTCGATGGCAGAAGGCCGTACGCTCCCGGCATGTTCTCTGCCAATTTCCTGGCTTCCGCGCGGTTCATAAGTGATCCACCAATCATTTCTTCATCATAACCATACAGCAGTGAAAGGACACCCTTCGGCGTTCCCATCTGCGGCGTGCCGACCAGAATAATTTTATCAACCATTTCAGTTTTCCCCATCTCTTCCAGTCTTTTCACAATAGCTTTAGCAAGAAGCCCGCCATTGGAATGCGCCACGATGGTCACTTTTTTGTTTTGAGAATCCTCAGCCAGCTTTTCAAGCTCGCCTACGGCTGATTTTGTTTCTTCTTCATAAGGCGTTCCATATCCAGCTACATCCTCAACACTTTGTCGCCAATCATAAGCGAATAAATTATAATCATCGATGGTTAGATTTTCTTTTAAGGAGTTAAGATTCGCCCTAAATGTCTTGTATATATTGTTGCCAATTACCGGCGCTCCAACTTCTTCGATAATATCTCGCGTATAAACATCATTAATGCTTCCTCCATCCTCATCCAAGGCAAGCTCCGACACATCATTGCCAAAATAGTTCGGCGGCCACAATTGATCCTCACTTCCCAATACCCCCTTTTTATACAATTTACTCGCCTTTATCCCAGGTAAAAACATCACGCTGGAATTTTCAGAGAACAGGTCCCATTTAGTATTATGATAGCCGTTAGTAAGGGCACCATTTATCACCCCTTCTCCACCAATTGACGAACTAAGATTGAATTTTGGACCGTCCGGACTGTCATACCAATTATTCTCCAACACCAACATATTGAGAAGATTGGAATTGGACGCCAATCCCGGACCATAAATATTGGAAATGACCGCCATATCATCAACGTTGTTTTCAAAATTTGACCTTATGATTTTCAAACTATCATTTTGATTCCTACTCCTGACTCTCAAATCAACGTTGACATCCACCCCTGCGTTATCGGAAAATTGACAACTCTCAAGGCGCAACTTTCCACCATAGAAATCCAGCGCCGCTTGTCCGTAATCCGTAGCATAAGCAGAATTAATGAAAGAATGTAAGAAATTTTGAAAGACTTGGCAATTTTGGCACGTTCCGCCCCCGCTTTCCGGGCTTTCCCCTCCACCGGATATTTTCACATATTTCAAACGCGATTCAGGAGAAGATGTTTTACCAGAATTGTCATAATACAGATCATTCCTAAAATATATCAGGCTACCGCGATGCTTTGTCTCTTTGCTTGAAATATAGATTGGGTCATCATGAGTTCCTTCGGCGAGGATGCGTCCTCCTAAAATAGAAATACTTGTGTTATCCCCCGAACTATCCTTCATGAATTCAATTTTTGCACCAGGTTCAATGGTAAGCGTGGCTCCTCCATATACATGAATTGATTTGTTGAAAACGTATAGGCCTTTTTGCAATGTGACATCTTTTTTTATATCACAACCGCTATCCTCGGCATTGGCGCATATGCCCCCATCCGCCACTTCAGCTGCCACAGTCGGATGAGAATAAAAAATAGATACGACCACAAAAGACATGGCAAAAAATGCAATCGATAAAAAAATTATCAGTTTCCTATTTTTATTTTGTTTTCTCATTAGAGTTTATTTTAATTTTTACCCTAACCATATCATACCACATTCTCCAAAAACAGAAAGTGGTTGCGCTGTAGAGGCGCAGCAATGCTGCGCCTCTACAGCAAGGCTTGAGAAATTTGGGGATTAGGGTAAGATAGAGAATATGAGTGAAAGAGATTCAAAAATCTATATTGTCATTCCGACATATAACGAAGCGCTGGGGATAAGGTGATTGGAGGCATATTTCATAACGTCATACTTGACCTTTTGAATGTTTAAGGTATACTTGAAACATAATATAAAATATCATTACCTTTAAGCTATGGATGAAACACTTAAAAAACTGGAGAAATACAACTATTGGCATAAACAAGCCATAAAAACCGGATTTATCCGAAAATTTTACTTGTCCAAAATAAAAAAATACACCGGCAATTCTTTGATTAAGGTGCTGCTTGGCCAGCGCCGAGTCGGCAAAAGCTATGTTTTGCGTCAAATTATAGATGCCCTGATCAAACAAGGAGTCAACCCAAAAAATACTTTCTATTTCAATAAAGAGCTAGTGGAATTTGATGAGATAAAGACTCACAAACAGCTTTTTGATCTCATCGCTTTATACAAAAAAAATCTGAAAGTTAAAGGAAAAATATATCTATTGCTTGATGAAATTCAAGAAATCGACCAATGGGAAAAGACGGTAAACTCTCTCTCACAAAATCACAAAGAAGAATATGAGATTTTCATCACCGGTTCCAATTCCAAAATGCTTTCTTCTGAATTGGCCACTCACTTAAGCGGCCGCTATGTAACTTTTGAAATTTCCCCTTTTTCCTTTGATGAATTTATATCTTCGCGAAATCTTCCAAAAAACAAAGCGAGTTTTTTGTCATACATGAAAACTGGCGGGTTGCCGGAACTCTTCAATCTGACCGACGCCGAAGCGCGCGTCCATTATGTCTCCGCCTTGAAGGATACTGTTATGCTGCATGATATCGTGGAACGGCACGGCGTCAAAGACATTCCTCTTTTGGAAAATGTCTTTAAATTCATCATGGACAATATCGGCAGTTTGTTTTCGGTCAACTCCGTCGTGAATTATCTTATAAGTCACAAAATCAAGACCAATCACGAAACGATTTCCAATTATGTAAACTATCTGGTGCAATCTTTCCTGATCCACTCCGCCCAGCGTTATGACATACGCGGCAAGGAAATTTTTTCCACCGGCCAAAAATATTATCTGAACGATTTGGCATTCAGAAATTATTTGACATCCGGCTTCAGCTATGGACTAGGCAAGCAACTCGAAAATATTATCTATTTGCATTATAGAAGACTGGGCTATTCTGTTTGCGCTGGGTCGATTTCAAATGAAGAAGTTGATTTTGTATTGGAAAAAGAAGGCGAAAAAAAATATATCCAAGTCGCCTATACGCTTTCAGATAAAAAAACAGCCGATCGAGAATTTAGGAGTTTGGAAAAAATCAGAGATGCTTTTGAAAAGATAGTCATCAGCCTGGATGATGCGCCACTTGGAAACAAGAATGGCATCCGCCATGTTTGCGCGTGGGAGTTGGAATAGAAACCATACTCTTCCCTACACCTTCACCCTCTCCAAATCTTCCACCAAAATTGTTTGGATTTTTGAATCAATGGTGCGAGCGAAATTTTTGTCTCGCTGAATTTGGTTTTCCAAGTCATTGATTTCGCGGTTGATGTTTTGTTTGAGATTTTCAATCACCTTGTCCTTGGCCCACTGCGGTAGCCAGTGAGATTGAAAAGCGTTGAGTAAGACTATCATTTCTTGAATGTTTTTCAATTTAACTTCTAGGACAATTCTGGTGCTCAGTTTAGAAATGAGACCGAGGTTGAAATAGTGGGAAATGTTAGCGCTCATGGCGTTGAGATTGGTGGTGAGTGTAAACTTTGCTTCTGTTCGGGCTTGATTGCCCGCGGCGTCGGTCGCGGTGACGGCGACGGTGTGCGTGCCAAGTTTTTCCAGCGACAAATCGATTTGTTTTTTTTCTATGATATTTCCGTCATAGAAAACTTTTGTGACCAGTTTATCTGCCGCACTTTGATTGTCATTGGCAACATAGGTTATTGGCAACATGCCAGAGTTTTGGTAGTTTATATTTTTGGGTGAAGTGATTTGAACAGTGGGCACCGCCTGATCGAGCTTGATGGTTATTGTTTTTTCTATTTCAATGTTACCAGCTTTGTCAGTTGAATGATATTTAATCTGATGCGTGCCGTCATTTGAAATTGTCAGTGTGTTTCCATTTTGCGCACTGCCACCATCCAGCGTATAGAAAGTTTGGTCTGCCCCGGACAAAGTTTCAGTGGCGGAAAAATTCAGTGTCACCGCCGATGTGTACCAATCATTCTCCCCTTTCGTGCCGGTGACTTCTGCCGTTGTGATGGGTGGGGTGGTGTCGATGTTGATGTTTCCGACTGTCATGCTATTTTTATTGCCAGCATTATCCTCCGCCTCACCGGTCGCAACTTGATTTTGGCCTTCGCTACTCAGTGTCACGTTTGGCGTAACCGATCCAGCTTTTATACCAGAATCATCTGTGGCAGCAAAATGAATTTTAACATCGGTGTTGTTCCAACCATTCGCATTGGCCACCGGCGTGACTGAGGCGGTGATGGTGGGCGGAGTGGTGTCGACAGATTTAATATCTTCAACCGGCGCTTCGTTTTTAGGATCATACGCGACCTCGTATTTTTTAACTTCCCCGAGTTTAATCTCTCCTTGAACCAAAGAAGAGCTATCATTTTTCATTCCCGTATAATCAGCATAATCCGACCCGATGTGATATTCCCCATTGCCATTGCCGGTTATTTTGACATCATATTTTCCTTTCTTTGGATTTGGGATAGAAAATATTTTAAACCCATCTGGATTTGATTGACCGGCATATTTGGCTAACGGAATATTATTGATATTATCACTAGTAATAATATTCCCCTCAGGATCTTTTATCTCAACATTTACCGGAGATGCAAACCAAACAACCATCTCATCATTAATTTGTGGAGAATCAACAATATTATCCAGTGTTTCATCCAATCTTTGTGCGATTATTTTTTCTGATTGACTGACAACCTCCTTGTGCCCAAAGCTCAACGAATCGAAAAATTTACTTTGAATCTGAGCAGATGAAAGCATAACCTCACCGTCTCCGCTAGAATCATTTTTTTGCGGATCTATTGGATCCGGCTTACCATCTTTCCAAAGATCAGTATTTGAATCATCAGAAACGACAGTAGGAATTGTATTGACAGTTGGCTGATCTTTGCCGGCAATTATACTAACCTTGACTCTTTGATTTAGCAGGTCAATATTATTATTCAGTCCATCAAGAAAATCATTCTTTTCATTCATTGTCGCATAACCCATTAGACTGTCCGGCGTATTCTTGGGGTAAGTATAGTTATAACGCGGCATTAGTTCTCCGACAGAAGGCATAAAATCATGAATTGCTTTATAATCATTAGGTGCTTTATTTTTTATCTTCAAATGCGCCTTATATGCTTCCATCAACAATCTGTTGTCCCAATTTTTTGGTATATATCCGCCTTCCCATGCATCATAAACATCCGACGATCCCTTATTGGGCGTGGCCAACATAATTAAATTATCGACATCGTTATTATAACCACTGCCTTCTATATAACTTCTTGCCACCAACCCTCCCATAGAGTGAGCCACAATATTCACTTCAGAAGTTCCATTGAGAGAATTGGCTTTTTGAATTAGTGGCTTTAAATAATTTTTTGCAGAATCAGCATTGCTATTCCTCCAATCATAATAGGCGATGAAAAAATCTTTGTTTTCTACATAGCCCATATCTTTAAAAGATTGGATGATGCCATCATAAGTATGATCCATCATTGTCCAATTACCAGGAAGCGCGCCACCGATCATGATATCCGGATTGATTGCCGCGGCTATCCCTGGAACAAGGATGACTGGCTCTCTGGTTTTCGATGGATCACTGCCTAGCCATGGTTTGAAAATAACTCCGTCTCCAACCTTATTTCCTTTCCCATCAAGATTTTTTTCTGCATTGACCCAAGTCGTATCATAATATGGCCCGCTCTTATCCCCCCACCAATTATTCTGTGCATTCAAGCTGTAGCTATGTCCGCCAGAAGATGCAGCGCCCATCATATTGCCTTCTATGATATTATTCGTCATAGTAGGACTCTTATATGTAGTGTTGTTATAAACTACTACCCCAACTGAATTATTTGTAATGGCATTACCTTCTATAATAGGCAAGGAATCCATTAAATATAAAGCACAAAAACCACTATATTTTATTTCATTATTTTTTATTATAGCATTGTCCGAATTGTTTATAGTAAGCGCTCCAGATACATTTCCACTTCTTGTTCCATATAAGAAAATTACATTTTCTATGTCAGCATCTGATTTGTACAGATATAACCCTGGCCAATCCCCTGAAGCTGGACTAGTCGCATCGCCATCCCCATTGGTGTCTCCACCAAAAGAATCATCCTTCCAAGAAGTGAAAACAATCTTATCATCTTCTGAACCTTTAGCAATTAACTCGTGTGACATTATGCTGATACTAGCACCTGGCTTGACCTTAATGACTGTCCCAGCCTCTATTGTAAGTTTAGCATTTATTGTAAGATAGTCTGCAATCACATAAGGACTTTCTATTTTCTTCCATATCGTGGGTTCATTTATTGAATAGCCCTTGATTATCGTCGGGCCAGCAGCATAAGTGCTTTTTGCACTAGCTAAGAAAGAAATTCCTGAAATAATTATTACTGCCAAACTAACTAATAATCTTTTCATATTTTGTATGCTACTAATTAAGAGCCTTAAATATTCCCCCGACAGCCATTGGGAAAATGATATAAACAAAAATAAACGCATAGGTTACAATTATTGCAATAGAAATAATTAGCGAAATAAAAAATGATCTTATATTTATCTTATCATAAATTATTTTTGTGAAAATAAATGGGGATGTAATTATAAGCAATAGCACTATATATATACTCCCCATACTTATTCCATCGAAATAATCAAGCTGATTATAATGATGAATATATTTTAAAATAAAGTCATATATAACTGTTGTTGAAAAATAAAAAAATATTAGCGTTAACAGTGAACTTAAACTCACATACCGCCATCTACTTTTTTCCTTCAAAAACCTCAACCAAAAAAACGGCGAGATTATGATGCCGGCAATGAGAAATGAACAAATCCAGATAATTAAAGTTTTAATCATTTTTAGTTTTTAATTTTTAAACCTAACCATATCATACCACATTCTAAAATAACTGAAAGTGGTCAGGGAGCTTGCGAAAGCCAAGGCTTGATAAATTTGAGGATTAGGGTAAGATAGAATATATGAGTGAAACAGACCCAAAAATCTACATCGTTATTCCGGCGTATAATGAGGGCAAGGTCATTGAGCAAACCATTCTATCGCTTAAGAACGAGAGGTATTCAAATATACTCGTAGTTAATGATGGCAGCTCTGACAAAACGAAAGAGAACGCTCACCTCGCCGGTGCAGAGGTAATTGACCATATAATCAATCGCGGGCAAGGCGCGGCGCTGCGCACCGGGATAGAATATCTGCGGGAAAATTCCGATCCGGATATTATCGTCACCTTTGACGCCGACGGCCAACACCAGGCCAAGGATATACAAAAATTTGTCGAACTGATTTCTAAGGGTGAATGTGACATTGCCCTAGGCTCCCGTTTTTTAGCAAAAAAATCAAACATCCCAAGATTGAGAAAGATCATTCTCAAGCTCGGTGTGATTTTTACAAGATTCATTTCGGACATAGCTGTCACTGATACGCATAATGGCTTTAGGGCCCTTGGCAGGAAAGCCATCCAGTCGATAGAAATTACGCAAAGGGGCATGGAGCATGCTTCGGAGATAATTGATGAGATAAAAAAGAGAAAATTATCTTTCAAAGAAGTCCCCGTAGAAGTTATCTATACTGAATACTCAAAGATAAAGGGACAAAAAAATTCTAACTTTGTTAAAATAGGGATCAAAATGATTCTTAAAAAACTTTTATGAAAATAACCTTCCTAAATCTCATCGTCCTTGTCTTTGGAGCCTTTGCCATATCTAGGGTTTTTTTAAGGTTCCGCGGTAAGGAACTTTCCCTGGCCGGAGCAATTTTTTGGAGCTTTATTTGGTTTACTATTTTCATCGTAGCGATCTTCCCTAGCTCCAGCGTCGAACTGGCCAAAATCATCGGCATCGGAAGGGGCGCCGATTCAGCCTTTTTCATTTCTATCCTACTTCTTTTTTATCTGATATTCAGACTCTATATAAAATTAGATAAGATCGATAAAGATTTGACCAAGCTGTCCATAGAAATTTCCAAAAAACTGCATAAAAATAATATTCAATAAGAGATGAAAATTTGTTTTATCACTGAACACTTCCCGCCTCACATCGGCGGCGTGGAAATTGTTTTTGCGGAATATGCCAAAAGACTTGCGCAAAGAGGCCATCAGGTGCGAGTCGTCACCAGCAATTCCGGAGGGATAATCGGAGTAAAAAATGAAGGTGGCTTTGAAACGCATTATCTAGATTGCAAATCTTTTTTTGGCCATCCGCTCATTCCTCAGGACGAAGCAAATAGACACGCCGCCTGGGCAGATATCATCCATACCACCACCTATACGGCCGCCATGCCCGCACTCAAAGCAGCCAAAAAGTTCAAAAAGCCTTGCATCCTGATGGTGCATGAAATCCTGGAGAAGAAATGGTTTCAAGTAGAAAAAAACCCACTGAAAGCCCTGGGATTTCTTTTTTTTGAATGGTTCGTAGTGAAAAAAGATTACACCTTTTGGCAAGTCATTTCTCAAGCCACAAAAAAAGATTTATTGAAATACAACGTGCCAGAAAAAAAGATACAATTGATCTATCATGGTATCGATTATTCCCTTTGGAATCCACAAGTCCAAGAAAAAAGTCTGACCAAATTATTCGACCTAGAAGATGCTTGCAAGATATTCTTGTATAACGGCCGCCCAGGACAAACCAAGGGGATTTTCCTTCTTTTGGAAGCCATAAAAAAAATCAGAAATGATTTACCAGAAAATTTCAAATTCGGATTCATTCTAAGCCAAAAACCAGTGGCCGGGAAAAAAAGGTTTGAAAAATTGGTCAGCGAATATGGCCTGGAAAATTTAGTGCGAGCAGCCGCCATTCCGGCTTATTTAGATCTCCCTCCCTACCGCAAAAATGCTTTCGCCTTCATTGTCCCCTCGCTCACGGAAGGCTTTGGATTTTCTGCGGCTGAAACTTGTACACTTGGAGTTCCGATCATTTCCAGCAACGCCGGTTCTCTTCCTGAAGTTGTCAGTGGAAAAGTTCTATTTTTTGAAAACGGAAACGTAGATGATTTAGCAGAAAAAATTCTACTAGCGACGAAAAATCAATTCGACACCATTCCCCAGAAAAAATTTGATTGGGAAGAAGCCATCAATAAGGCAGAAGCAATATATAAAGAACTTGCATGAATAAAATAATAATTTGCATTACAACATATAATAGGCCGGAGCAAATCTCGGCATTGCTTCAAGATCTTATCAATCAAGATAACCATAATTTTTCATTAGTTCTTCTTAATGATGGAGCAAATAAGAAAACTTGCGAGATATTCAATAATATAAACCTACCTTTCCCGCATTATTATTTCGAATCAAAACAACCCAGTGGATTACCAGCGGCGCGAAATAAGATCATAGACTACATAGAAGCGCAAAAAATTGCTGATGAAAAAACTTATCTTGCATTTTTGGATGATGATCTTATTATTGATAAAAATTTTGTTTCCAATATTTCAAAGTATTCAGAAAAATATGATGGGTTCTGCTTTCGCATCATTCAAAAAGGCGCTTCAACAACTTTTGATTTCACAAAATGTCCAAAAATTCAAAAATTACTTTCTCCCCTTATAGGAAAGATGCTTCCCTTACTCGGCATGTTTTTTGGCGGATTTTACATACCATCCAAAAAAATACAACGCGTTGACCATATCAACGGAGGCTGTCTAATTTACAATTTCTCGAAAAACAAAAGCCAACGTTTCGATATGAATCTCAATGAGGGGAATTTTGTGGCAGAAGACACATGCTTTTCTTATGGCCTTACACGAGTAGGCAATAAATTATACTATATTAGTAATTATAGTTATATTCATAATCCCCCAAGTCACGGCGGGTGCAAAATTGAAGAAAAGGATAATAGTTTTTTTTGGTATTGGAAGCATAAGTTGTATATTATTGAAAAATATCATGGAAAAACTGTAGGCAAATTCGCAAAAATATTTTCTTTTTTAGAATCTATTCTACTGTCATTATTTTTCAGAAAAAATTTGACCGCATATTATTTCAAGGCGCTTAGCAGCGACTTCTACGACCAAAAACAATGCAAATAACAACAGACAAAATAAGAAGATTTTTATCAGAAAATAAATGGGTAATCCTTGCCTCTGTATTTTTTATCGTATGGAAATTTTTTCTAATAGGGATACTTTGGCAAGGCCGCATTGCCCCTCCAGAACCAGATGATTCTTACATATACACTGGATATATAAATTCCGTAGTGCAATGCCCCACCTTCCTTTGCAACTATCCCTATATTAATTTTAATTCATATGAGGGTTTTACCTATCTTTCATATCGCATTATTTTTGGAGGAATTGCAAAAATCGCACATTTAAATCCGATCCAGATGTTCCACATTAGTTTTTATATGGGGACTATATTGCTTCTCCCTATCTTGATTTTTCTGTTAACAAAATTCACAAAAAATAAATCCCTTATCGCCCTATCCATTTTTTTTCTCGCGCTTTTTCATGGGAGTGGGTCCTATCATGGTTTTTATTGGGTTGTTCCAAGTTTTTTTGCTACAGCTCTTTTTTTCCTAATATTCTCTCTTATTTTTAGCAAGAATTATTATAGATATATATATCTCTTTATTCTTGTGCCCATCTACATCTTTATGCACCCTATTTCAATATATACCATAGCAATATTCCCATTGTTTTTTATATTTTATAGCATATGCGAAAAAAATATAAACACAGCTATATTAAAAAATGTTTTTTTTATAATTTTTGTTTCTTTATTGACTTATATTCCTTTTTCGATATACGAAAGCCATGCCATCATTAGAAATCCACTCAGCATTGAGCAAACACTTTCCACAACAACTACCACCATACAAAAAGAAGCAACAGGAGCCAATCAAAAAAAAATATCTCAACCAACTCTCTCCGCGCAAATTTTCCCTGGCATGGATGGCATCATCACTAGCTATATCAAGTGGCTTTTCCCACATTGGATCGGAATGATACTTTTCATATTGTTTTTATCATTGATAATTTACCATAAAAACGTAAAGCTTCTTTCTCTATACTTTTCAACTTTACTTTTCGTATTTTTGTCTTCGCTAAATGAATTTGGCTATCGTTCGCTAGTATTGCTTTGGCCTATAACTTTTATCTTTTATGCATTCGGAACGTATTATTTATTCATATTTATTGATGATAAAATAAAAAATAGAAGATTAAGGGCGTTGATGTTCGTCCTCGTATCAATTGGAATTTTCCTCTTCGCAACTCTGAACATATTCTATTCCATTGCAATCAACAGAAATACTAATGCAAGAAACGATATCGCCTTAAATGAAACCTTTACCACATATTTATTTAATCACACTGACAAAACAAGCGAAATATCATATAGCGAAAAATTGCTGAGTTCATACAGTCTAAACACACAATTATTATCTAGAGGTTACGCCAACACCATCCCAGACGCAACTTATTATGTTCAACTTAAAAATACAAATCCAGAAATTTATGAATCACAAGATTTGAGTAACTTTTTCAATTTTTTCTCTAAATTACTTGGGGCATCAAGGACTAAACCTACAAACAAAACTCAGGAGCAAAACATCCCAAACTTCATTCTCGAAAAAACATTTAATAACATCTCTATATACAAAAATTCTAAATATTTATGACGACAAAGGCCAATAACAATCCCACCACCTCCGTCATCATGACCGTTTTCAATCAAGAAAAACGCTTATTGAAAGCCGCCATTGATAGTATTTTAAACCAGCAAGAAAGTGATTTAGAATTATTGATTGTTGATGATGGTTCAACTGAAATCGATTGTCTTGAAATATTGGACGTATATAAAAAAAATGATTCCAGGGTCAAAATCATTAGGAATAATAAAAACGAAGGTATCACTCACTCGCTAAATAAGGCAATCCTGCTAACAAAGGGTGTGTACATCGCCAGAATGGACAGCGATGATATTTCACTACCGGATAGATTTGCGAAACAGCTATCCTACCTAAAAAAATACAACCTTGATTTAATAGGTTCGAATTGTTTCTTCATTGATATAAATGATAATATGATTGGGGGAAAAAATGTTACCGCCCCAAAATCATTTCAAAGAAAATTAATGTACGGCAATTTTTTCACGCATAGTACTTTTTTTGGTACACGCAAAATTTTTCTAGAAATGTACAATAAAAAATTCACACGATCACAAGACTATGAATTTCTCCTGAGGGTTGCTAGTAAAAAATATAAACTGGGATATCTTCAAGATCAAGTTTTAAAATACAGATTTTCCGCCAAAAGCATCTCTTCGAAAAAAGCAAAGAGCCAAGAATGGTTTGCCATAAAGGCTCGTTGGTATGCCATAAGGTACTATAATTACAATCCATTTTATCTGCTATATTTGTTAAGGGCCCTTCTTATTTTTCTCGTACCATACAAGATGAAGGTTTTCATTATCAATAATATAATCCAATGAAAATTTTAACCTTGTTTTTCACATATGGGACATCTCTTGAAGACTGGTCAAAAAACGGGAGTCTTGACCGTGAGATAAACATTTACAAAAAATTTCTAAACTATTTTGACAAAATATATTTCATAACCTATGGAATGAATGATTTGAGATATGCAAGCAAACTACCTGAAAACATAATCATTCTGCCAAAAAAAATAGCTACCAATAATTTTCTCTATTCCCTATTGATCCCTATCCTATACAGAAAAGAGATCACTGAATCGACTTGGCTGAAAACAAATCAGATGCTCGGGAGTTGGACAGCTGTTTTAGCAAAATTATTTTTCCGAAAAAAATTTGCCCTCCGAACCGGCTACACTGAAAGCCTCTCCGTTGTAGGAAAGAATTTCTTCAGAAAAAAACTCATAGCTTTTATAGAATTATTAGCCTACAAGTCCGCTAATTTCTCAATCGTCACCAGCATTCATCAAAAAGATTATGTTGCTAAGAAATACAATATTACTAATATACACGTTATTCCAAATGGCATAGACACAGAAATATTTAAGCCGCTTGAAAAGAAAGATGCGTCAACAAAAACAAAACTTCTTTTTGTCGGCCGACTTCACCCAGAAAAAAATCTCCTCAACCTCATCGCGGCCATCAAGGATTTAAAGAATACAAAATTAACGATTATCGGTAAAGGAGAATTGAAAAACGACATTTTAGCACTTAAAGGTAAATTCTCGCTAGATCTGGAAATAATCGAAAGCGTTCCGAACTCCGAACTTCCTAAGATATATAATGACGCTGACATCTATATACAGCCATCATTATATGAAGGCAATCCCAAAACCATATTAGAAGCAATGAGTTGCGGACTCCCTGTTATTGCAACAGACGTGAGTGGCATAAATACCATAATCAACCACAAAAAAAATGGCTACTTATGCAAAATAGATACGCCTTCAATAATAAATGCGATATTAGAGGTTGTTAATAATATTGCATTAAGAAAATCCATTGGGATAGCGGCTAGGAAATATATAGAAAATAATTACGCCATTGACCAAATTATTAATAATGAAATAAATTCATACAAAAAATATTTATGAAATATTTTGATAAAAAAAATAACCGTCTAGTTTTTGAAAATGTCAAAGCCTCTGCTGAGTTTTGGGATGTTCATTGGAACGTTGCTGATTTCAAAAATTCGATATTATCAGGAAAGAATGATCGATTCGTTTCGAAATATACAAAAAAATACATCCCACCAAATAGATCTAAAAAAATACTCGAGGGTGGCTGCGGGAAGGGAAATTTTGTTTATTCTCTTTATCACCAAGGGTACGACGCGTACGGAATAGATTATGCTGAGGAAACAATTAAAAAAATAAATGGAAGTCTTCCAGATCTTAAAATTTCATATGGGGACGTCCGGAATATTTCTTATCCGGATGATTTTTTTGACGGGTATTGGTCTCTAGGTGTAATAGAACATTTTTTTGAAGGGTATGATAAAATAATAGATGAAGCGTCCAGAATCATAAAAAAGGACGGTTTATTTTTTGTCACCTTCCCAAATCTATCGCCCCTGAGAAAATTAAAAGCCTTTTTCAGTTGCTACCCAAAATTCAATGAAGAAACATTCAATCAAGAACTTTTTTACCAATTTGCGCTAGACAGCAAATCCGTACAGCAAGCCATGGAAAAAAGAGGGTTTTCATTAGTATTCAGAAAACCATTCGATGGAACAAAGGGACTCAAGGATGAAATTTCCTTCCTAAAGCCCCTGCTTCAAAAAGTATATGGCAGCAAAAATATTATCTGCAGAATAATTTCGTACGCAATTTCTATGATTTCCTCATTTTTTGCAGGACATGCTATATTACTAATTTTTAAAAAGAACGACTAAATTCTTCAATCAGTTTCTTGACCGAGGCTATTTTACCAAGTATTATAAAGAAGTATTTGAAGAAAATACAGTGAAATAATCAAGAATGGATGGTATTCTTTCTTTAAACTTAGTAAACCATGTGCTGTTATAAAAAATTATGAAAACTAAATTTATTTATCTCCTAGATATCATCTTAAATGTTTTTTTTAGTAAAAAATACCAGCTTATATACATAGTTGAATCTGCTGATTGGTCAATCAGATGGGATGGAAAATATATAACTAAAAATATCAATGAATCGACCCCGATTAAGTCAAGAATTTCTACGACTAGCATAGGCCTAAGAAAAAAAATTATTCATTTTGGATCGGTAAACACATTCATATCTGAAAATGGCATCAAGAATATACATAAATCAAATAAGATCGTATTGACATGGTTTCATGTTAGTCCTAATGACCCCAGGGTTAAATTTATTCCTGAGTTAAATAAAAAGATTGATATCGCCCACACTTCTTGCACAACAACAAAAGCCAAGTTAATTAACTTTGGATTGAGCGAAGAAAAAATAACAGTTGTACCACTGGGCGTAGATTTGGATCTTTTTAAGCCCGCTATTGATAATGATGCTAGGAAGAAAGTAAGAAAAGAACATAATATACCGGAAAATAAAATATTAATTGGGTCATTTCAAAAAGATGGTGTGGGATGGAGCGATGGGAATGTGCCGAAGTTGATAAAGGGACCAGATATCTTTTGTGATGTAATAGAAAAAATTGCAACCAAATTTCCACTACATATTCTGTTAACTGGACCAGCGAGAGGATATGTTATCAATAGACTAGATAAAGCTAACATCGCATTTAATCATATATTTTTTAAAAAATACACTGATATTGTTCATTTTTATCAAATTTTAGATTATTATTTAATATGCTCCAGGGAAGAGGGTGGACCAAAAGCACTCTTAGAATCAATGGCTTGCGGAATTCCCGTGATATCAACGCCTGTCGGCATGGTTCCTGATGTGGTAATTAATGGCTTTAACGGATATGTGGTGGGAAATGATGATATTGAAAATAAAATAATAGATATTATTGAAAATAACAATAATCAAAAAGTTATTGAAAATGCCTTTGGCGATATTAAGCAATATGACTGGAAAATTATCGCGAAACGCTATTATACCGAATTGTATGAAAAAATATTATCATCATAAAAGCATTTAAAAACATGAATGAAAACAAATTAGTTTTACGCATAAATGAATTGTTCCATGATTTGGAGCAGACAGATTATGACAAGAAGCATAAAGATATTTTTGTGGGAGAAGTAGGGCGATGGAAAAATGCAAGCGCCTTTCTCTTGGAAAATAACAGGAATCCAGTCACAATCCTAGACATCGGATCTGGAACGGGGTTTGTGCCTATGCAAATATGCGGAAAGATGAGCGAGCGAGATACTTTCATCTGTTCTGACATATCCGAAAAAATGTTAAGTGTTTGCAAGAAAAAAATTGCGGAACATAACTTCAACTGTAACTTCAGCTTTGTAAAATCGGATGGTTTTTCATTAAATTTACAAGATGGATCTGTAAATGTTATAACGATCAACTCAGTTCTTCATCATATTCCAGATTTCAATACATTCTTCAAAGAAATAAGCAGGATTTTGAAAGTAAACGGTCTTCTTATCATTGGACACGAACCAAATTCCCTATTCTATAGGGATAAGTTCCTTTGGTATAATTATAGATTTTTTTTCTTTATGATGAATCCTGCTCAAATAATTCTAGCTATAACAAAAAAAATTGGGTTATTTGAGATAGCTAGTCATATTTTTCACAAGGTTCACAGAGATAAATCTGATAACCAAAAAATTATATCAAGAATAAATGAACAGTTGATAAATGAGCGCCTCATTCAAAAACCACTTTCATATGGCAGGATTATGGAGCTGATTGATGTCCAATCCCCCACGGCTGGCAAGATACGTAAAGATAAAAAAGGTATTGATATCTCATCTATATTAGCAAACCATTTGAGCAATTTTAAAATTGAAAAAATTGAAACTTACAATCACCTACCGAGATTAAACACAAATGGATTTTTTATGAAAAAATATTCTGAATTATTAAGCAATACTTTTCCCCAAAAAGGTGCGACCTTTTTTGTTATTTTTAAAAAATATGAACAGTGAGATGAAAATTAATATTTTGTTAGAACTCAAAGAGGGAGCTTGGGGAGGAGCAAACCAATATTTAAAATTGCTCAAAAAAGAATTATCCAATAGAGGCATATACGAAGAAAATGCCAATAGAGCAGATGTGATAATATTCAATAGCTACCACAATATCACAAAGGCAATCTTAATGAAAATCCTATTTCCCAAGAAAGTTTTAGTACACAGACTTGGTCCGTATTTTTATTTACACAGAAATCCAAAATGGAAAATTATTGACTCATTGATTATTGAAATTTCAAATTCGATTTCAGATTTAATAGTTTTTCAATCAGACTGGTCATACCGAAAAGCAATTTCTAAGTTTGATTTAAATAAAAGCAAAAAGTGTTCGATTATAGGAAACTCTTCGGATAGAAATATTTTTTATCCAAAAGATAATACTCACATGGAAGGAAAAATTAAATTAATCACAGCCAGCTGGTCTTCCAACATTAAAAAAGGCGCTAAATATTATGAGTTTTTGGATAATAATTTAGATTTCTCTAAATATGATATGACTTTTGTAGGAAATTCGAAAATTAAATTCAAAAACATAAAGATAATCGATCCATTACCAAGCAACAAACTTGCTGATGAAATGAGAAAAAATGATATTTTTATATCAGCAGTGGAAGATGATGCCTGCTCAAATACCATAGTTGAAGCACTTTCTTGCGGCTTGCCACTGGTGGCATTGGCAAGTGGTGGAAATGCAGAAATCATTAAAAAGGGCGGAGAATTATTCAGCACTAACCATGAGATGCTTGAAAAAATTGAATTGGTAAAAAATAATTATTTACATTATAAGAATAATATTGAAGTAAATTCGATAGAAAATTCAGCTGATCAATATTTGAATTCAATCAAGGAAGTGCGCGTCCAGGGTAGAGGTGGCGTAATTAAAAAATTCAAGCTATGCTATTTATATGTAAAAACTTGTCTAATATTACTCCTATTCAAAATAATCAGATGATCATTCGAATTGATGACATAGGCGCATCAACAAAAAAATTCAATCAGCACGGAAAAAAACTCTTTAAATGGAAAGATTTTCCTGTATTTTACTTTCCATTAGCTAATTTTTGGTTTTTTAAAAGAATATGGCCATTTAAAGAGTGGGCACCTTATGGTGAACTCACAAAGGGAGAATGGGAAGTTTTATTAAAAATATTCAAAGAGAGCAATATGAAACCCATTATCGCCATAACCGCCTGCTGGGTTGATGAAAAAAATAATCTAATCCCCTTCCCTGAAAAATTTCCAGAAGAAGCTGACATCTTAAAAAGGGCTTTTAAGAATGATGAAATAATTATTGCTAATCATGGTCTAACTCACTGTGTCGTCGGTAAACATCTGCCAAATTTTTGGAAATCAAATAGACAATTCCATCGTGAATTCTGGCCATACCTTGACGAAAAAATTCATAATGAGCATATTATGAAATCACAAGAGATTTTAGAGAAATATTTCGAAAAGCCGATTGAAGTGTTTGTTCCACCTGGAAATGTTTGGAGCAAAAAAACTTATGAAGCCCTCAAAGAAACAAACATCAAGAAAGTTATGTCAAAAAATTATATGTTGGACTCAAATGAAAAAATGGAAACTATTGATTTTATTGATGATAAAAAGGATTTTTTCAATCTCCATGATATGGAGCTAAAAGTATATGGACCAAAGTGGCTCAAGGAAAAAATAGCTATATTAATTCAAAAAGACAATAATCAATAAACTGGATGAAAATTATTAAGGACATACAATATTACTACTGGGCAAGCTTCAGAAGAAAGCTACTAGATGAATATCAAGAGACATACAAATCCACTTATAAAGGTGTCGTTTTGGATATAGGAGGCAGGGATCGTGGAAAATTTGAAAAACCAAAAAATGCAGTGACCAAATGGATTTTTGCTGATATTTCGCCCGACAACAAACCCGACATCGTTTTAGATATAACAAAAATGAATATGATAGAAAATAACAGTATTGATGTGATATCAGCTATGGAGGTTTTTGAATATGTAGAAAGAATTGGTGATGCGCTAGCAGAGTGTCATAGAGTTTTAAAAAAGAATGGAAAAATAATCCTCTCCATCCCCTTTTTGCATCCGATAGCCGACGATCCGTGCGATTTGCAAAGATGGACAAAGTCTATGTGGAAAAAACAACTAGTCAAAGCTGGTTTCGAAATAGAAATAATCCATGAAATGGGATATTTTTTCACAGTATTGGCTGAATTAATAAAGTTAGGAAATAAATCCTTTAAATATGGCAAGTATTTAGGCTATCCATTCTATCCAGTACTTTCGATTATGGCAAAATTAGATAAGCTAAATATAATTAAGAAAAATAAATCACTAAAATTATTTACGACCGGATATTTTATGATAGCAAAGAATAGCTAAATCATTGATTCTAAATACTTAAACTATACGTAAAATGAAAAAAATAATTAAAAAACAAGCCTCCATAAAACCATTCCCTAATCCAATCTATGTAACTAGGCCATTGATGCCAAACATTAATGATTTTTATAAAAAAATTAGTGATATTTTTGATGCAAAGTGGCTAACAAACTCCGGAAATCAGCATGCAGAATTTAAGAAATGTTTATTGAAATTTTTAAACGCCAAAAATATTAATTTATTCTGCAACGGAACACTTGCACTAGATATAGCAATAAAGGCGCTAGACATTAAAGGCGAAGTTATAACAACCCCATTCACGTTTGCAGCAACTCCGCATGTTTTATCTTTGAATAATATCAGACCTGTATTTTGTGATATAGATGAAAAAACATTAAACATCGACGTTGAAAAAATTGAAGCGCTCATAACGCCAAAAACATCTGCCATTTTAGCAGTTCATGTTTTTGGAAATCCGTGCGATATAGAAAAACTAGACAAAATATGTAAAAAATATAAGTTAAAATTAATTTTTGATGCTGCTCACGCTTTTGGGGTGAAAATCAATGAAAAATCAATTGGTAGTTTTGGTGATATAAGCATGTTTAGCTTTCACGCAACTAAAGCCTTCAATTCTATTGAAGGAGGATGCTTGATGTACAATGATTCCCAACTAAATGAAAAGATACAACTTTTAAAAAATTTCGGCATAAAAAATGAGAACGAAATTGCCATGATAGGCACTAATGCAAAACTAAACGAATTACAGGCAGCATTTGGTATATTAAATTTAAAAATATTCCCGAAGGAAATAGAGAAAAGGCAAAAAATAGCTCGTCTGTACAGAAAAATATCAGAGAAAACAAAGGGAATAAAGGTTATGCAGGATATTAAAAATGTAAAACACAACTATTCGTATTTTCCAATTTTAATAAACAAAGAGGAGTTTGGCATATCAAGAGATGATCTTTATTTGAAATTAAAAAAATATAATATTTTCTCTAGAAAATATTTCTATCCACTGTGTAGTAACTTTTCATGTTACGCAAAAAATAATAAGCCTGCTGACCTGCCTATTGCAAATAAAATAGCAGATTCAGTACTGTGCCTGCCCATACATGGTGACTTAAAAACAAGCGACGTCGAAAAAATATGTAAAATAATAACTATAATAAAAAATGAAAAATAGTTTTAAAAATATATACATTTTGGGCGCTGGAAGCATGGCAAGGGAAGTGCTGGAAATTTATCGAGATTTAAATAAAGCCTCTGCAGTCAGTGGATTTTTGGAGGAAAATTCAACGCGAGAGAACCAATACATCAAGGAAATTCCAATACTCAACACATCGAAAAAAGATGCGCTAATCAATGACAATATCTTCATAGGAGCAATAGGATCACCAAAAAGAAAAATTATAATAAAAAAAATAAAAGAGAATGGCGCTAAATTTGATACACTAATCCATCCCTCAGTTTTAATTGGAAATGATGCAAAAATTCACGAAGGGGTTATTATATGCGCTGGAAGCATATTGACGTGCAACATTGAAATAAATAGCCATTCAATAATAAATATAGGGTGCACCATAAGTCACGATGTAAAAATAGGAGAATTTGCAACCATAGCCCCGGGGGTAAATATAGGTGGTAATGTAACCATTGGAAATAATAGTTGGATAGGCATTGGAACTAAAATAATTCATGGCGTACGAATTGGCAATAATGTTTTCTTAGGAGCCGGATCGGTTGTTGTCAATGATATTCCGGACAATTCGTTAGCCTATGGCGTTCCCGCTAAGGTAGTGAGAAAATTAACAAAAGATGATTGGGATAATTTAATATAAATAACATAAAAGCAATGAAAATTGGGATAATTCTACCTATCGGAGACCTAAATAAATATGGCTACCAATATAATTCTGATCTAGTTATAAAAAACTTAGAAAATTTTGCCGACAAGCTTGTCATAATTTCTTCATCACCGAATAATGATGCCAAATTATTCCAAGACAATAAAAAAATAATATACATATCAAATGACAAAACATGGTTTGATAAAGAAAATGATACTGAAATTTTTTCCTATACAAAATTACTCCTCAATATAAATCTGGGGCTGGACATTCTAAAAAAAGAAGGTGTTGACGCAGTCGTTCAAATACATATCAATCAATTCATTCCATCACTATCATGGAAAAACATATTGGAGAAAATAACAAAAATGATAAATAAGGGAGAACATTATTCTTGGTTGCACAAAAAATACCAGTGTGGAGAAATGCTTTTCAACTCAGATGTTAAGGTCCCCTGGATAATAAACACTTCCATAAAAAACAACCCATATATTTATGGACCAGACGCCATAATAAATACGCTAACACAAAAGGAAATAAGAATAGGAAATGGTAATTTTAAAAAATTCAATAATGAATCTATTGTTGATGTTTTTGGCGAATACACAAAAAAAGATGCAGAGGATCTTTATGAATTTACCCAGCTGCAAACAACTAAACTTGCAGACAAAGAGGTTACCGCAATACCACATTTTGATTATTCCAATTGGCTAAAATACTATATGCACAAATTCAACAATAAAACTTTATTAAAAGAAACAATGGATCAAACAAGTGAGCAGATATTATCCAGAAGAAAGGCTAATTTTGTATCATTTGAAATTGAAAAAAAATACTCACCAAACAAAATAAGCCTCCCATCTAAAGTGCTGCGCTATATCAAATTTATGTTTATTCATAAATATTTAACCAAAAAATAAATGTATTCAAAAGAGTTAACGGAA
Organism: uncultured bacterium; assembly: GCA_903831805.1. GTDB lineage: Bacteria > Patescibacteriota > Minisyncoccia > Moranbacterales > UBA2206 > CAIKZD01. Next base: position 185,122 of record CAIKZD010000009.1, read on the forward strand.
AAAATAAAAAAACACTACACCAAGTACTATAAAGATGAGTGCTGCCTAGCGGACTATGACTCCAGAGTGAAAAACAAGATAGCCAATGAAGAAGCTGTTGAATTGATGAAAATGAATAATCTTCAGCACATATTAGGATTGAATTTTAATGGGCAGAAGCATTTTATATTTGGAGCTGGTACTGGAGGTCTAGCCATTGCTTTAAATAAAAATTTCAATTGTGATGTATATGGCATAGAACCTGATGAGTGCGGGTTTGAAATTATTCAGAATAAATGTGAAGAAGCGGGAATAGACAAAAATAATTTTAAAATGGAGTACGGAGAAAAATTAAGCTTCGAGAGTGAAAAATTTGACTTTATTCATTGCTATACAGTACTTGAACATGTTCAAAATATTGAAAAATGTATCGATGAAATGGTGCGACTAATTAAACCAGGAGGAAAAATATATATCAATACTCCAAATTATTCTTTTCCCTACGATGGGCATTATAAAATATTTCTTCCAACATTTCTTCCTAAAATTTTTGGCTATCTATATTTAATTATTCTTAGAAAATCATATAAATTCCTTAAAACTATTAACTACGTCACAGAGAAAGAACTAAATAAAATTTTAGTAAGAAAAAATAATATAACTTGGCTTAGAGTTTATAAACCAAAAAATGAGTCTTCTAATAATCTTGCTGGATTATTATGCAACTGGCTTATATTTAAAAATTTTATTTATAATGCACAGGAGATTATTATAATAAAAAATAACAACATCCAGGAATAAGTCCCCTTACAATTTATTTCCTAAAATTTCACAAGAGACAATAAATAGAGTAGCCCATTTAATGGATGGCCTTGAGATCTTTATTTGATGGATAGCAAAATGATCCCCTGTCCAACGAATAAAGTACGACAAAAATAATAAAGTATTGAAATCCAAATAAAAAAGCCAGCCCATTAATTCCAAATAAGGGCAACAATATAATCGTCAATATTATCTTTACAATAGGGCTAATTATTGATTCCCTGAAAAGAATATCTTTTTTATTCGAAAACAAAATTTGATTTTTGAAAATCAATGCAAGAATAAAAAATGGATAAAATGCGATTGATATTTGCGATATATATATTGCAGAGATATATTTTTCTGAAAATAATAGGGGTAATATAAACTTGATTGCAACCAGACCAATAATAGCGATAGTAGCTCCTAAAAGAAATAAATATAAATAATGTTTTAGTGGCAAAGAGTTATATTTAACCTGTTTTGGAGCGAATATAGATAAGATTGATTTTGTATTATCCTGCAATTGCTTTGTCATAAGAATACCAATACTATATATCGCTAGAGATGTTGGGGATAATAAAATTCCGATTAAAATTTTATCTATATTCCCCGAAATGAAACCTAGCACACTTAGTTTTGTCAAAAACCATCCGTATTTTATCGTATCCTTATCGCTTTTTTCATTTTCAACATATTGTAAACTCTTGTAGTAATAATACCCATTAAAAAAAGAAAATGATATTAAGTATATGGCAACAATTGCAACTAAATTATCCCTGTAAAAAAATATAACCCCTATTGTAGCTATGGTGTTTATCAGTGATTGGATTGAGCTGTATTTTGCAGAAATATCAAATCTACTCTTGCCTTGTAAAAAGCTATCCCAAGTATTAGGCGCATAGAAAAAAGGAAAGAAAATTGAGGATAGCATAAACGCAATGCCCAGCGAATGATTCTGGAATGCATAATAATACATTCCAACGATTAAGAGTATTGGCACCCCCAGAAGACTCCATAAAAAACTAGCCCTGACCACTTTCTTATAATCACCGTCGTATCCCTTAGCCGCTGACTGAATGATGGACGTATTCAGGCCTGGGATAGAAAGGATTGAAACAATCGAAAGAATGGACAGGATAAATTGATATTGCCCAAAAACTTCCTGCGTCGCAAGCCGCGCAAACGACACTGAAAGAGCCAGGCCACCCACTGTTCCAATTCCCTGACGAAACACCACCCAGAAGCCATTTTTGACGAAATACGGCAAATCTAGACCAATCTTATTGCCCCATTTTTTGGAAATTTGATAAATTTTTTCTTGGGTTCTTTTGATCATTTATAATGTCACTTTCTTATCGTTTATACCCCTCCGGCTTCCCATTATACCACTTCCGGAGGCTTTCAATGCTGTCCCGCAAAGTTTTTTTGGATTTCTATGGGAGGATTTTTTCGTTTTTCGCGCTTTTAGCCATTCTTTGCAACTATCAACCACCCCGTCATTCTACCATTTTTCAATCCTATGTTCAAATACTTATCTCCTACCACTCTCTGCGATTACCTCCAAGCAAAAAAGCAACTCCCGAAGGAGTCGCCTAATCTTTGTTATGAGCGAAGGATAAGATTAACAATTTTTGCAGGCTATCAGGGAATTTATATCAACCATTTCCGGCTTAATCCTCACATCTTCTTTTTTCGGAAGAGCCCGGTTGGCAGCGACTATTCTAAGCATTTTTTCTATATCATCATTAGTATTGATAAAGGATATTTCTTTTTTATTTCTCGCTTTCCTTAGAAAATCTTCCTTCATAACTAGAAGTGCGTGAGCAGCCGAACGAGAAACGAATTCTACTTTTTTAAAATCCAAATCAACCAGATTAGTTTTGGCAGTTGAAATAATCTTCTCCAAAGAATAGACCAAATCCCTTGATCCAATAATCGGAGCGATTTCTTTATATAAATTTATTGTGGCTTTTTTGATGTTTTCCATATATTTTTCTAACATATCACTATACTATATTATAACTGAGAAGTCAATTTATTCCAAATATCCATTTTTATAGATATCCACAGGCCCTGTTGGTTTTGGTATCCTGTAGGCGATGATGACACCTTGCCAATAAAAATCTGGAAGTGTGAATAATTTCTCGCTTTTCCCGGAAGAAACAAGAGCGGCAGAGCCGGATAAAAAGATAAATTCACCATTCATAGCATTGCAGACCACATTTCTAGAGGTTCTCACGCCATATCCCCTTTCTTTACTTGCCTTAGTAGAATTCCCCTTCATAGATCGCAAGATTGCTTCACTATCCGTAAGCATTAAACCACCCTCTTCTTTGTAGGTTTCAGCAAGTCCCCTTCCACAATCCACGATACAAATATCGAGATAATCTTTACTAGGATAAAATTGTCCGAATAAATATCCCTTGTCTTGCAAACTGTGTTCAAATATATTAGTGACCAATTCACTGATTGGGTAAAGGATAGCACTGCGCGTCCCAGGAACAGAACCCACTACTTTTAAAATTAAATTTGCAAAAAGAGATTCTAACCGCTCTCTATCTGGATTTTTCTCTTTTCTGAGAATACTGATTGGGATATAATTCTTTTTTAATTGAATTTCTTTTTGAAAGGAAAGTACAGAATCAATGCCTTCGGGGAATTTTACCGCATCCAAATATGACTTGACCGATCCAGCCGCGGTATAAGAACTTTTTGTAGAATTTATATACGCGCTTAATGGTAATATCAAAAACGGATAAGCCCAATCAATTTTTGACAAGTTGAAATTAAGTTTTTTGCTTTCTCCCTGATCCTTCAGCGCCAAATATAGAGAAACTAATTGTCCTTGTAAAAAGCTATTTTTTGGTTTTAAAACAGTAACCTCTTTCATTTTTTTGTATTCATTGTTTATAACTTAACAATATAAATATCACTTTCTCACCAAATACCCCTCCCGGCCTTCTCTCATACCACTTTCGGAGACTTTCAATGCTTTTTGGATTTCCATTGGATATTTTTTTCGCTTCTTCGATCCGTTGAAACTATCCCCGCTTATTTCTGAATTATTTTCCAATACCCGCCTTTATCTGGACCAACTCGTTCAATCAATCTTTTTTCTTTCAATTTTCGCAGATTGTTTTCAACATTTTTCTCAGCCATATCTATCTGATGAGCAATTTCAACAATTGATATTTTTTCATCCCCCCTTATTAAAGAAATGATTTTATTTTGATTCTCTGTCACCTTTTCACCCACCTTTTCACCCACCTTTTCACCCACCTTTTCACCCACCTTTTCACCCACCTTTTCACCCACCTTTTCACCCACCTTTTCTTGTTCCCTTTTCTTAAAAGAAATCACAAAAGCGCCTGCTTTTTCAGAAAATTCAGGTAACTTATTGCCATTTTTTTTGCATTCCTCAACTATTCGCTGAAAACCAGTTCCCCAGCTTTCCACCAAGTTAACTTGATGGAAAATTTCCACCAGTTTTTTATTTCTCGGAATAGAACGGTTTTCTGAAAAAATACTTTTTATATCAATCTCTTTCGGCAAAACCCCCGGACTCCAAATCTCTAGAGAGTTATCGAATATCCTGATTTGAATATTTCCCGAATCATTATAATCTCGGTGAATCAATGCGTTAATGACCGCCTCTCGCAGTGCCAAGAGAGGATAGTCCCAAATTTCATCCCGCTCCGGCTTTCCTGTAATAACAAATTCCGTGTTGATATGCCTCTTGATAAAATTCATTGCTTGATCTACGCAATGAATAATACTTCCGTCGAATTCTTTTTCATCCAAAAATTTAACCACACTTTGACCTTTAAATCTGGCTGCTTTTACGATAGCCTGGTAGATATCAGTATTGTTTTTCACAAAGCAAAGATATCCGGCGTTTGTAATTTTATTTTTAGATATCAACCCAAGCTTTTTTAAAAAATCGATTTCGGAGCTAATTCTAAATTTATAGTATTTATTGTTTATTTTTTTAATAAGATCAGCGTCAAATTCTATTTTTTTAATTTCTTTTTCTAGATACATTTTATCAAAATCAGACAAGGCATATCTCTTTATAAGCTCTCGCACTTCAGTTTGAGACATTTTTTGATTAGTTTTTCCAACTCTAATATACGCCCTTTCAAAGGCAAAGACCGGCTTATTATCTGATTCTGAAACTTCAATTTCCACAATTTCGCCAAGGCCGAAGGTTTTCACGTTTATGGAAGGATATAATATTGGATCAGTATTGTTTTTTATTTTATTTGCAAAGTCTTCTATCGTACTTTTTCCAACTTGCAGCCCAGTTGCAACCCCGCCATCATCCATCCCAACAATAACCTTGCCGCCTTTTTTGTTGGCAAAAGCGCAAAGAGAAATTATCGCCTCTTTCCATTCGGAGAACGAAGATTTTAATTCGATTTTTTCAGATTCTTTTAATTGCATATTTGATATTGTTTTTTAACTATGGCAGATTCGCCATAATTAAATTTTGACATTTAATTTATTTAGTGCCACATTCACATTCGTCAATTTATTGAAATCCTTCCACTCAATCAAAGCAGTCCTTGAGATGATTTCTTCAATTTCCTCGTACTTCAAATGATAATTAGAGCCGATATCATACCTAGGAACAGTCAGTGAAGAAAATTCTTTGATAAAATAAAGCACGTTGTCACTTCCATACAAAAACAAATATGATTTTATTGGTTTTATGTTATTAATCACGCTAAAACCAAGAATAAATTTGGAATTTATTTCTCGCCCTCCTGATGATCCGCTGCCACCTTTTCGAAAAACTTTCTTGCCATTTTCCTCCCAAACAAAAATATTGTCATACGGATTTCTCCAATCCACATGATTTAACGACTGGGGCAAATTATAATATCTATACCGCTTAACTTCTATCCGTGGCGCAAACAGCTTGTCGTGATTTTTATATTTTTTCAGTATTTTTTCTTTATACCGAGGTTCTAATTCATTTTTGATAATATAATCATCAATTTCTTTTTTCATTTTTTCCTTCTTCCATACAAGTCTGTATTTATCAAGCCACTTTGCATATAATTCATTGCCGGCGCGATTATCAAATTCGACAAAAAAATACTCATACAAAAGTTCTCTATAGAGAGCTTGCTTTGGCAATTGAGTTTTCTCTACATATTTTTTATTATTCCAAAATTTAGAATTAAGATTATCAATAATAATGGTTACGGTATAAGGATTTTTACTCTGTAATTTTTTGGCAATCTCCTTGTGAGTAGAAAAAGAATCGTGATAATAATCGTCCACTGCCAAAATCTCAGCATCATATTCCTGAGTTAAATTAAATTTATCAATTTTAATAATTTCATTCGTTGACATATAAGCATTATAGCTTATTTCTTGACTATTTCCCAATATCCGCCTTTGTCGGGGGCCGACTTTTTTCAGATTCTTTTATCTGTATATTTGATATCTTACCTAGTTTTCAAAACTCTTCAAATACTCCGGTAATTTCAAGATCCACTCGGCCTGCTGCGGATAGAAAAGAAATCTTTCCACATCTTTGGCAGCTTGCTTCAAGTCACTTTTCCGGACTTGCGCCTGCAGGAAATCAATCAGCTCTTGCCGATTGATGATGGCAATTTTTTTCTCTTTAAAAATTTCATAATTCGGCTCAATATTTTTCTGACTCAGGAACCAAACCAAGTCGTAGAAGTCGCGGCCCTTTTGGTAGGGGCGAAAAATAATGGCCAAGATTTTCTGGGCGAAAAGTGTTTCCAGAGTATTGGAGATGATATTAAAACTCTTACCGTACGCAAAAATTTGCCTTGCTTCATAACGGATGCTCTTATATGGCGTCGGGTCAATTTCAAATTTAATTTTCAATTTTTGATTCGAAAAATCAGTCAATGCCATTTCTCTCATAACCTCCGAAAATTTTACATTGATAATGATAATATTTTCCGTTTTTTTAACAGTTGTGTCGGTTGGAAATCCCAATTCTCTCAGTTTCTTTCCGATAAATCCGGCTAATTCTTCGTAATCCAGCCCGTCTTGGATCAAATCGAAATCCAAATCTTCGGAAAATCTTTCGATTTTATGGATAAAACGCAAGCAAGTTCCGCCTAAAAATGACACGTACGGCCCAAACTTAGAATTGAAAACCACGGCTAAAATTTCCGTTTGCAAATATTCGGTCAAAATGCGCCGCGGAATATTTGGAATACTATTTCTTTTGACGTAATCTTCCAAGAAAAACTTATCTAACATTTTTTTGATAGTTTAAAACACTTTCGATTAATTTGTTGACTTTTCTATTGTTGAGCAGGTTTTTGTATAAGTCCAATTTTTTCTTTTTAAATTTAAACTCCTCATCAATTCTCATTTCTTTCCAAAAATCGATATCATCTTTAATTTTGTTCTTATTCAGATAGATATAATCAATAAGTGCTTTTTCAGGAGTGGCAATATTAAAGGAAACATTTTTTTCCATCCGAGCTTCATATCCGGTGAAAAATTCAGGCTTAATTTTTTGATATGTAAAATTTCCGAAGGGATTCTTGAAATACTTCGTAGTTTTTGAAGTCACTGAGGTATAAGTTCCGGGGATATCAGGGATAATCCCATAATAATTCAATGCGAATTCCAAGCTCAAATATGATGGCTCGTAAATTTTTTCTGCAAAAACTTTTGGATCAAGTTCACTTTTTACTTTGGCAAGAATATACAAACCATCTTTTATCTTATTTAAGTAGCCTTTTTTCAACCAAAATGAAATCTGAACCATAATATTTTTTTGATCAAAAAAAATACTTTTTACCTCGGAAGCGGTAAAAACTGGATAATTTTTAACTTTTTCTTCAAAGTCGTAAAATTGCATATATAAGCCTATTGTTAACTATGTACGTTTATGTGTATTATTATATATCATAACTAAAAGAAACGCAAGCCATTTAATCTATGCCCGCTTCATTTCCTATATCCCTCCGGTCTCCTCTCATACCACTTCCGAAGACTCTCAATGCTATCGCGCAAAGTTTTCTTAGCTTTCCATCGGAGAACTCTTTGGGCTTTTTTCGGATTGGCGAAAATCTCGGCGTATTCGCCTTTGCGGGCCGGAGCTTTTTGTTTTTTCATTTTTATCCCAAAAACTTTTTCCACTTCGCTCACGATCTCTTTCACCGAAAATCCGCGGCCGTTGCCCAAATTGAGAATCTGATTTTGACCGCCATGTTTCAAATAATCCAGAGCGAAAAAATGTGCTTCGACCAGATCTTCCACGTCGATGTAATCACGAATAGGCGTCTTGTCAGGCGTTTTGACGGTGGGACAAGTGTAGAAAAACGGTTCAATGTTCATGGCGCCACGCACGGCATTTTGCATAAGCAGCAAAGACGGTTTTTTGCTGTCGCCAATTGTGCCGTCGCTGGCCGCGCCGCAAACATTAAAATAGCGTAGGATGACATATTTAAAATTATGCAGTTCGCCATACCATTTGAGCATCCTTTCCACTAACATTTTTGATTCGCCGTAAGGATTGGCCGGATCTTGCGGATGCAATTCGTCCACCGGCAAATATTTGGTTTCGCCGTAAGTGGCGCAGGTGGAAGAAAAAATGATTTTTTTGACATTGGCTTTTCGCATCGCTTCCAAAAGGTTGAAACTGCCCAAAACATTATTTTCAAAATATAGTTCCGGTTGTTCCATCGATTCATTAACGGAACACAAGGCGGCAAAATGCAAGACCGCCTCAATTTCATATTTGGCAAAAACTTTTTCAATGTCTGATTTTTTCCGCAAATCACCTTTCACAAATTCCAGCGGCCCAAGTTTTTGCAAAATTTCCAAAACTTCGCGATAGCCATGCAAAAGATTATCAAAAACCACTACCTTAAATCCTCTTTCTAAAAAAAGTTTCACGGCGTGGCTGCCGATATAGCCCGCCCCACCGGTGACTAAAATCGTTGGCTTTTTATTTGGCATAATTTTTATTCATCATTATTACATTCCCATTCTACCATCTACTCAATTGACATTCAAGCGCTGTGGTTTTATAATTGGGTTATGAATAACAGTGAAAATACAAAAAAAGAAATAACCCTCGATGATTTGGCGCTAATGGTAGCCAAGGGTTTTAACGAAATAAATGAAAAGATGGATAAGCGGTTTAGGGAAGTAGCTGTGAAGATTGAGGAAACGAATGAAAAGATGGACAGAGGTTTCCGTGAAGCAAAAACCGAAAGAGAAGACATCGGAGCTGATATTAATAAGAAAGTTGACAAAATAGAACATAACACACTCACCTATCGCGTCGAAAAACTGGAAAAGAAGTTTGCTTAAGGTGAGAGTTGGATTATCCAAAATATGAACAGGCACCCAGTCTGTTCTTTTTTTTAAAAACTTCTTAGAATTCAAGTAATAATCCTTTACAAAATCAAAATATTGTGCTAGGATGAGGTCAAATTGAACGGTGCATTTTGCACAAAAAGCCACCCAGGAGGAAATAGCCATGCCGTTAGATATGTCTGTGCTAAAAAAACACTCGTTTCAAGTGCCAATGATTGAAACATTAGCTGAGGCGATTAATGCATTAACTTTCAGCGATAATCTGCAAAAAATCGCCGAAGCAAAAGCATTTATCATCGGCCCAAAGGGGCTTGAGAGCAATAATAAAAATATACAACTCGACACCCTAGTGCAAATCAAGCGTCTCGATAGGCTGGGCGAACATCTTCGCCACGCCATTGCCGTTTTTGAAAATAATCCGGCAAATACAGAAGTCATAGCCGAAGCCAAAAAACACCCTCCCCTTCATGTCTGTACATGACTTGCGAAGACACGCCGAAAGGTATCACCGAACAATCGGGATACCTTTCTTTTTTTATCTGAAATATTTTGAATAAAAAACAGGCAGATAAATCAAGAGCTGCCTGTCGCACTGTCATTTGACATTTGAAATTCCTACTTTGACATTTTATAGTATTCCTTGTACCACTCCACCCAATTCCCAATTCCCTTTTCAATTCTGGTAGTTGGCTTCCACCCAAGCTTGCGAAGTTTCTTGATGTCCGCCACGGTGGTTGGCACGTCGCCCGGTTGCATCGGGAGCATTTTCTTCTTGGCCTTTTTGCCCATATTCTCTTCCAGCACTTCGATGTAGCGCATGAGCGTCTCTTCTTTGTCGCCGCCGATGTTCATCACACCATAACCCTTGCACTTATCGAGCACCGTGAGCGTACCTGAGACTATATCATCAATGTACGAGAAGTTGCGGCTCATTTTGCCACGATTGAAAACATTGATCGGTTTGTCATGCGCAATGGCATCAGTAAACAGGAACAGGGCCATATCCGGTCGGCCCCAAGGACCATAAACGGTAAAGAAACGCAGGGCGGTGATATTCAGGCCGTAGATGTGATGATAGACATGGGCGATGAGCTCATCAGCTTTCTTGGACGCGGCGTAGGGCGAAATTTGCGTGTCTACGGGGTCAGTTTCGGAGAAAGGCGTCTTAGTATTATTGCCATAGACCGAAGAAGAAGACGCAAACACAAAATTTTTGATCTTATATTTCACCGCCGCTTGGAGCAGATTAAGACTGCCCATCACATTCACGTCGAAATATAATTTGGGATTGAGCAAAGAATTGCGGACGCCCGCCATGGCGGCCAGATGGATGACTTTATCAATTTTTTCATGCTTGAAAATCTTCTCGATCAATTTCTCATCCCGAATGTCTCCGCGGTAGAGTTTGAATTTGTAACCTTTCAAAAACTTTTTGATGCGTGCTTCTTTCAGGGTCGAATCATAATAATCGTTGAAATTATCAATGATAACCACTCGATCCCCCCGGTCCATTAATTTTTTGGCGCAAGCGCTGCCGATAAACCCCGCCCCGCCGGTAATGAGTACTTTCATATTAGTTTCTTAGTTGATTAGTTTCTTCGTTAATTAGGTAAAAAGCCGAGCTTTAAGCGGTGGACTTTTTTATGTAATCGAAAAGCTTGGCTTTAAATGCTAACCGCCCCCAGTCCCAAAGTTGAACTTTTCACTCGCACTGAAACACACGTCGTCTAAAGTTCAACTTTTTGAATAAGCTCGGACTTGTTATACCTCAATTTTATTAGTATAATAGATTTATGTCAAAGACCGTTTTTATGCAAAAATTGCGTACGAATCCGAGCCTGCTTTTGGGGCTGATTTTGGCTGCCTTCTTTTTGAAAGAAGTCTTTTTGGCTGACATTTTTCCAATGTTCACCGGGCAAGATGAAGCACGGCACTATAACACTGTTCAATATTTGGCCTATCCTCACGTGATAATGGAAAAACCGACGGCGGAACAGAATAAAGATCTGCTGGAAACTTATAATTTTTCCACTGAGATAAAAAATACTATTGTGGCGGCGGGATTGGACGCCAATCGGGACAATGCTTTTGATAAGATGAATTTCGCCCCGGACAGTTTCATCGGCCAAAATGAAAATGAGATTAATGGGCGTATTTGGGCTCCCGTCAATCAAATCAATCCACCGGACATCGCCGGCACCACTTCGCTCTATCATAAACTGGCGGCTTTCATTGAAAAAGCTTTGGCCGGCCAAAGTATCTTAATTAGATTCTACGCCGCGCGAATTTTTTCTATCCTGCTTGGCACCTTGGCCCTATTTTTTTTCTATCTGATTATCAAAAATTGCGGCTTTGTAGATAAGACCGCCCTCGCTATGACCACTCTCATTTCTTTCCAACCGCGCTTTTCCATTTATTATGTTTCCGTCAACTATGACGCCCTACTCATTTTGGCCTTTGCTGTTTTTGCCTGGGCCGGCACGTTGCTCCTAAAAAACGGCGCTTCGTGGAAAAATCTCAGTCTCCTCGCCGCGTCCGCGCTGCTCGGATATTTTGATAAGGGCACCGGTATCGTCCTGATTGTGATTTTTATTTTTATCATGGCCTGGCTTTTCTGGCAACGCTTCAGCGCTAAGGGGAAAAATTTCCAATATTTATCTTTAGCGGTTTTTGCCTTGGCCGCCGCCCTCATTCTTTATGCCTTTGGCAGTTACTTGCCGCTCAATGGCGGCCAAGATCCATTGGGCATCCTTGGTTCATTGTGGCAATATTTTTCCAAAACCCTAACCCTCGGAAGATTGTCTTTGACCTCACGAACATACTGGGGCTCACTCGGTTGGACGGACAGTGCCCTCTTGGACTACGCCGTCAATTTCATCTGGCTCATTGAAGCGGCCGCGCTCGGCGGCTTGCTTTGGTTCCTATTCTCCAAAAACCCACCGAAGCATCTGCCTCAGAAAAAATACATTCTCTTCGCCCTCACCATGGTTGTCGCTCTGCAGCTCGGCATCCGCTTGGCTGATTGGAAATATGTCGCTGGGACTGGAAAAATTGCCCTAGGCGCGCCCGGCCGCTATTTCATTCCCAATCTCGTATCGCATATCATCCTAGTGTTCACCGGTCTCGGGATGCTGCTGCGCAAAAAAGAATATTTGGAAGACGCCCTGGTGCTCGGGGCTGTGTTGATGTTTTCTTTCTCGGCCTATTTGATTTTTAACGTCATAATTTTCCGTTTCTATCTATAACCTATGCTGCCACATTCCAAAAAAATTATTCTCGCCATCCTTGCCCTGTTTTTGTTAGGCCTCTTTTGGCGCTTCTCTACCCTGCTCTATTTCCCCGCTTCCGGCAGTTTCTTGGAGAAAGGCGATCTGGCCAAGCTTCATCCGAAAGAAACCCTGCAGCAAAATTTTACCGTCGAAAATAACGACTTAGCTAAGGTGGAAATCATTCTGCGCAGTCCAGGCATCGCGCCAGGTGACCGGGCTGAAGCTAAATTGCTGGACGGAAATTGTCAAAAAACTTTACGGACCGGCTTTTTGGAAAACTCTTTTTTGAGTTCCAATAATCTGTACGACTTCACTTTTCCTATCATTCCTAATTCTAAAAATCAAACTTACTGTCTGGCGTTAACCTTCCTGTCACAAAAATCCACCAGCCACAGTTTGCTCTTCTTTTCGCACCCGGAAGCGGGCAGCCAGTTTGAAAATACCACCACCAAAGAAGTTTTTCCTGACCAAACCCTGTCCTTCCGCTTGGTCTACAAAAATTCTTCTTTCTGGAAAAATCTGGACGAACTCAATCAGCGGATTTCCCAATATAAACCGCTCCTGCTGAAATCGATTTATCTCGATCTGATTGCCGGCGGATTCTTGCTTCTTTCTCTGCTTTTGCTCATTGCTCTGCTTTTTTTGTAATTTCCCTAGTCGTTTTTTCACTCTTGCGAACAAAATACGAGTGATATATAATGGCATAGATAAGTAATTTAATTAAACGAAAAAATATGGATCCAAAAACCATGAATCTTGAAGGAAAAGTCCTGGGCTATGAAAAGAAAACCTTGGCGGTCATAGCTATCGCAGTTATCGGCGCCGCTGTATTCTTTTATGCCGGAGCTAAATATGAGAAGCATAAACTGTCCGCCTTAGGACTTTTAGCCAATTCCAAATCATCTTCCAGCGCTTCCAAAAAGGCTGCTGCAGCCAATTCTTTGAAAGGCACGGTGACTGCGAAAGATGACAAGAGCGTCACAATCAAACTGGCAGACGACACCGAAAAAACTATCCAGTTCGGAAATGGAATGACCTTTGGAAAATCCGGCACACTCACTGCAGCCGAAATCAGCGTAGGTGGAATCGTGGTAATTACCGGAGAAAATAATGCTGACGGAACTTTTGTCGCGACCAACATCCGCGCTTCTAAAAAATCGCTCGCGGCTCCCGCAACAACCGCTCCCAATGGCACAACCACTGTTCCCGGTGCTACAATCGCACCCGACAAGACTGCTACTCCCGGCACTGCGGCGCCCGTGGCCCCAAAATCCACTACTCCTGCTCCAACCGCTTACTAGAAAACTTCTCAGGATTGAAAAAATCACCCCGACATAGCGTTGGGGTGATTTTTTATTTGCATTGTTCTTATTCGTATATTCGTACACATTCGTAATTCGTAAAGACTACTGGAATTCGAATTTCAAATCGTTATTCAAAGTTTGTATTTGCTGATAGGTCTTGCCATCCTTGGTTTTGAGGTTGACCGTCACCGGCACACCTTCCACACCGGATTGTTTCTGGATGAGTAGGCTATAATTATTCACATCAAAGCCTGGCGGCAATTGATAGACAACTGTCCCATCAGTCTCCCCGCCGATCAGAACATCGCATTTGAAACCGAAATAGGTCTTGCCAAATTCATCCCCTTCGGCGATCTTACTGACCATATGATTACTGACAAAAGTTGAGCCGAGCGGTGCGTAGACCCGCACATAAGAATGATAGTCACTAGTGCGCCAATCGCCCTGCGTGGCTGTGTTGGCATATTTAAGATTAAGTGTCACTGTCGGACGATCAGTCGTCAAATCGATGTTATATTCCACTGTCCGCTTCATATAATAGTCAGTTTTGAGTGCGCCCATATTGGCGTCCACCATCATCAGATAATCCGCCTTCCAATCTTGACTGACTTTGCCATCCCAGTGCACACTTTCCACGGCCGCTTGCAGAGCAGTATCTTTAAAATTAACCATGACATTCCTATTTTGAAATTCTTTATGGGCCAGGTCGGCCAACTTGGAAATATTGCCTAGACTGAAAAGTTTATCAACGAGCGCCGGCGCTAAATCTTTCATAATGTTTTTCCGGTTCTGCGTATCCACGCCCGGATTGGCCAGATAATATTTTTCCACGTATTCTTCCAGCTTGAGTGCGCCGTCTGTTCCGGCAAAAGTAATGTTATACCCGGGCACCGTGATCGGACCGGTCAGATTCAAAATATCATTGAAAACATCCGTGTCCACCGCAATCACCCCGTCAAAATCGCCTCCTCGCCCTGAGAGGTGATAAAAATATTGCGCCTTAGCCACGTTAGTCGGAAAGTCCGGCGAGAAATTGGAGTCGCGAAATTTCCAATTCTTGAGCCCGAGCATCCGCACTATCGGACCCGGCGGCGTAACTTTCGCCGTAATTCTTTGATCTAGCAGATTGGCGTCCTCCACAAAAGTAGACACTACTTTCCCGTTCTGGATTTTAATGATGGCATATTGACCTAAAAATCCTCCGCCCGGCCTGAGCTCCATATTATTTTGCAACATGACCATAAAAGTTCTGGTCTGATTGTTATTCTCCGTGAAGGCTTGAACCAAAGTGTTCATGACATCCAATTCTTTTTTTTCATCCGCCGGAATCGGCAAGAATTTGGAAAGACCATTTAGGGCTGCGAGCGATTTTATACCGATAAGGGTTTTATTAGATTTAGCGAAGTTAAATAAATAAAAAGATCCCCCGAGAAAAATCATGACTAGGGTGGTAATGATGGTTTTCTTCCGGGTCCAATTATTGACCAGTGTGGAGAAAATGCTTTTTATTTTAGCTATATTCATAAAAAATAATTACTTTTTTAGATTAGATATTTATCCCATATCTTTATATTCTAGATTAAGATTTCGATATTGGCAAAGGGCCGTTTTGGGGTTATAATGGCTATAATGAAAAAGATGAGTGTTATGAAAAAAATCGACAATATTACGCCCTTTTCCTGCATGGGCATCGCTTTGGTGGCTTTTTCTTGGCTGGCTTTTTTCTTGGCTGTTTTTGGACTATTTCGAGCCTGGATTATTATCCTGTTGGCCATCGGCCTACTGGCCGCTTTTGGTTATGCCATCTTCCGCTGGCAGAAGAAAGCCCGTCTCAGTTGGGATTTTTCCCTGGTCCTTATCGCTTCACTCTTAGCCGTACTTATTTTTTCTCATTTCACAAGCCCCACAATTTTCACCGGACGCGATCAGGGTTCCCTCTCCAATGCCGCCATCAGCCTGGCGGAAAACCATAAACTCACCTCTAGTTTTCCAGCGGAAAAAGAATTCTTCAAAATCTACGGCGCGGGCGAGGCCCTCAATTTTCCCGGCTTCTACTATACGAGAAGCGGAGATTTAATTTCACAATTTCCCATCGGCTACACTGCCTACTTGGCCGCCTTCTACGCCATGTTCGGACTCACCGGACTGATTGTCGCCAACGCTTGCGCTTTCTTTCTTTTCCTGCTCTCTTTCTATACTATAGCCAAAAAATATCTCGAGCCGAAACCGGCCTTAGTCGCCTTGGCCGCCATCGTCACCTCTTTCGTTTTTTCTTGGTTTTTCAAATTCACCTTAAGCGAAAATTTGGCCCTCGCTCTTCTGTGGTTCGGACTTTCTCAATTCTTGATTTTCCTGGAAGAAGAGGATTGGAAAAACCTCCTCGTCTCCTTACTTTCTTTCGGACTACTGCTGTTCGTCCGAGTCGAAACAATTGCTTTTTTGGCAGTCATGGCTCTTATGCTCTTTTTGAAATACAAGAAGCATAAACCAACATTTAAAAAAATTTTTTTGCGCCGAGAAATCCTAGCGGCGGCGTCTCTCATTGTTCTGGCTTTTTTGATCAGCCTCGTTGCCAGTAGCGCTTTCTACATCACCTTTTTCAAAGGCTTTCTTAATTCTTTCTTGGACAAAGGCGACCCATCCGGAGTGGCCCATCCCCTTATAACCAGCACGCTCTATATCCTGCGCGTTTTTGCTACGTATGCTATTTTGACATACCTCCTGCTCGCCCTCGCAGCGCTCTTCTATTTTTTAAAGAAAAAAGAATTCGAAAAACTCACTCCCTATTTCATCCTATTGCCGGCGTTTGTCTACCTTATCCATCCGAGTGTTTCCCTGGATCATCCCTGGATGCTCAGACGTTTTGTTTTTGCCGTCATTCCGACCTGCATCCTCTATTCCATCATTTTCCTGAAAGACCTGCTGAAAAAAGATGTAATTTTTTATATCTTCTCATTTTTTCTACTGTTGACCAATCTAATGATCTTTTCGCCCCTTCTCGGCGTCCAAGAAAATCCCACTCTCCTGCCGCAACTTGGGGCTCTGAGCCGGAACTTCCAGGATAATGATCTAATCCTGGTGGATCGCGGTGCCACGGGCAATCCGTGGGCAATGATGGCCGGCCCCCTAAATCTAATCTTTAAAAAACAAGCCGTCTATTTTTTCAATCCGGAGGACTTGAAAAAAATCGACCTGACCAAATTCAATAAAGTCTATCTTATTATTCCTGACGACAATCTTAACGCCTATGAAAAAAGCGGCCTTTTGGCCAATCTAATCACCACTAAAAGCTACTCCTTGGAAAATTTAGCCCTGAACGAAACCGATCGAACCAGGAAAGAAATCTATACCAGTCCCGTCATTGTGCCGTCTTATCTCAAAAATTATATCTATGGTAAAATATATCTATTAAGACAGCCATAATCGATTCAGAGCTATGTTTGACTTCACCCAAGAAATTCCGCTTGAAGCAACTGACAAAAAATTATACCGAAAACTTCAAGCTTCCCTTTACCTAGTCGCTTTTCTTTTGGCGCTTTATTTGAGTTACTTAATCATCTTTCCGCATAAATATTTTGTTTTTTCTTTCCTCAATCCCGCTTCCGGACAAAATAACATCGCCCCGCCGCTCCTAACGGACGCTAGCAATGTTCAAAATGGAAAATTATCCGGCGGCACTGGTTTATTTTTTGACACCGACATCAGCGGTGATTATTCAAAAGCACTCATCACGCTCAATTTGAACAATACCTCTGCCAAACCCGACGCGGCCACTGTCTCAATCCGCAGATCTTATCAAGCTTTTATGTATAAACTAGGCGATCCTGTCGGGTTTCGCAATGGCTCGCTGCTCAAAAGCGACGGAGCCTATTACATTATTTCCGATTCCAATTTACGAAAATTTTCCACGCCGGACGTGCCCTTTTCCCTAGGTTATACCGCAGAAAATTTCCAGGCTGTCTCGCCAGTCGAATTGACCTACAACTCACGCGGGGCGGAAATTACGCTCAAGGATGGCTACCCCAATGGTGCGCTTTTTCACATCGCCGACAACTATTACATTTTGACTGACCAGAAGCTCCAAAAATTCGTGAGCGACCAGGCCTATTTGTCGAAATACACACCGCTGCAAGCCCTTACTAAAGACTCCAGTTTTCTCAATAACTATTCCGTGGCGGACGATCTGGCGGGCTTTTCTGATGGTACGCTAATCGCCAATGGCGGTTCCGTTTTTGCAATCAGCGACGGAAAAATTCTACCTATCGACAATGTCCAAACTTTCGCCAGTAAGGGATATGATTGGAACGATGTTCTGAATGTCGGCGAAGACGAAATAGCCATCTACCAAAAAGATAAGTTATTTAATATAAAAACTCCGCACCCGGACGGCACGATTTTTAAAACTGCCGAAGATGAGAAATATTACATCGTAGAAAACAATCAAAAACATCTACTGCCCAGTGCTAGCATTGCCGCTTCTTGGCTCAAAAAGACCCCCGTGGCGGTTTCAGAAAAAGCGCTCACCATTTATGCAGAGTGCACTCCCAAAAAGACTTTTTGGAACAGCGGAAACTATGCCTGTGAAATTCCGCTTGATCAGTTCTCTGGTTTTGTCGGTTTCAATTATGAATTCAATCTCGTCTCCAACTCCAACATCCAGTTGAACACACTGAGTGTCGATTATAAAAAGAATATCAATAAAACAAATTTGAAAGCTTTCATCGTCGGTTTATATAATTCAATCATCGGAACTTATGCGCCAACTAGCACTAGCTAAAAATAAATTGCTCATCCTGTATAAATTGCTGGGAGACTTGCTCTTTTTGCTCCTGGCTTTTTTCAGCCTTGCCCTTATCGCGGACGGCCTTCTCTCCGGCCTCGTGTCTTCACACATCAGTTTCTTAAAAATAATCTGCCTAATCACACTTAATCTGATCGCGCTTTATGCTGTCGGACGTGCGGCCGACGTCAAAATCACGGAAGACCGCGGAAACAGAAAAACCACCATCTTTCTGGTGCTGTTGGCGGCGCTCTTAATTGGAAACAGTCTTTTCCAACTCAACCATTATCTGGCCCTTTTCATCTTGGCCATCACTTTGCTTTGCAGCTTCTTTCTTTACCGACTTTTTTTCGAGAAGTAACCCTACGCATTCTTCAGGCATTCCAAGGTTTCACGCGCGCACTTTTCCCAAGAAAATTTAGCGGCTTGTTGTTTGCCCTTGGCAATCAAACTATTTCGCAAATCCTGGTCTACTAATATATTTTTTAAATTTTTCGTCAATTGGGTCACGTCTTCTCCGGAAAAATATAGCGCGGCCTCCCCGGCCACTTCCGGCAAAGAGGAATTGTCAGTACACACCACCGGCACGCCGGCTGCAAATGCTTCCAGCACCGGAATACCAAAACCTTCATAGAGCGACGGGAAGCAAAAAATTTCCGCGCCGCGCATCAGATGCCCGATGCTCTCAAACTTTATCCGCCCCGGCGTCAGGATATCTTTTCGGTACGGACTTTTTTCTATTTGTTTAAAAACATCTTTCCATAGCCAAGCTTTTTCGCCAGCCAAGACCAATTTTAAATCAGCCGCTTTCTCATCCGCTTTTATCTTTTCAAAAGCCGAAATAAGCACAGCTAAATTCTTCCTCGGCTGAATGGCGCCCAAATACAAGATATACTTCCCGAATATTTTTAAATCTTTTTTAAGCTTCTTTTCTTCTAGCAAGCTCCGTTCACAAGCAAACATTTCCTGATCAAAACCGTGATAGATAACTGCAATCTTATCCTCAGAAACATCGGGATAAAATTTTAAGATGTCTTTCTTGGAAGACTGTGAAATAGTAATGATCTTATCGCAGCGGCTAATGGCCATCCTCGCCAAAAAATTCAGCTTCCAGAGCTCCACCTTAGTAAACATTTCCGGAAAATATTTGAATGCCAGGTCATGGATGGTCACTACCGTTTTCAATTTTCCCGACCGTAAAAGCGGGATGTTGTGCATCGGCATCCATAAGACATCCGGTTTTTCGCGCCAGAGGGCGGAAGACAAACGGATCTGCGTCCAAAAAAGCGGCCAGGATTTTTTGATGGTTTTATAGTTGGGAAAATTCGGCGGCGCCAATTCCGGATTGAATTCATTTTTGTGATAAATCAAAAAATCATCCGCAGGATCCAAGGCCCCGAAATGTTTCAACAAATTTTTGATATAAACGCGCGTACCGTCAATTCTGGCGTGATCCAGATCGGCTGCTTGAATAGCAATCTTCATGTTCTATTTTTGAGATTTAATAAAGTCGCCCAGAACATCTTTCAAATCTTCTCTATCTGAAGCATAAGCTAGAATAGTTTTCAAATAATTGGCTGGATCGCCAGTTGTTAGCCATTGACCGTCCTTAATTTCTTTAGCCAGGAAAACTCCTCCTCTTCTTATATATTCCTTTATCGCATCAGTCACCCAAAGTTCATTGCCTTTTCCGAGACTGGTGTTTCTTAGAATATCAATTATTTCCTGGTTTAATATATATCTTCCAAATCCAGCTAAGCGAGAAGGGGCTTCTTCAATGGATGGTTTCTCAATAATGTCTTCCATCTGATTGGTCCCCTCTTTCAATTTAACTATGCCATATCTAACCACATCCTTTTGCTCCACTTCCTGCACGCCCATAATCAAATTACCTGTTTTTTCATAATCTTCCACCATTTGTTTAGTGAAAGAAGTTTTTGATTTCACCAGATCATCTCCAAAGCAAAAAATGAAAGGTTCATCATCGACGAGACTGGCCGCTGACAAGATAGGTACGCCGTTCCCATAGGGACCTTTTTGCCTAACGTGCACAAAATTAGCCATCTCGGCTATGCCCTCAATCATCTCAGCCAGATTATCTTTGCCATTTTTTCGCAGATCAGCTTCCAATGCCACGCTATGATCGAAATGATCTTCCAGCGGTTTTTTATCCCACCGAGTGACAAAAATTATGTCCTCTATCCCCGCTTCGACCAATTCTTCCACTACTAATTGAATGATGGGTTTGTCCACAATGGGCAACATTTCTTTGGGCATTGATTTGGTGGCTGGCAGAAGCCGTGTGCCTGAACCCGCCACCGCGATAATCGCTTTTTTGATCTTCATATTTTTATAATTACATCTTATGATTAACTTGACCTTTATCCAAATTATACTCCAAATCAGGCAAAAAACAACTTCCTGAGCACTTTCACCACGGCAAATTCCAAGCCGGAACGGTGTTTTTGGAAATAGTAAAGCAAGGAATCATAATAGTGCCTGTTTTGATTGTGCTTGTTTTTTTCACCGTAACTGCCGCCACACTTGTGCAGTACCCTGAATTCCGGAAAATACACGATCCGCTTACCGGCCATTCTTATGCGGGCGCATAAA
Organism: uncultured bacterium; assembly: GCA_903831805.1. GTDB lineage: Bacteria > Patescibacteriota > Minisyncoccia > Moranbacterales > UBA2206 > CAIKZD01. The sequence goes on from CAIKZD010000009.1 coordinate 206,199, forward strand.
TCCACGTCCTCAAAATACATGAAAATATTTTCGTCAAACCCGCCTAACTCGAGAAAAAGTTTCCGCGGCACAAATAGCGCCGTCCCGGACACCCAAGCAGCCTCTGTCTTTTTTTCCTTTTCCCAAATCAAGCGGCTGGAAAGGATGCCCAAATTATTTTTTATCAGATCCCATAAGGAAACTTCGCTGCCGGCACTCCAAGGTTGCGCCTGCTGTTTTTCCGTAATGAGGCCACTGCCCACCACACCCGTTTCAGGATTAAGTTTAAATTCGGCAATCACTTTAGTCAGTGAGTCACTCAAAATTTCCGTATCCGGATTGAGCAAAAGCAACAGTTCTCCCGTGGCCACACGCGCCCCGATATTATTCCCGTGGCCGAAGCCGCCATTTTGAGCATTGACGATTATTCTTATCTCCGGAAAAGTTTTTTTTATTCCTTCCAGCGTCTCTAGCGGATAATTATTAACTATGATAACTTCCGCGGAAACTCGCCCTTCTGCCGCACGATAAAAAGAATCAAGACAACGCGAAAGATAATGTTCACTCTTATAATTAACGATTATGACCGACAGTTTTTTATTGTTTTCTTTTTGCGAAATCATAGTAAGCTTTTTGGACAACGCGCGCATTATCATTGGGGCGCAAAGTCATATCCATCCTATTTTTTAATTTTCTTAATGCATAATAAAAACTGATCCAGATTTTCACGCCCACGGAAGAGTTTTTTTCAAAAAATCGCAACCCGGAAAAAACCAGATGATATAATTTGTCTCCGACCGCCGGCCCACTGGTTTCAAAATGATAAATGTGACTGGAAGGCTCGACAACTGTGAGAAACCCGGCGCGCCGGACACGACAACTGAAATCAGCATCTTCATAATACAAAAAGAAATTATCATCCAAGGGCCCTATTTTTTCCACAACAGTTCTTTTAATCAACATGGAACAACCGGTGATAAAACCACTGGCGTAATATTTTCCGCTTCTCATTTCATTCTCATTTATCGCTTTCATAGTCAGCCATTTGATCTTTCCGCCGGAAAACCAAACTTGCTTGGTTTTTTTCCAAAAAATGAGCGGCGAGATAATGCCAATTTTGGGATTATTCTCGGCTGTCTCTATCAGTTTTTCCAAAAAATCACTCTCCACCTCCGTATCCTGATTAAGCAGTAAGATATAATCGGCTTGGCGCGCCATGGCACAAGTTATCCCAACGTTATTGCCGCCGGCAAAACCCAAATTTTGCCGGTTGGCTATGGCTATTGCGTCAGGGAAATTTTTTTGTACTTGCCGGAAAGAATCATCCGTTGAAGCGTTGTCCACCACCACGACCGAAAAATTAGGATAAGTGATGCCAAAAACACTTGCCAGACAATTTCTGAGCCGTTCTCCTCCGTTATAGTTCAGAATGATAATAAAAACTTTTGGTTGGATTTTCTCGCTAGCCATGATTTTAATCCGTTATGATATGCCTTAAATAGCTGTAATAATCTTCCGTATGACTATTTTTATTCGTGTAGTCATATAGCACCTTTTCCCTGGCTTTTTCTCCCATGGCCCGGCGCAAATCAGCGTCTTCAATGAGTCGGCCGATTTTTTCCGCCCATTCAGCCATATCGCCAGCCAAAAATCCGTCCACGCCATCCGCGATTGCTTCGGAAAAAGTTTGATTTTTGACGGCCACGGTCGGAATTTTCAGTAAGCCCGCCTCGGTGAATTTGATGGCTGATTTAGATTCACAAAACTGATCGCCCGTGATCAAAGGCGCCAAAGCGACATCTACCTGCCAAATATTTTCGTAATACTTATCACGCGGCACAAATGGCAGCACGACAATTCGCTCTTTAAATCGGTTTAATTTATTTTCAGTGTCCAATGGACCGGCCAGAAAAAGTTTTACATTAACATATTTTTCCATCACTTGCATAAGGGCATCAGCAATAGAGGCGAAATCTTGATTGTGACTAGCGGTACCACTGAAATAGCCGAGGCGCACCGCCGCATCTTTTGCTTTGGGAATATTGTCCAAAATATTTTGCGTCACCTCCAAATCATGATTGGAAAATTTATTCGTCACAATAAAAACTTTCTTGCCATAACTTCCCAAAATTTTCGCGAGATATGTCGTCGTAGTGGTGCAGACTTTCACATACGGATCTTGCATCAGTTCTGCGCCCACCCCTTTTTGATATTGCAATTTTTCTGCCGCGTTCATTTTGTTCCGGTATAAATCCGTGGCCCGGATGAACTTGGCGTCAAAAACTAAATCATCCGTTTCAAAAATGATTTCCTTGTTCTGAGCCTTGATATTTTCAATTAATTTCGCCACTATTGGCGTCACCAAGGTCCGCTGAAAAATAAAAACTTTACATTTATTGGCATATCTCGACAAAAATGGATTGCCGGCCATCATCACAGAAGTTTTGATGCCGTGCAGATTCAATTCTTCAGCCTGATTGAAAGCTCGGTAATGCGCACTGTCGCCCACTCCGCCGGTAATGATCAGTACGTCCCCGGTGACGGGAGAAAAAATAGTTTTGAGATACAAAAACAAATAACGGGAAAAAATAGTTTTCATGCCCGCCCAAAAACCGTCCCGCCGCAAAACGCCGCTGATTTTCCCGAATTTAATGAGAATGTTTTTCATAATATTTTTTTCTAGGATCGGGCGAAAAAAGATGTTTGAGATTATATCGGAGAGAATCTTTGACGTGTTGTCTGACAAAGCGACTCTTGAAAAACATCCTGAATCCGCCCGCGCTTAATCTTTTGCCGTCCGCATACACGCGCACTTCCGGATAATACACTACCCGGTAGCCCATTTCCCAAGCTCGGAGACACATTTCCGTATCGGCCATAAAAAGAAAATATGACTCGTTGTAACCGCCGACTTTTTCCCAAAAATCGCGCCGCACGATCACACAAGATGACTGCAGCCAATCAACATCTTGAATTTTGGAATAATCCAAATGATTCATTTCGTCATATAAGACTTTTTCTTTTATGATTGGAAAATTTCGCAAAACAGTCCGCCTAGCCACTTGGATATGAAATTTAGGGAAAGCTCGCACGCTCATCGCGATTTCTCCCGTATCATTGATCTGTTGCGGTCCTAGAATGGCGATATCCTTATTGGCCTCCATATAAGCCACTATTTTTTGCAGGACATCTTTTTCCTTAAAAATGATATCCGGGTTAACCACAAAAACATAGTCGCCTAATATTCGTCCATTTATCATATTATGGCTTTTGGAATAACCGACATTCTGACAATTGATCATCACTTCGACATTAGGCTGATCCTGAACGCCCGTCTGGATGATTCTCACTTGTTCCGCATTGCAAGAGTCATCAATGATAAAAATTTTATAACCGAAATCAACCTCTTGATTCAAGAGATTTTTCACATTCTCCAAGACTCTTCGGGCCTTGCTATAATTGGCCACGATGATTGTCAGTTTGATCTTATTTTTTTCCATTAGCTTAATTTTTTCTTGGCTAAGATTTTCAACTCCTCATTGAATTCCGCTATCGCTTGATTGATTAGCGGATCAAATTTTTCGGATAGTTTTTTTTCTTTTACAATATTTCCCGCTTCCAAAAGTGTATCAAAAGTTCCGGCATCCAGCCAGGCTCCCTCTACCACTCCGACCTCAAGCTCGTTTTTTTCCAGATAATAATTATGGAGCGAGGTTATTTCAATTTCCCCTCTTTCGGATGGCACCACTTCCTTGGCGGCCGAAGAAACATGTTTGTCATAGATGTAGAGCCCCGGAATGGCAAAATCACTTATCCATTCTTTCGGCTTCTCAACAATTTCGATCGCTTTTTTATTCTCGTCAAATTTCACAATCCCAAAGCGTTGCCAGTCCGTGACTTTTTTGGCAAAAATCTTCCCCCCGGAAACGAAATTTTTAATATCGTCAGAAAAATCATCCTCAAAAATGTTGTCCCCCAGAATCATCGTCACGTTGCTGCGGCCGATAAAGGACTCACCCAAGATGAAGGCATCCGCCAAACCGCGCGGGATTTTTTGCACTTCGAAATATAGGTGGATGCCATGAGTCTTAAAAACCGAGCCTAAGAGATTCAAATATTGTCCGCTGTGTTCTGGCGCCACAATCATAAGAATTTCTTTGATTCCTGCTTTTACAAGCGTATTCAAGGGATAAAAAATCATCTGCCTGTCGTAGACCGGCAAAAGCTGCTTGGAAGTAGTGGCAGTCAAAGGAAAAAGACGTGTGGCCGTCCCACCGGACAAAATGATGCCTTTCATTTTCGGTTTTTTATTGATAGTATCCATAAATTTATTTTAAATTTAATAACTCTTCCCTGTTAGCATAATTTTTCTCAAAATATTTTTGATATTCGCCGGATTTAATCTTCTTCCACCAAGCCTCGTTATTCTTGTACCACTCGATTGTAGCAGCAAGACCTTCGGCAAAATCGACTTCCGGTTTCCAGCCGAGTTCGCGCATCAACTTATCCGGATTCACAGCGTAACCGAAATCATGTCCGGGCCGGTCACCCACATATTCGATTTGATCTTCGTCTTTGCCAAGAAGATTCAGAATTAACTCGGTTATCTCGAAGTTTGATTTTCTCTGACGAGTCCCAATGTTGTATACTTCACCAAGAACGCCGCGATGCAAAATGGCGTCAATCGCCTGACAATGATCAGAAACGAATATCCACTCGCGAAACTGATCACCCTGGCCGTAAACTGGAATTTTTTTACCTTCCAAGAGATTAGTTGCAAAAAGAGGGATAAGTTTCTCTGGATATTGATTTGGGCCATAGAAATTGCAGCTATGCGTCACGATAACTGGCGTTCTATATGTCCTGAAGTAGGCGCTGCACATCAAATCTCCTCCAGCTTTTGAAGCACTGTAGGGACTGGACGGGTCAAATCTTGTTTCTTCCGTGAATTCTTCTTCTCGATCATGCACCATACCAAAAACTTCATCAGTAGAAATCTGGACCATCCGCCCGGCTTTTCCCGCCCGCACTGCCTCCAAAAGAGTATAGGTGCCATAAATGTCCGTGTCAAGAAAAGCGCGCGGGTCGAGGATCGACCGATCCACATGGGTTTCCGCAGCATAGTTGATAATAGCATCCACTCCTGCTCCAATGGCTTTGGCCACATCCTCCGCTTTGGCAATATCTCCCCTTACAAAAATATAACGAGGATTTTTTTCGATGTCACTCAAATTTTCCAGATTGCCGGCGTAGGTCAATTTGTCCAGATTGATAATTTCATAATCAGGATATTTTTCCAAGACATATTTGATAAAATTGGAACCCATAAATCCGGCTCCGCCCGTAACTAAAATTTTCATATTTTATATTTTAAAATGGTGAGATTAAATCTTTAAAAAATCCCAGCTGCGCGTCTTTTTCCGACAAAATCGGCGTTTCGATCGGCCAGTCGATTTTCAAGGTTGGATCATTCCAGATGATGCCAGAATCACTTTCCGGATGATAGAACTCGTCACACTTGTACAGAAATTCCGTGTCGTCTTCCAGGGTCAAAAATCCATGCGCAAAGCCGCGCGGCACCAGAAGCATCTGGAAATTTTCAGCGCTAAGCTCGAACCCTTCCCACTGCCCGAAAGTTTCCGAGTCTTTTCGTAAATCTAAAATCACATCATACACTTTGCCGCGCGCTACCCGCACCAGTTTAGTCTGCGCATAAGGCGGTTTTTGAAAATGCAAGCCGCGTAGCACGCCGGCCTTTACCGACTTGGAATAATTGTCTTGGACGAAATCTATTCTTATCCCCTGCGTTTCAAATTCTTGCTGGGAATAACTTTCCAGAAAAAACCCGCGCGCATCCTCAAAAACTTGCGGCGTGATCAGATAAGCGTCTTTTAATTTAGTTTTTTTAAATTCCATAATTATTTTACATCTTTATAGATTGGGAATTTCCTGCAGAGCGTAATCACTTCCTTATGAATCTTTTTTAGTTCTTTTTCATCCTCACGGCTTTCAATAGCCTCATTTATCCATCTGGCAATCATTTTGATTTCGCGCGCTTTCATGCCGCGGGTCGTCACAGCCGGCACACCGATCCGAATCCCACTGGGGTCCATCGGGCTTCTTGGGTCGTCCGGCACCATATTCTTGTTGAGCGTAATGCCGACTTTGTCGAGTGCCACTTCCGCCTCTTTCCCGGAGGCGCCTTTGGAAGCGAAGACATCTACCAAAACCATATGATTATCCGTCCCGCCAAAACAAATCTTAAATCCATATTTTACGAGCTCTGTTTCTAAGGTTTTGGCATTTTTCAAGATCTGTGCGGCATAAGTCCGAAAAGACGGCTTTAAGGCTTCGCCAAAAGCCACGGCTTTGGCCGCAATATTATTTTCGTGCGGTCCCCCTTGGAAACCAGGAAAAGTCGCTTTGTCGATTGCCTTCGCAAATTTATGCTTGCACAAAATCATCCCTCCTCGCGGACCACGCAAGGTTTTGTGAGTGGTAGTGGTCACAATGTCAAAATATGGGACTGGATTAGGAATGGCCCGCCCGGCGATGAGCCCGGCGATGTGTGCGATATCAATCATGGTAATGGCTCCGACTTTTTTGGCGATGGCCGCAAATTTTCCATAATCCAACTGGCGAGTGTAAGCGGAAAAACCGGCCAAGATCAATTTTGGCTTATGGCGCACCGCCATTTCTTCCAGTTCTTTATAGTCGATGAGTCCGTCCGCTTTAGTTTTATAGCGAACAAAATTATACACTTTCGCGGAGAGCGTCACCGGATGTCCGTGCGTCAAATGTCCGCCGTGAGACAGATCCATACCAAGCACTGTGTCGCCCGGAGAGAGAACGGCACTGTACGCAATCATATTGGCCGGCGCGCCGGACAATGGCTGAACGTTAGCATGTTCGGCACCGAAGATTTTTTTGGCACGATCAATGGCCAATTGTTCCACCACATCTGTAAATTCTTGGCCGCCATAATAGCGGTGACCCGGGAAGCCTTCGGAATATTTATTCGTAAAGACCGAACCTAACGCCTCCAAAACTGCCGCTGAAACATAATTCTCACTCGCGATAAGTTCCATCCCTTCTTGCTGACGTTTCAGCTCTCCCATAATCGCCTTGTAGACTGGCGGATCCTGCTTTTTCAGTTTTGACATAAAAGTTGTTGTCATTGCGAGGGAGCGCAGCGGACGAAGCCCGCCTCGCCGGCGAGGCGGGCAATCTCGAAATTTAATTCACTAGACCTAATATTCAATCCTGTGATTTAAACTGCGAGATTGCCGCGCTTCACTACGTTGCGCTCGCAATGACAGATATTACTTATTTTTTCAAATATTCTTTCAGGGCTTCTTTGTAACTGCGCAGTGGATTGAGTTTCGTGTTCAGCAGCACTGAGCAATACGGCCGCGCCGCCGGTCGCGGAAATTCCTCACCGGAGACTGGAATGATTTTTGTCTTGAGCTTCGCCAATTTGTAGAGTGTCACACACGCTTCATACCAAGTCGTCTGGTCGGTGTTGGTTATGTGATATATCCCGAACGGTTTTTCCGCGTCAATAATTTCCTTGGTCTTTTTGGCCAAGTCTGGGGCATAAGTGAAACAAGCTATCTCCTCATCCACCACTTTCACTTCCTTGTTTTTTTTGCCCAACTCCAACATCACATCAAAAAAACTTTTTTTAGCGTCTTTGGTCAGAGCCGCTGCACCGAACAATTTAGAGATGCGGATCAAATAATATTTTTTAGTATTCTTGGCTACCGCCTTTTCGCCCAGCAATTTGGTCTTGCCATAAGCGTTGACCGGTTTCGGCTTGTCGTTTTCTGAAAAACCAATCTCCGGCACAAAATCGGCATGCAAGCCGCAACTGCCGCAAGAATGGGTGCAACCGGATGGCTCCGGAATTTCCGGCAGGCCATTAAAAACATAATCGCTGGAATAGTGAACCAAAATGGCTTTATTTTTTTTGGCGGCCGCGGCCAAGTATCCCGGCGCTAGACCATTGATTTTTTTGGCCACTTCAAATTCCTTTTTGTTTTCACATTTATCCACCGCATTATACGCCGCCGCATTCAGGATGATTTCCGGGTGGATGATGCTGATTTTTTTGGCCACTTCTTTTTCGCGCGAGATATCAATGTCCTCCTTGTCCCAAGCCACCACTTTATAGTTCTTGTCCTGCTTGAAAATTTTGACCAATTCTTGGCCTAACATGCCATTTTTACCGATAATTAAAACTTTTTTCATATATTTTTATTAGGCTTAAACGTATTGATATTATACTGTTTTGGCCGGAAAAGGGCAACTCCTGGGGCTTGGCTCAATTTTTAGGGCCAGCTTGATTATCTTCCAATTTAAACGCCGGAATGAGAGCCGAAAAGACCACTACGGCCACTAAGATGAAGATAGCTTTCAAAGGAAAAAGGAAGAGCAGAATAGCCGAAGCCAGCGCCCCTAAAATATACGCCACTGAACTGGAAGTTCGAAAGACATTGATGAGATCAACATCGCGCGCGTCAATCCTTTTATAGAAATATGAATCCCGCAAAATCTCAATCATGGCCGCGCCCACCCGGCTCAAAAATAATAGCAAGGCCCACGCAAAAATTTCTTTGGAAACAATAAAATACATCGCCGCAGTGGAACAGCCCATCAAAAAAATAGCGCCAATGAGCATTTCCTTTTCTCCCAACTTTTTGTCGGCTAAGATTCCAACCGGATATTGGATGAACACAAACGGCAAGAGCATTATGGTGAAAATCAGACCAATCTCTTTCCAGCTGATGCCCAGGTTGATCAGATAAATGGGGACATAGATCAGCATCAAAGCATAAAAAAAATCCAAGATGAAAGCGATATAGAAAATGCGCAAAATATCCGGCCGTTTGAAAACTTTTCGCAGGACATGCCCCACGCCGATCTTGCCCTTGAAACAATGATTCACTTTTTTTATCATAGTTACTTCTGCCAAAAGAATAGCGCTATTGAGAATAAAAATGATCAGAAATATTCCGCAGTAGCCATATTCCACCAAAATGGTCGTCGAAAAAATCGGGCCGAGCAGGATACCGAAACTAATGGCCGTCAAAAATTTTCCGCGGATTCGCCCGGACATCTTGTCAGAAGAATATGATTCCAAAATCATATCCAGACCCACTAGTTCCATGTTCAGGCATACGATATACACCATGACCGCCGCCAACCCGAGCGCGCCGGGAGAAACAAAAGTCAGGACGCCGATGGCTAGAATTTTAGAGATCAGGGCCAGATACAAGAAATCCGATTTACCGATTTTTTTTATGATCTTATGCAGATTCAAAAGCGCCACCAGCACCACGGCGTAACTGACCAGATAGAAAATTCCGATGTTGGCGCCGCCGAATGATTCCTTGATGTAGGAAGACATGATATACAAAAAGAACGATTCCGCCACCCCGGACAAAAGCGCAATCCCACTCAAAATATTCACCTTCCTTATTTCCAATTTTTCGTCATGTTTGAATTTCATTTTTGTTTTGGTATAATTGTCATCCTCGCGTATGCGGGGATCCAGTCACAAATCATCGATTTACACATCAAGTTTTTATCTAGGCAAAATAATAGAAGCAAATTTGTATTGATTTGTAATTATATTTTAGCATAAAATATAAGGAAATAAAAAAGACCCTTTGAAATATTTCCGAAGAAAAATTTCAAAGGGCCAAAGTACCAAAGAGCCAAAGGATCTTAGCTCTGAGAGGCAGCGGAATTGCGGGAGAGGACCCGACCACCACTACCAGACCACCTGTGTGTAGAGTCGATAGGGCTGGCATTCATGAACCAACCACTGCTATCCCAAGCGAAAGTCACAGGGCGACGAACAAGCCGCACACCTCCCTTGCCAACAAAGGAATGCCGCTCATCATCTTTTATTCGACTATTGTCAATGACATATGCAATGAACCATCCACCGTACCCACTATTATTCAATAAAAACCAAGCTAGTTGATTTTTGCTGATGCCAACCATGAGCTGGCATTCCTCAATTGCAGCAACAATCTCCAAGCTTGTTGCTGGGGAGAGAAGTGGCTGGGTCACCAGTCCAACGGTCGAATCAACCACCACATCAGCAATGCCACCAAAACACTCCGAAAAAAACTCCCCCTGATCAATTCCTACCCTAGCCTCGGCTAGAGTTTTAAATTTTTTGTTCTTCACTTGAACTGCCTCACCAAGAATTTTTTTCATATTCCTTCTCCTTATTTCAGTTTTGATTGATTGATGGTATCGATGGTTTCGCCACAGCAGAAAAAATTCTTGTTACTATTTATGTCATCCTCGCGTATGCGGGGATCTAGTGTAAAAACTTTATGATGCGCGACTAGATTCCCGTCTACACGGGAATGACAAGATTAAAAAACCCTTTCTGCCGTGGCAAATTCATGAAATTCAATTGTTAAGGCACTAATATAGTAGTGTACACCTAAAAAGCCTTTTTGTAAAGGCCTGGGATATTTTTTGGCTTAAATAAAAGATAAAAAATACTATTCTACAACTGCACGTCCACCTCAGTCTTCTGCCCCGCGCGCAGCAAGGTCAGGTGAATCTTGTCGCCTTTTTTGTAGTTATATAGAACGGAAGAAAGATTGTTGTTCAAATCGATGTCCGTGTCATTGACTTTGGTGATGATGTCCCCGATCTTGAGGCCAGCCGTGGCGGCTGGCGAACCGGCAATGATGGCGAGGCCATTTTGGCCGGAAGCCGAATAAATCAGAGCGCCGTTTTCCACACCCAGGTTTTGCGTGATGGCGAGGGTTTTCGTGACCGGGATATAATAAAGTCCCAGAATCGGATTGGCCTCCAGTTGCTTTTGAATGGCTTTGTTCAAAGCGGCTTTGATTTTGTCGCTTGGGATCTGAAAATATTTGAGCGACCCCGGCTCTCCGACTGCGCCGACGAGCCCCACCACTTGGCCGCTATAGTCGACAATCGGACTGCCGGCTGACAAATTATCCGCGCCAAAATCAGCGAAGTACACTCCCTCCGCTTTTTCCGGCACAGAGAGTGCCAATCCTGAAATGTTGAAAGTCGGGTCGAAGCTGTTTAGGATTCCGGCGCTGAAACGGTTTTGGTAGGAAGCATAATTGTTGCCGATCGCAATGATCTTTTCGCCGGCCGCATAATTATTAAAATCGCCGAAAGAAATGACTGGCAGATTGGAAGCGTTGATTTTCAAAAAAGCCAGATTGCTCCACGAATCAGTGCCCACAAAATCAGCGTCATACAAATTGCCATCCGCCGTCATCACTTTATATTTATAATCCAAGGTCGCACCAGTCTTATTCGGCACTTTTCCAAAATCAATGGCTGAAGCGTAGGTCATAATCATCCCGTCGCTGGTGGCAATCACCCCGGTGCCGTTCTTGAATTTATCCGCAAAAACAACATTTTTTGCCTCCGGATTCGGGTAAGAAATGATGTTGACTACCGAGGAAACCACCGGACTCATCAGTTTGGCCACGGAGGAATCTTCTTTCACATAGACTTGCTCAGTCTTATTGATGACTGTGACATTTTCCGCTGACTTTTCCAACCACTTGTAATGTTGGAAAAGTTTAGTGGTGGTCAAATACGGGAACAAAAAATGATCAGCTAAAATGCCGCTTAAACCGGCAATGATCACTATCCCACTGATGAATAATATTTTTTTGAACATATTGGCAAATATATAATAATAAGGCTTAAATAACCGGTATCCATTTCGAACTCAAGAGGACCAAAGCAATCACGACGGAGAAAAAAATTATATTGGCTACCACCCGTCTTTGGCTTAACAGGTTCAAAAAATAGCTCTGAATGAGGTCCCAAAGAACATAATAGAGTATAAGCGCAATCGCCCCGACCGTCAAGTAGCCGAAAGGCCAAAAGTTTATCGTCCAAATCATTTCCGCCATGGCCAGGGACAGCATAAAACTATACACCCAGACGATGCGCTTATCCCCTTCTTTGATGATGGAAAAATACTGGAAGCTGACTAGGAGCGTGACCACCAGATAGACCAACATCAAGACCCAGAGCGGGACAAGAAAATTAAGATACAGACCATAAGAGGCGGTATAGGTGAAAAAAATCGTGGAGACGGTGGCAGCCATATTCATCGCGCGGGCCGTTTGGTCCAAAGAATATTCATTTAAACGATAAGCGCCAAAAAGAGCCAGATAATACATGCCGAAAGTTAGCCAGATAAAAGTCTGCTGCTCATAGGGCACCGTGATGAGATAGAGGAGAGCCGACGCGGACAGGGTGAAAAACGCCGGCAAAACGGCAAACTTCCATTTTTTGCCGACCGACCGACCTTGATAGATGGAAAAAAGCAACAAGCAAAAGATGATGAGAGCCACATGCGAACGCCACAAAACAATCGTCTCCAAACCAAGAAGAAAAATCAGGCTGTAAAAAAATGGGCGCAGTTTTAAAAACACGCGGGCGAATAATTAACTTCTATTTAAAAACAATCTTCTCTTTTTCGACATCTATCTTAACCTTGTCCCCTTCCTTTATCTTACCCTCTATTATGCGCAATGCCAACTCATCCATAATTTCGTTCTGCATAACGCGCTTCAAGGGTCGCGCGCCATAAGCCGGATCATAGCCGGCGGTGGCCAGATATTTTTTGGCCGCAACAGTCAACATTAGGCGGATGTTTTTTTCATCCAGCCGCTTTTGAATATTTTTCAGTTCAAGCTCGGTAATCATCTGCAACATCTTTTGATTGATCGGATGAAAAATAATCACTTCATCCAAGCGGTTCAGAAACTCCGGCTTGAAATTTTCCCGCAGAGACACCATAACTTTCTGCCGCATATCTTCTTCCCCGAACACTTGATTCTTTTCCTCTTCGAAGCCCAGGGAACTTTTATAAATTATATCCGACCCGACATTGGACGTCATGATGATGACGGTATTTTTGAAATTGATCCGACGCCCTTTAGCGTCCGTCAAATGGCCTTCGTCCAAAATTTGCAACATAATGTTGAAAATCTGCGGGTGGGCTTTTTCAATTTCATCAAACAGAATAACGCTATAGGGTTTGCGCCGCACCATTTCGGTGAGTTGCCCGCCTTCTTCATGCCCGACATATCCCGGGGGCGAACCGATAATCTTGGCCACACTGTGCGATTCCATGTATTCACTCATATCCACGCGCACCATGGCGGCTTCGTCGTTGAACAAAAATTCCGCCAAAGCTTTGGCCAGTTCCGTCTTGCCCACCCCGGTTGGCCCCAAGAACATGAAAGAGCCGATTGGACGCCCGGTCGCCGAAACACCGGCCCGCGATCTGCGCACGGCGTTGGAAATTGACTTGATAGCTTCCTCTTGTCCGACCACCCGCACGGCTAGTTCCGCCTCCATGGTGGTTAATTTGGCCAGTTCATTTTCCAGCATCTTGACCACCGGCACACCTGTCCAGCGAGAAACTACTTTGGCAATGTCCTCTTCGGTCACTTCTTCTTTGAGAATCGGCGTCTTGTTCTGGATCTTATCCAGTTTATTTTTTTCTTCTTTGATTTTCTTTTCCAACTCAGGCACTTTGCCATACCGGATTTCAGCCACTCTGTCCAATTCCATTTTCCGTTCGGCAATTTCCGCTTCCGACTTCAATTTTTCAATTTCGGCCGAGTGTTTTCGGATGACCGTTATCAGATCTTTCTCCGCTTTCCACTGCACCATCATTTTTTGCGATTGTTCTTTCACTTCCGCCAATTTCCGGCTGAGTTCTCGCGCTTTCTTCTTGGAATTCGGATCATTTTCTCGCTCCAGCGCTTTCTTTTCGATTTCCATGCGGCGCGTCAGTCTTTGTACGGCGTCAATTTCCGCCGGCATGGAATCGATTTCCATGCGGAGAGCTGAAGTGGCTTCATCGATGAGATCCACCGCTTTATCCGGCAAGAAACGATCTGTAATATAACGATCAGACAGAAGCGCCGCTTCTTGGAGCGCGCCGTCAGTGATTTTCACCCCGTGATGGACTTCATATTTCTCTTTTAAGCCGCGCAAAATGGCAATCGTATCTTCAATGGAAGGCTCGCCAATCACAATCGGCTGAAAGCGCCGCTCCAAAGCCGCGTCCTTTTCAATGTATCTTTGATATTCTCTGGTGGTGGTTGCTCCAATCATTTTGATCCGGCCGCGCGCCAAAGCAGGCTTCAACATATTGGAAGCGTCCAGCGATCCCTCAATCGCCCCTGCCCCGACCAAGGTATGTAATTCGTCGATAAAAAGAATATATTTCCCACTGGCTCGATCAATTTCATTCATAATGGCTTTCAGCCGTTCTTCAAATTCTCCGCGAAATTTTGTCCCGGCCAAAAGCGACCCGAGATCCAAGGAAACCAACGACTTATCCTTGAGAGTTTCCGGCACGTCTCCGTCAGCAATCCGTTGCGCTAAACCTTCCACCACGGCTGTTTTTCCAGTCCCAGCTTCCCCAATAAGCACTGGATTATTTTTCGTGCGCCGCGATAAGACTTGCATCACACGACGGATTTCATTGTCTCGACCGATGACTGGATCAAGTTTTTTATTCCTGGCCAATTCCGTCAGATTAAGGGTATATTTTTCCATCACTTGAAATTTTCTTTCCGGTTCCGGCGTATCCACCGTTTGTGCGCCGCGGATCTGCGACATGACTTTCAAAACACTCTCGTAGGTCAATGATTTTTTTTCCAAATATTCCTTAGCTTTAGTCTTGCTGATGAGCAGCGACATCAAGAGGTGCTCAGTGGAAATATATTCATCTCCAATTTTCTTCGCTTCCTCTTCGGCATTGCTCAAAACCATGATAAGTTCCGGCGTGATGAAAATCTGCGCCGCATTCCCCTCGGTTAATTTCGGATATTTTTCGATTTCGCGGATGAGTTCCACTTTGATTTTTTCCAGATCCATTTCCAATTTCTTGAAAATAATCGGCACGGAAGAATCCACTTGGGAAAGCAAAGAATACAGCAAATGAAAAACATCCACCTGTTGCTGGTTTTTTATGATAGCCAACTCTTGGGAGTTGCGCAAAGCTTCTTGTGATTTGGTTGTCAGTTTATTTAAATCCATAAAATCCTTTAGTGAGACGACATTTCTTTATTGCTTCCTTTCTTCTAGCACCACCGAGACATCCTTTGTTTCTCCTTTGTGCCAAATTTTAAGCGTGATCGTGTCACCCGCCTTATACTGCGCGATGAGTTCAGTCAAGCCTTGTCCGTTCGCATCGTCAATCTTGTTCCCGTTCACTTCTAAGATAATATCATTTTCCACTAGACCGGCTTTATCCGCCGGAGAACCAGGCACCACGGCCAGATCTGTAATAGCATTCCCTCTGGCAATCAAGTCGCCATAACTTTGCGGCAAATTGTTTTGTTTTTGCAAATTTTCGTCCACGGGAATGTAGCGCACCCCTAAAAACGGAGTGGAAATTTTCCCGGTCGCTTTGACTTGATTGATAATTTTTGCCACCTGATTGGCTGGAATGGCAAAACCGATATTTTGCGCACCACTCGCAATCGCCACATTGATACCAATGACTTTGCCATCGATATCCAAAAGTGGTCCGCCGGAATTGCCGGGATTAATGGCCGCATCCGTTTGGATTATATTAGTCAGATTTTCCGATTGACCAATTTCCCCGCCGGCCGTAACGTTTCGTTTGAGGCCGGAAATGATGCCCCGGCTGACCGTATTGGAAAATTGTCCCAAGGAATTACCGATGGCCACCACCGTTTGCCCGATTTGGACCGCATTAGAATCTCCAATTTCCAGTGTTGGAAAATTAGTGCCATCGACTTTGATAACCGCGATATCTCCCACCGGATCAATGGCCAAAACTTTAGCCGGATATTTTTTCCCGTCACTGGTCACGACAGTATAACTAGCGCTAGGATCATCCACCACATGCCGGTTAGTCACAACCATGCCATCAGCGGTGATGAAAAATCCCGTTCCGCCCCCGATGTCTTGCTTCTGGGTGCCGCCAGCGGAATTGCCACCCCCGCCTCCTCGACTATTCCCGGAGTTGCCGGAACCTTGGCCGAAGAAATTGAAAGGATCGAAAGAATTCGGGGCCAACGTCGAAACATCCTTGCTGATAACAATGCTTACCACTGAGGGACTGGTTTTTTTGACTACATCAATGACGGCTGAATCTTCTTGAATTATATTTTGCCGTATCTCCGCCGGAGCGGGTGCTTGTTTTTGCGGGAAGAGTCGACTCAATCTGCCGTTGCCTATTTTTGCTAAAAGCGCAGAGCCATTCTTAGCCGCCAAAAATCCGAAAAAACCGCCCACAGTCGCCGAAATGAAAAAAGAAACAAGCAAAACCACCGCCACAAAAAAGACGCGGCTGCGCGAATGGCTTTGCTTCCTTTCATCTTGGATATCAGCAGTTGTTTGATTTTCTATGTTTCCATTTTCCATATGCATTTTACGCCATCGGAAAAAATCAAACTAAAATTGTTTTTCCGACACGCTTTTTTTAAGAGTGTGTAAAAAAATTATTCCATCGAAATGGCACTGACCGGGCAGCTATCGATGGTCTCTTGGCAATTGCAATCGCCACATTCTTCGGCAATGACATGCGATTTGCCATCTTCTATTTTGAATACGTTCGGACAAAGAGATTCGCAGGTTCCGCAACCGATACAAAGTTCTTCGTTTACTTTTGGCTTAGCCATAGTTTTGTTTTTTAAAATTATTAATTAACTAAAAAATTACCGATGGGTCATTAGGCGGATTATCCTGCATTTTTTTTTCGTAATCTCGCAGATCTGCTGACCTGAATTCCAATGCCTGAGACTGAGCATCCCACTGGAATTCTCTGGAAAAAACTGTCACGCGATATTTTTTCTCAGTTTCAGCCAACCAGTCGGAAAATGACTTGGTCTTCACAAAAATCTGGCTGACCTTCACCACATTGACATTATTCTCCGTTTTTTTATCCTCCACTCTCACAATATGATACCCCAAACCGCTGCGAATTATTTCGCTTTGTTGCCCGGCGTTCAATTTAAAAACGGCCACCGCCACTTCGGGTAGCATCTGTGGAGCACTGAACCAGCCCAGCGACCCGCCGGAAGCCGCATTTTTACCGTCGGAATATTTCTTAACCGCGTCAGAAAAGCTCATGCCGTCTTTCAAGCTTTTCTCCGCGGCCGCAATTTTCTCCTTGGCCGCTGAGAAAGAGGGATCATTTTCTTGGATATAGCCGACGATTTTTTCCCGATACAGATCCGGTTTGACGATATTTTCCTTAAAATCATCCAAGTTCCAACCGTACAATTTGGCCAGATTATTTTTCAACATATCCCCTGTTCCATATTCTTTCAATGTCCGATCCACTTCTTGATTGATCATTTCGGGCGTCAGTGTAAGGCCATCTTTCTCCGCCTCAGCTTGGATAACAGCGTCATCGATTAATTTATTGAAAACTTCTTTGCCTTTTATCTCCAGCCTTTTTTTTCCGTCAACGGTGGAAAAATCGATTCGGAGACCTATCTTGGAAAAATCTTGATTTTCATAAAATCTTTGCACGCTCGCCAGATTGGCTAACACTTTTTTGTTCGTTATAAAACTACCCCCAACCAATGCGACCGGATACGGCACGATTTCGCTGGTTTTTTGGACGATTCGGCTTTGATCAATGCGACTAGTGAGTGCTCCCGAAAAATAGAGCAAAAGTCCAATGATGACAATATAGGCCGCCACAAAAATCAACAATCCTGCCAGAACAGTACTCCAAGCCACTTTTTTTTCTATTGGTTCTTCTCGTTCATCCATAATTTATTCTAAAAAACTTGCGGCTTAAAAAAATAACTCAGCCATTTCTCATAATTAGGTGCTGTCTCGGCTGCGGAAATCGTTTCATTCTTAGCTGATGGCGGAGCGGCACTCGCTGCAGAATTGCGCGGCGCAATGATCACCACGCTTTCTCCGGGACTTTGCAAATTAAGCTTGTCCTTGGCTTGCACTTCTTGATAGTCCTTGCTCCCCAAATAGGCAATGCGGTCTCCCAGCGCCATATTTTCTTTTTTGATATTTTCGGCTTGCTGTTTGAGCGACGCAATGTTGTTTTCTATTTCTTTCTTCTTAGCGTTTTCCTTGGAAATGGAATAACCGAAAAGGCTCAGCACCACAAACGCCAGAAACACCACAGCCGCCACTAAAAACGAAGTGGCCGATCCTTTTGCGTATTTGCTCATTTTTGTTTATTTATAAGCCAACATCGGCGCCAGCGTGAAAGCCACCATCGACAAAACCGCGATGACCGTTATCACCAACCAAACTCTTGCAAATCGTTTGTGACTTTTTCTTGTTCTCATACTGGGTATTTTAGCAAATTTTTAGAATTTCGCCAAGAAAAGAATTATTACGTATTTTTTGCCTTTCTTATCTTCTCTGCATAATGTGCTTCGGTTTCTTTTTTCAATTCCGGCCATTTGGCAATCCACTCTGGTCCGTCTCCGGCCGATTGGATTTCTCCTTCTCCTGTTATTTCAATGCGTATGCAAAAACCGGCCTGATTTTTTTCCAGATATAAAAATTGCTTTTGTGCGTCTGGCAGATTAAGCAGCGCTTCATCGGAAAAATTCGGCCAAGAATATTGCCCGTCACGGATCGGCCTGAGTGGCGTGCCATTCGGCGCTTGCACGCTCGCCTTGCTGTGAATGTTAAATCTATAAATCCCAGCTGGCCACTCGATTGTGTCCACTGTGAACCAATCGGGAAACTTTTCACTTTCAACCAAGTCCACCGCCTCAATGCCTGAAATCCGATGATTTGGTTCTTTTCGGCTTTCCTCTTCCCTAGCGCGTTCTTGCAAGACGCGCTGATCATCATTGTCCGCTGGACCGTTCGGACTCAGCCCGATCCACAGCTGCGCTTCGGACAAGCCGAGCAATTCCACGTTGAGCAAGAATAAATTCTGGTCTTGGATTTTGATGAAATTTTGCATAAACTTTTATACATTGAATCTTTCTTTAATTTTTTTCATCTTCTTCTCAATAGCTGCTTCCACATCTACATCAAAATTAGTAGCCAATTGTAATAACAAGACTATGCAATCAGAAAAGCCTGATTCCAAAAGCTCTCTATTGACTTCTTCTCGTCCAATCTTGTGATTATATATCTGTGCCGACAACTCCCCAAGCTCCTCCAATAGATGTGCCAGAGTCGTATCTGCATCATGCTTTCCCGAATATTGTTTATCAATTTCAGAAATTATATTTTTTGTTTCTTTTTGCAATTCATTAATTTCCATAATTATTTTTATTAGAATTATAAAATTATCATTCTTCTATTTCTTCAGCACCGACAAAAAGGCGGTCGAGGGGATGTTGACGCGGCCGATGGTTTTCATTTTCTTTTTGCCACCTTAAATCTTTTCAATGATTTTCAAAATTTGTTTTTTCAATTTAGGAACATCCTTAATGGAAATTTTCCAAACCAGCTCCATATCAACGCCGAAATATTCATGGATCAAAATGTCACGCATGCCAGCCATCTTTTTCCAAAAAATCTTCGGGTGCTTCTTGCGGAAAGAAAGAGGCAAATTTTTCACCGCCTCCCCGATGACCTCCAATCGGCGTAAGGTCGCGTCCTGGATAGTGACATCTTTTGAAAAAGATTTTTCATCCAAATCAAAAAGATCAATCTCAATTTTATCTATATTATCTAGGATATGTTCCAGAAAAATTTTAGGATCTTTTGGTTTTTTCATAGATGACTTTTTGTTCTTTCAAGATGATGTCTTTGAGACGATGATTTAGGCCATTATAAGTCAAGACGTCCACTTTTCTGCCCAATTCTTCTTCAAGATCCAGTTTGAGTCCTACCAAGTCGAGCAAGGTTTTACTTTTACCCAATTGTACTAGGATATCCACATCGCTGTTTTCTGTTTCTTCCCCTCTGGAAAAGGAACCGAAAAGAGACGCCTTGATCACTCCTTGGCGCCTTAAAATGGGAATTATTTGTTTTTTAATGGCTAAATTTTCCATGATTTTAGTGTAACAATAAATATACAATCCCGCAATCAATATTATTACCCTATTTCTTCAACACCGACAAAAAGGCGGTCGAGGGGATGTTGACGCGGCCGATGGTTTTCATTTTCTTTTTGCCTTTTTTCTGTTTTTCCAAAAGTTTTCTTTTGCGAGTGATGTCGCCGCCATAGAGGCCGCTAGTCACATCTTTTCGGAAAGCTTTGATGGTTTCTCTGGCGATGATTTTGGCCCCGATGGTGGCTTGCAGAGCGATTTGGAAATTTTGGCGCGGGATGACGTCTTTTAATTTTTCCACAATCCTTTTCCCTTCGCCGTGAGCGTTTTCACGCGGCACGATACGCGAAAAAGCGTCCACTTTTTCATCCGCCACCAAGAAATCCAACTTGATGAGATCATAAGCACGATAATCTTCGATTTCATAATTCATCGAAGCATAACCGGAAGAAGCACTTTTCAAATCGTCGTGCAAATTGGTCACCACATCAGTCAAGGGACAGCTGAATTTGATGATCATCCGTTCGGCGTCCAGATATTCCGTATCGCGATACTCAGCCCGGGTGTTGCCCATCACTTCCATGATAGCCCCCAGATAGGACGAGGGTGAGACAATTTCCAACTTGACGAACGGTTCATACACTTCTTCAATGACTGATGGATCAGGAAACTCTGAGGGAGAATAGACTTTGATGCGGCCAGGTTTATCTTTGAGTTTGATTTCATATACCACGCTCGGTGAAGTGATGGTTGGGCTGATTTCAAATTCACGTTCCAAGCGAGATTGGATGATTTCTAAATGCAAGAGTCCCAAAAAGCCGCAACGAAAGCCGCGCCCCAAGGCCGTGTTAGATTCCGGTTCAAAAACAAAAGCGGCGTCATTTAATTTGAGCTTGTCTAAGGCGTCACGCATGAAATTGTAGTCATCCCCTTCCACCGGATAGAAACTGGCATAGACCATCGGTTGCACTTCTTTGTAGCCTGGCAACGGCTCGACGACCGAGTTTTTAATTTTGAAATTAGTAATTGTGTCGCCCACTCGACAATGTTCCACGCTTTTTAGGCCCGTGGCAATGTAGCCGATTTCACCGGCGGTCAATTTTTCCGCTTTCACCAGCTGCGGCTTGAAATTGCCTACCTCAATCACATCACTATCAGTTTGGCCGATCATCATCCTGATTTTTTCGTCCGCCCCAATTTCGCCGTCAAAAATCCGCACATAAGCCAAGACTCCTTTATATGTATCATATTTCGAATCAAAAATCAGAGCACGGAGAGGTTTGGCCGGATCACCGATGGGTGCCGGGATGATTTTCACAATTCTTTCCAAAAGTTCGGGAACGCCCACGCCGGTCTTGCCGGACACTTCCAAAATTTCTTCTTCGGCGCAGCCCAGGAGATGCATGATTTCTTTTTTGACTTTCGGCGCATTGGCGTTGGGCAGATCGATTTTGTTCACCACTGGAATGATTTCCAAATTATGTTCCAAGGCTTGATAGAGATTGGCCAAGGTCTGTGCTTGCACACCTTTAGTGGCGTCCACCAGCAAAACCGCCCCGTCCACCGCCGCCAAAGAGCGCGACACTTCATAGCCAAAGTCCACATGTCCCGGCGTATCTATCAAATTGAGAATGTATTCCCCCTCCCCTGTATTCAGGGGAGGTGTCCCGTAATCGGGACGGAGGGGTTGATAATTCATGCGCACCGGCTGCATCTTAATAGTAATCCCCCGTTCTCGTTCCAAGTCCATGGTGTCCAGTAGCTGCTCTTTCATTTTGCGCGCCTCAACAGTGCCGGTCATTTCCAACATGCGGTCCGACAAAGTCGACTTACCATGATCGATATGCGCGATAATGCAAAAATTCCTGATGTTTTTCATAAATAATGACTCTTGTTATTTAGCCTATAAGCCATTCTAGCTTGATTGGACGAAAAAATCAATCTATGGTAAGCTCGGAGCAAGAAAAAGAATAGATCTTTACCAAAGCAATTATCAGTTCACATTAAACCAGAGGGGTAAATTCATGACCGGACAACAACAAAAAGATAGGAGAAAGGCTCTCGAGGTATTGGATGCTCTGGAAAAAGAAGGTGCAGATGTTACAGCTCTCAGGGAGCTTATTGAAGAAAATGGTAAAGTAAACTATGGCATCAGTCCAGGACTTATACCATGCACTGCTTTCAATACCATGCTTGAAGATGATGATTACTAACAAAGAGGAGGTAGCTATGGATACAAGCACTTTAGTAATTACTGTTATTGTTATTGTTGTTGTTTGGTTTATTGCTGGGTATGCCGCTGCATGGGGAAGTATACCTGGAAAAGAAAACAATATTCAATTGAACTGGAAAAATGTTAAACTTCTCGTCGGCGGGCCAATATCACTTACCTGTGTCGTTGTAAGTAGATTACTTGACATACTTCCAACCATTGATTAACCCTTCCCCCGGTCCCGGCTTGTATAACTCGCCGTGACCGGATTTTTTTTATTCAAGAAATACATTTCATCCTTAATCCTAAAAACCACAAAAGTCAAATGTCTACAGTTCTTATATTCCACTGATCTCACCTGTATCTTCTTCAAGAATAAGTTGTTTTTTGCGGAAAAGTCTCCTATTTAAAGATCCTTTCAAATAAATATATTCTTCCATTCTAAGCAGGTGTGCCACAAGAATAAAAACCGCCACGCCGGCCATCGAAGAAATAACCAATTGCGAAAAAACGCCGATAAATCTTTCCAGATCAACCAGGCCGGACATCAGATATTTGAAAAGTTGCACGGAGAGGCCCGCAAAAAAAGTAGCTGTGACAACTTTGCCAACGCTAATGATTATCCTGCGATCATCCAAATTTTCAAACTCCATGCGCAACGCAAAAAGCAAAAGAAACATCTGGACCACCGCAGCTAGAGAAAAAGCAATGGCCAAACTGAGAATCTGGTATTTTCCAATCAGAAGCACCACGGCCAAAATATTGACCCCCTCGCTGACGAGGGCGATATAGAAGGGCGTCTTAGTGTTGTGCATGGCATAGAAGGCCCGCGCCAAAAGCGGCGTCACACTCTGCGCGAAAAGACTGAGCGAAAAAATGCCAAGACATTGGAAAGTGAGAATGGTATCTTCCCAGTCGAATTTCCCCGCCCCAAAAACCACCCGCACGATTTGCGCTCGGAGCAAAAGCATCAGAACACTGATCGGAATGACGAAAAAAATAATTTGCCGGAAAGTTTCGGAAAAGGCATTGATAAATTCTTCGTTTTTTTTCTGAGCAAACAAACTGGAAAGAGTTGGAAAAACGGCCATCGCGAAAGAAATTCCGACCAGCCCCAAGGGCACGCTTTGCAAATTTTGCGCCAAATTAAAAACGCCCAGTGATCCGGAGGCTAAGAGTGAGGCAAAAATTGTGATAACAAAAAGATTGATCTGATTGACTGCGATGCCCATGGTACGCGGAATCATTAAGGTGAAAACTTTGCGCACTTCTTGATTGGAAAAACTGGCCGCCAATGACCACTTATGTTTAAATCCCAGTTGACCGACAAAAAGATATTGGGACATGAGATGCAAAAATCCCCCGAAAACCACGCCCCACGCCAGACCGATCGGTCCCATCATCCTGGCAAACACCAGAATGCCAAAAATGATGCCGGCATTATAAAAAATCGGCGCCAAAGAATAGGTCAGAAAACGTTTATAAGAAGTTAGAATACCGCCAAGGATGCCACTAATACCTAGAAGCAAGGGGCTGAGAAACATGACTCGGGTGAAAACTACCAACTGTGCCAATTTGTCGGGCGAGAACCCGGGTGTGAGCGCTTTCATAATGAACGGAGTAAAAATGGCAAAGGCAGCGGAGAGGACCACGATGAAACACAAAGCCAAATTCATAATACCATTCGCCATGTCCCACGCCTCTTCTTCTTTATCATTACTGAGCATCGCCGCAAACACCGGAATAAAAGCGGAAGAGAGCGCCCCCACAATAAGCAGATTGTAAATCAGATCCGGCACGCGAAAGGCAGCGTAGTAGACATCGAGTGTATCCCCTGCTCCAAAAGTAGAAGCCAGCAAACGATCACGAAAAAGTCCCAGCACTCGACTGACTAAGCCTGTCACAGTAATCAAAAACGCCGCCGAAACAACCGAGCCGGAAATATGGTCATTGAGTTTTAGGATTTTTTTGATCATACTATTATTGCGTAAATGCTACTCCGATAAATTTGTCTGTTTTTAAATCAGTTTCCGTCCTGGCGCCCATTTCATTATTCGGCCCACTATCAGTGGGCAACATTTTGAGATCCGGCGATTGCCAAAGAGTTTTGTAGGTGGATGGATAATCGATCTCACTGGAAAAACCGCTCCCCAGGCTGCCGGATTGTTTCTGCGCCAAGAGCGAATAAGTATCCGAGAGATGTAACGGATCCATGACTATTTTGAAAGGCAAGAGATAGGTATATTTAACGGTCACTGTTTCTTTCGGACTGACATAAACCCAATTGGCAAAAACAGTTTTTTCGCCGGTGGTATAAATTTTGGTTCCACTCTCCGGATCGATTTGGGCCGCATCTTCTTCCGCTTGCACTTGCGGGTCACTGCTATACCCAAGTGCTTTGTAATCGAGCGGCGGAGCATCCACTTCGCGCGTCTGGCCTTCGGCGCTGAGCAGTTTCGCGCCTTTGGGCACATACACACGCAAATAATCAGCATTCACCTTGTTCCACCATTCATAAGGCGTATCTCCTCCATTATGATGACGAACAATCGTCAAGGTGTCAATGATACTGCCATCGGCTTGAATCTCGGCTTTATGCGTCAAGTGCTCATCAATCACCCCGTCAGTCTTAAAACCATTAATATTAGTGTTTATAACGCTCACATAATCTTTCGGAGTGTTTAACATTTCTCCCGACCAACCATTATCCGACAAGACCTGCTCAATCTCGGGATTCTTGGAATAGATCAAAATCTGTTTTTCATTAAGACTGGCCACTAGCACGTTTAGCGCCTGAGACATCTCAGAAAAACTTTTCATATTCAGTATCTTATCCAGAATTTTGGGCGCCAGATCTCCCAAAATTTTCTTGGGATTATTCAATTCCTTATCATAATCCACTTCCACTTGATATTGGATTTCCTGGATAAAATTATCCTTGTCGACTGTAATGCCATATTCCGGCATCTCAATCGGACCGGTCATCTCCAGCAGTTTTTGCATCACTGTCGGCGTCATAGTGACAACGCCGTCCACCGTGGGACCACCGGCTTTTTCATAGAACCAGGCCGCTTTTTCAGCGCTGGTGGGAAAATCCGGGAACCAGTTGGAGTCATGCAAGCTCCAATTGGCGCTGATTTTTTGGATAGGCCCAGGTGGGATAATTTTAGTCCTGAGCTGCCCGTCCGGATTGAATATTCCGTCGATGAAAAACTTGCGCACTCGTCCGTTAAAAATATCCAAGAGGCCATAGCTACCGATGAAGCCGCCCGTCGCGCGGGCCTCCTGATTGTTTTGGAATAGGAACAAATATTTCCGCGGCCCATTGCCACCCAAAATGTCATTAAAGATTTTTTCTTGCCCCAAAAAAGCGGCGGCGGCCTGATTGACTTCCGGCAGCGCCTGTTTCATTTCCACAAATTGGCTCCTTTCGCTGCTCGGCACATCATCCACATTAACACTATTTAATTCCTTTTGCGCCGAAGCAAACAGCGCGGCGATCTGTTTGAGATGATCC
Organism: uncultured bacterium; assembly: GCA_903831805.1. Classification (GTDB taxonomy): domain Bacteria; phylum Patescibacteriota; class Minisyncoccia; order Moranbacterales; family UBA2206; genus CAIKZD01. Next base: position 231,928 of record CAIKZD010000009.1, read on the forward strand.
TCATTGCCGCGGAAAAGACTGAGATATGAAATGGAATTACCTTGATCATTTCCCGTTTTTAGAGCGTCCATATTTTTGAGCATCCCCGCAGCCAAGATTCCAATCTGGGAAATATCATTGCCGGCGGAAATGATGTGGCTACCGGAGGAAATTTTGGAGAGATAAGGCACGTATTTAGTCGCATTCACCAGGAGTTGCCCCATGTCATCAAACTGACCAGACACTTGATCCAATTTTTCATGCGCGCTATTGAACTCGCCGTAAGCTTTCTCAAAATTGCCGCTTTTGATGCTGCCTTTGGCCGCTAAGATTTCCCCCATCGCCGCCTCTGCGTTCGCGAGACCATTTTTCTTAATGGCCAATCCGCGGATGACAAAATTAGCCACTAACGCAATCGCTATGAAGGCGACGCCGAACTTCAAAAAAAGCACAGTTCTTCTTTTTTTTTCTTGCCCGGATAATGGACGTGTCTTTTCCAAGCGGAACGTTGGCGCGTTTTCCTCTTCTTCTGAATTTACGTTCTGATAATCGCGATCAGTTGCCTCAGCATAATTTCGACTGCCGCTGTTGGAAAAATCTTCCCATTGTTTCTTTTCCGCCTCCCTTTCTTCTCGCAGATATTTACTATAGCTAAACTCTTCCTGCTTTTTATCCGGTGGCTGTACTACGCCGCGAGTTGACATACCTCTTTCAACTGCATTGCTAACACCCTCCTCCACTTCCACAAGAGTCACAACTTTTTTCATTTTTTTGATTTTTTCCAGATCCAAATCACCCGCCTCATTGACCGGTCTGACATCGAACATTTGTGGTAATATTTTTTTTCGTTCTGTCATCGCTTTCTTATTTTTCCATAAAGTTCCAACGTCTCCTCCGCCATTTTTTTCCAACTATACTTCTTAGCTTGTGCGTATCCTTTTTCAATCAAATCTTGGCGTAATTTTTCGTCCTTAAAAATATCGCGGAGAGCGCTTGCGATGCTTTCCACATTTTGACCGTCAAAATAGTAAGCACTGCTGCCCAAAATTTCCCGTGCACAAGCATAGTCCGAAGCCACCACCGGCGTCCCGCGCGACATCGCTTCCAGGGCCGGCAGTTCAAAGCCCTCATGCAAAGATGGCCGGACATATGCCAAAGCATTCCGGTACAGCGCGTCCAAATCATAATCCGGCACAAATCCGGCAAACACCACGTTACCGATGCCATTCTCTGCGACTAAATTTTTCAGTCTCGTATAAAAATAGTCTTCCCCGCCCACAAAAACCAATTCCACTTCTTTAGTTTCGGTTTCGATTTTTTTCATCGCTAGCACCAACCGCTCCGGATTTTTGTGCGGATAGACGTTGCCCACATACAGGAAGAACGGCTTGGCGATCCCGTAGCGCGGCAAAATTTGTTCCTTGGCCCGAAAATTGAACAAGCAATAATCGTCGCAAGCTTCATAAGTGACCACAATTTTCTCCTCGGGAATTCTGGGATAATTTCTAAGAATGTCCTTTTTGGTGAAACGCGAAACGGCAATGATGCGGTTCGAGCGATGGACCGCCGAACTGATGACCATCTTATAAGCCGTAAATTTCAACCAATACAGAATGGGCGACAAGGTAGAACTTCGGATGGTTGGATAATTAAGCAATATCAAATCATGGATAGTCACGATAAATTTTCCGAAATAAAAAATCGGCACGTTGAAATGCGGAAAATGCGCCAGATCCAATTTATATTTTTTCAAGAGCCGGGGGAATTTCAATTGTTCGGCAAAACCATACCATTTGAAATCCGCTAGCACTTTTTGAAAATTTTTGTTCTGTGGTACATATTCGTCAAAATTTTCTTTTTTCAAGAAGATAAAATACTGATTCTCACGATCGGTTTTTTCCAAATTTTCTATTAGTTTTTGCGTATACCGCCCCAGCCCCTTCCCAATCGGGCCATAAAAACGCGCATCAATCCCTATTCGCATAATGGCTGATTTTTATATTTACGCTTCCATCCATAACCGCCTCTAGCTGATTTAATTATACCAAAAAGTCAAGTTTATGGACAGCCAAAAAAACAGAGACGCAAAAAAGTAGAGACGCAGCATTGCTGCGTCTCTATTTTTTTGGTTATGCTATTTCTTACAAAGAATTAAACACTTTCAACGTTTTTCGCGCGGTGACCATCCAATCAAATTCCTTGGCTTTCTCCAAACCTTTTTTTGCCAGTGTTTCTCGCAATTCGTGATCAGTGAGGGCTTCCCGCATGGCGCGGTAGAGTTCATCGGGTTTGTCGGGGTCGACCAGGATGGCTGCGTCGCCGACCACTTCCGGGAGCGACGAATTATTGCTGGTGATGACCGGCACACCGCATTTCATAGCTTCCAAGGGCGGAAAACCGAATCCTTCAAAAAAAGACGGATAGACAAAAAGCGCCGATAGATTATACAGATACGGCTTGGCTTCGTTGGGGATAGCATGAATCACTTTAATTTTTTTGCGGTAAGGAGAATTTTCAATTTCAGAGAAAGTTGTTGCCGCGTTCCAGCCTGACTCGCCCACAATCACCAGCTCATATTTCAAAAGATCCTGACGAGAAGCCGCTGAGGCATATTCTTGTAAAGCGTTATAAGCCCGCACCGTCCCAATGATATTTTTTCTCGGCTCAATCGTACCGAGGATCAAAATGAAATGATAGGGCAAGGCATATTCTTCCTTTGTCTTGATCAGCTGCGCATCGTTCCGGTCGATAATCTTAAAATTATGGCCCACCGCGCTATGAATGATTTCAATTTTTTCTTTGCCTATGCCATAAAGACTGACCAGATCATGCGCAGTCGATTGCGAAACAGCGATAAGTTTTTGCGCCGAGCGACAGATGTTTTTGGTGTTTATGAACATGTGCCACCATTTTCTTTTATAGGAAAAATATTCGCTATGGCGCTCGAAAGAAAGATCATGCACCGTCAGCACTAATTTCGCTTTCTGGCTCACCGCGCCAAAGATAATATTGGGCATAAAAACCACGTCAGCATTCCCGCATAATTGATCGATTTTTGGCCAAGCTAAATACCAAAAAGCCAGATTAAGCAGCTTGTTAGGAATTTTCAATCTTTTTAGACTGACATTTTTATAGTCGGCAAAAATCCCGAAATCAAAATTCGGTTCCTTCCAAGAGTTTAGAAAAAGAATATACTCATTTTTGCGGTCCAACTTGAACAAGCTCTGCAAAAGTCCGAGCGTGTATTCCTCCACCCCGGTGCGTCTTCCCTCCATCAGGCATCTGACATCGATTGCAATCTTCATATGTTGATCAGTATTTCTGCTGAGCTGTTATTCCAAATAATGTTTGATTAGCACCACCCAAAAGGCCAAAAATATTCCTAGGCAGAGTGACGCCAAAAGAATGATAAAATAATTCGGCTGGAACTTCGCAATCACCGGTGCGCCATAAACCAGCTTGAACCAGGTGTTTTCTTTTTGATCCAGGTTCAGTGCCTCCGTATTGCCGTTGAGCACATTCACGACACCAGCCGAGATTTTTTGCGCCTGACCCGCAAGCGGCGCATGAAATGAAACATTCACGACCTGAGAAGATCTTTTTTCGGCGGTAATATTTTTGGCAAACTGGCCCGGAGAAAAAGCACTGGCGTCGATGTTGGCTGCGGTATAAATATCGCTTACCACGCGCGGACTTTTCAGCCACTCTACCAGCGTATCGGCAAATCTTTCATCGGCTTGCAAACGATAGAAATCGTCATATTTATAATCCGCTGTATCCTGCGTGCCAAGCCGCGTAATGCTCAACGTAAGAGAAGCATCATAGCGCACCGGCAAAAAATAGAAATAACCGAGAGCGATAATCACAACGGTCAAAATCGTTCCAAGAAAAATATTCTTATGTTTTTTTATTATATTGTAATATTCCTTGAGCTCCATATTTTTTAAATTTCAAAATCTAAATTTCAAATTTCAAATCAATTTCCAATGACAAATTTCAAATTTTTGTCATTTGAATTTTAGATTTTATTTGACATTTGTAATTTGAAATTTGTAATTTTTTCATACCTCATTCTTTGCACAAAGTCATTTAACCACACTTTAACCTTCTTCCTTGAACAAATTGTACTCCCTTTCCACGTAGTCTTTAATTTTAGCTTTAAATAGACTTTTGTCAAATTTCAAGACCGAATTGCGGATATAGTGCGCGTCATAGTGCGCCGCGTCGAATTTCTTAACAGCCGCCATGATGCTTTCAGCCGTCTGTTCATCAAAGAAAATTCCTGTCTTACCTTCTTCCACGTGCTCCGGGATATCTCCCCCGCGATACGCGATGAGCGGCGTGCCGGCCGCCATGGCCTCAATCGCGGTAATGCCGAAATCTTCTTCTTGCGGAAAAATCAAAGCCTGGCACTGCGCAAAGTGTTGTCGTAATTCCTCATCACTCACGCGCCCCAAAAATTCCACGTTGGACTTGGCCATCTTCTTAAGCTTGCCAAATTCCGGCCCGCGCCCGATCACTTTGAGCGCCAGTCCCATCCGGCTGAAAGCTTCCACCACAATATCAAAACGCTTATAAGCCATCATGCGGCCGGAAACTAAAAAATAATTTTTCTTTTCCGGACTGATGGCAAAATCATGGACATCAATAGGCGGATTGATCACCAGACTGTCTCTTTTATAATATTTTTTTATCCGGCGCGCGATGAAGTGTGAATTAGCAATAATTCTGTCCGGCCGATCGGCGCTGGAGCGGTCCCACAAACGGACATAGTTCATCGCGAACGGCACCAGTTTTTTGACGCAACTCGGAAAAGAAAAATCGCGCGTATATTTTTGACAATCATCCCACGCGAATCTCATCGGCGTATGGATGTAGGAAATGTGCAGCGTGTCCACGCCAGTGATGATGCCTTTAGCGAAACTGGAAGAATCAGAGAGCACCAGATCATAATCGGAAAAATCGAATTGTTCGATGGCAAAAGGCATGAACTGGGGAAAAATACGATGGCGCATAATGGCAAAAGGGATTTTTTGCAAAAAAGAAGTCCGAATGTCCTTGCCGGCGAAACTGCCGTGCATCAATTTCTCGCTATAGATCAAAGTATAAATCGGCGCATCCGGAAAAAGCTCGCAAAAAGCTTCCAGCACTTTTTCTGCGCCGCCATTCTGCACTAAATAATCATGAACTAGGGCGATTCTCATATAACTCCATTATACCAAAAAACCGCCCAAAAGGCGATTTTAAGGAAACTTTCAAAAAATACTATAAATTGCGTCTTTTTCGAAACAGTACCCCGACAGTCTTCAAACAAATTTGAATGTCGAGCCACAAAGACCAGTTCTCAATGTAATACAAATCAAGTCGATATTCATCTTCAAAATCCAGATCCGAGCGGCCGGAAATCTGCGCCATGCCGGTCACGCCGGGTTTGATAGTGAGAAGTCGACGGTGATATTCCATATATTTTTCCACTTCCCTTTTCTGGTGTGGCCGCGGGCCCACCAAGCTCATCGAACCGAACAACACATTGAAAAATTGCGGCAGTTCATCGATGGAATATTTCTCAATGAATCTGCCTACCCGCGTCTTTCGCGGGTCGTCTTTGATTTTGTAGAGCGGACCCCTCCTAACACTTTGCTTATCAATCAATTCTTTTTCATATTTCAAAGCGTCTTGCAAATTTGGGTTTTTCTTAGAAATGCAAAATTCATTCTTGAAATAGCGAAATTTATACACAAAAATCTTCTTACCGTTGTCGCCGATGCGTTCATTCTTGTAGATGATTGGGCCTTCACTGTCTAAATTGATTGCCAGCGCTGTGGCAAGCATGATCGGCGAAGTGATGATGATGCCGCAGATCGAAGCGATGATATCAAAAACCCGTTTCAAAATCCGGCCCCAACCTTCCAAAGGTGTGTTTCTCACCTCGATGATCGGCTCGCCGGAGAGGACGCCCAAAGTGAATTTGGAAGTTTGCAACGTAGTGGGGATATATTTAAATTCAATATTATTAATAGCGGAATAGTCGATCAATTTTTCTTGCTCGGCGTCCGTGATCATCGGGTCGCACAAAATGATTTCGTCAATGCCTTTTTCTTTTTGAATGCCTTTAATTATGTGCGGACTAGCCGTTTCAATTTGATCGATGACGCGATATCCCATGTTCGGAGTCTGGCTGATGATTTTGGAAATTTTGTCCATCTTGCCATTCCGACCGATCAAAAGAATTTTGTGCACCCCGATGCCGCGCGTCCTCAAAAGCCATTTTTGGATGAGCTGGATCAAATAGCGCGCCATGACGATATAGAAAGTGCCCAGCATCCAAGCGGACAAAATGACAAAGCGCGAAGAAAACCATTCCCGTTTCAAAAATATCGCCACGATGACAATCACCAACCCGATGGAAGTGGCGGAAAAAATCTTCAACACTTCTTTCCAAAATTTGCGCGTAGAGCGGATGTCATACAAGCCTTCAATGGCATAGATGATGATGAAAATCGGTGCCACCATCAGAATAATTTTGATATAGCTATGGAAAGGGAAAGTGTAGAGTTTGGGTTTCAACGCCAAAATTTCCGGCACATTCCGGATAGTATAGGCTGAAACCGCCGCCAAGACCAACATCAAAAAATCAACGGGGACTTGGATGGCGCTAAAAAATAATTCTGATTTTTTCATATTTTAATCATTTATCAAGGTAAATCTATAAGCCGGATTCTGTCGAGCCTGCCTCATCGGCAGACAAGAATAGTCATTTATCTAGCTCCATAATTACTCATGGAGTCATGCGGCACTTTCTGTAATTACGTAAATTACAGAACACGGCCTTGCACTCACGTAGGGATTTAGCCGTTTCACTTCTTATGTTTCCATAAGAACTTATCCCGAAGGATATTCTTATTATTGCTAATAAGAACGTCTCTGCTCGCACCCCGCAAATTACTTTGGATGGGAATTACCCACTACGCTTTCCGCCTTGCGACGAAAAAGTGTCCGGACTTTCCTCCCCAACATTACTGCCAGGGCAACTATTCGATTTACCTTGATAAATAACTAAAAACACAACTTCAGGTACGATGCTCAATTATACTCCCTTTTTAGGCTTTTGTCAAAGGTAAATTAGGTTTATTGCTTAAAATAAAGCTTTTTTATCATAATATTCACACCCCCACCTTGCCTGATATTAGCATAATTCATACAAACTGTAAAATAAAAAATAGCCGGACATGCTCAACGCGTCAGACTATTTTCTCCTGATACTTATCTTATTCGTTCTTATCCCAAATTCCCCAACAATTCTTTCTGTCCTTCCAGCTTTTCTTGATATTCTTTCAGTCTGGATTTATTCTGCGCCACAATTTCTTTCGGCGCGCTGGCGGTGAATTTTTTGTTGGCCAAAAGTCCCTCTGTGTTTGAAACTAATTTTGTTAGATTTTCGATTTCTTTTTGCAATCTGACTTTTTCTTTTTCCGTGTCGATCAGTTCCGCAATGTCTATTCCTAGATCGGATATCTTTACCAAAGATTTTCCTACGGAGGCTAACCCTCCAATTGGAGGTTTAGCCTCCAATATTTTCACCCGCGCTAGCTTCTCGATGATGCCCTGGTTAGCGACTTTTCCGTAAGCCGTAATGACACGCACCGGATCAATCTTATAACTCGAACGCAAATTCCTAATCTGACCGACAGTTTTTTGCAGCTTCTCAAATTCTTTCTCAGATTTTTTATCAATTAGTTTCTTGTCACTCACTGGCCATTTAGAAACCATCAGAAGATCAAGGTTCGACCTTTGGCGCGCCAAAGGTCGAACCTTTGGAGACATTTTATCCGCCGATGAGGCGGGCATATCGGTCCATATTTTTTCCGTCACGAACGGCGCGAACGGATGGGTCAGTTTCAAAATCTTGTCCAAGACATAGCCCAGCACTTTTTCATTCTTTTCAATCTTGTTCGTTTCCAAGTACCAATCCGCCAGATCATTCCAGATGAAGTTTTGCAGCTTCTCTCCCGCCAAGGAAAATTTATATCCCTCCAGATCATTGGTCAGTCCAGCAATTAGGATATTCGACTTGCTCACAATCCACTTGTCGGCCAAGGTCTTGATGTCTTTCGGGTTTATTTTTTCCACCAGCTGCATGTCCGGATGAGTCGTGGCCGCATAGCGGTAGATGTTCCAGAGTTTAGTCACAAAATTGCGGAAAGATTCAATTTTTTCTTCCGAGATCCGCACATCGTTGCCTGGGGTGGAACCAATAAGCAACGCCAAGCGTACGGCGTCCGTGCCGAATTTTTCAATCATGTCCAAGGGATCAATGCCATTGCCTTTCGACTTAGACATTTTCTTGCCGAACTTGTCCAAAACCATGCCGTGCAGATAAACATTTTCAAATGGAATTTCTCCCACCGCAAACAGTGACATCATGATCATGCGCGACACCCAGAGTGTAATAATTTCATAACCGGTTTCCAGCACTTGCGTCGGATGGAATTTTTTCAAGTCACCCGATTTTTCATTCTTCTTGAAATTATTAGGCCAACCCAAAGTCGAGAATGTCCACATCCCGGAAGAAAACCAAGTATCGAGCGTGTCTGGATCTTGCGTCCAACCCTTCCCCACCGGAGGATTATCCCCAACGTAAACTTCCTCCCCTGTACGGAGGGGCTTTACCCCCTCTCCTGTATTCAGGAGAGGGCTGGGGTGAGGTTCTGAACTCCGATACCACACCGGAATCTCATGCCCGAACCAGATTTGTCTTGAGATGCACCAATCATGCAAATTTTCCATCCAATCGGTATAGCGTTTAGCGAAACGGAGCGGAATGAACTGAATTTTTTTCTGCTTGGCCACTTCCAAAGCCTTTTCTTTCAAAGATTTATTGCCTAGACGTTTCAGTTTTTTGTCCACCGCCACAAACCACTGCTTCGACGGCAATGGTTCCACGGCGGTGCCGCAACGATAGCAAGTCGACAAATTATTCTCCATCTCTTCTTCTTTTTCCAAAAGACCTGCCTTTTTTAATTCGGAAACGACTAGCTCGCGCGCTTCTAGCGCCGTGCGACCACTAAACTGGCCGAAATTATTTTTAATCTTACCATCCTCGTCGATGACTTTCACGATTGGAAGCGCATTTTTTTCCGCCATCTGCCAGTCCACCATGGAATGCGCCGGGGTCACGCCGAGCGCACCGGTGCCAAAATCTTTTTCCACGTTGCGATCAGCGATGATTTTTATTTTCAAAGGTACGCCGAAAAAGTCCACCTCAATTATTTGACCGATGAATTTTTTGTATCTTTCATCTTTCGGGTTCACCGCCACCGCCGTGTCCCCTAGTTTGGTTTCCGGCCGCGTGGTAGCGATAGCAATCGGAAAGTTTTTAGCATATTTAAAAGTGTAAAGTTTGGTCTTTTGGTTTTCATATTCCAACTCATCATCCGCCAAAGTCGAATGGCAGCGCGGACACCAATTCACAATTCTTTCTCCGCGATAAATTACGCCTTCGTTGTACATATCGATAAACATCTTTTTGACCGCCACTTTTCTTTCTTCATCCATCGTAAAAGCTTCGCGCGACCAATCCAGCGATGCCCCCATTTTCCTGGTCTGGCCCAGAATAGTTTTTTGCGTCACGTGCAAAAATTTCCAAATCTCTTCCAAAAATTTTTTCCGTCCCAAATCATGCCTGGTTTTCCCGGTTTCTTTCAGAAGTTTTCTCTCCACTACATTATGCGTCGCAATGGCCGCATGATCCGTCCCTGGCAGCCACAGTGTCCGATAGCCTTTCATCCGATGGAAGCGGATGAGCAGATCCTGGATGGCCAACATCGAAGAATGACCGAGATGCAATTTATCGGTGATATTAGGCGGCGGCAAAATAATCGTATACGGCTTGGCATTCTTCGGCAATTTCAAATTATCCGGGTTGAAAAAACCGCTCTTTTCCCAAAGCTTATAAATCTTGTCCTCGTATTTTTTTGGTTCGTACGTTTTTGGAATTTCGCGCATATTATTTTCTCACTTCCACCTTCAACTCTTTCTCTAAGCTTGAAATTATTTTTTCCATCACCTTTTCCACTTCAACGCTTTCCAAGGTTTTGTCTTTGGCAGCGAGAGTGATCCGGATGGCTAAACTCTGCTTGGCTTTGAAAAAGTCAAACAGTGAAACACTGTCAATCAATTGTCCACCGATTTTTTTGGTCAGTTTCTCGATTTCACCATACGTCACAGTTTCTGGCACGATCATGGAGATGTCGCGCGTGAGCGAAGGAAATTTGTTGATGGGGTGATATTTTTTAGTTTTCGGCAACACTGCCAATAGTTTCTCCAGATCAATTTCTGCCATAGCGACACGCTTGGTGATTTTATATTTAGCTAAAACCGCCGGATTCACTTCGCTGATCATGCCGACCGCGTGATTATATATTTTCACTTCGGCCACGCGTCCCGGATGCGCCACGGCGGATTTAGTTTCTGCGAAAGAAACTGCCACACCTTTTATGCCTAAACTTTCCAGCAGATTTTCAACTGCGCTCTTCATGCTATAGAAAGAATCTGCGTCTTTGTCTTTTTCCAGAACAGACGCCGCTACCAACATTCTTTTTTCTTCCGCCTGATTATTCTGCGGATAATAGACTCGGCCAATTTCAAATAGATTAAAACTTTCAAAATGTTTAAGATTTTGACGGACGTTTTTCAGAAGGTTCGGAATGAGACTGGCGCGCACCAACTCTTGGTCCGGATTCATCGGATTGGCAATTTCATAATGTTTGATACCGCCTAGTCCGCAAATTTCTGCGTCGCGATTAGAATAGAAAGAATAGTTATACATTTCATCAAACCCAAAATTGGCCAGCGTATTTTTCAGCTGACGTTCGAAAAACACTTGCTCATTTTTCTTGGCCGGTTCCACCGGTTCCAACAGCGCTTGCGGCTGGATTTTTTCATAGCCGCGCAGACGGCCGATTTCTTCGATCAAATCTTCTTGCGTCTTCAAATCAATCCGATAAGTCGGAATTTCACATACTACTTTATTCGGCTGAACGGTTGGGTGGATGTTTATACTGTTTAATATTTTAACAATTTCTTTCTGCGTAACATTTTCACCTAAAAGACTATTTACATATTCCAAATCTAATTTAATTTTCCACGGCTTGATCTTGTTCGGATAAATATCGACAACTCCTTCCAGTTTCGCATTGGCGGTGTGTTCCAAGATTTCGATAATTCTGACCATGGCCTTTTCTGCTAAGTTTGGATCAATATCTTTTTCAAATCGATCGGACGATTCAGTCTTAATATTTAGCCTACTTCTGGATTTACGGATATTTATAGCATGAAAATTAGCCGCTTCCAAGACAATGGTTTTCGTATTTTCATTGATGCCGGAATCTTTTCCACCCATAATCCCTGCCAACGCCAAGGGTGTTTCGCCATTAGTGATCAGCAGATCATTCTCGTCTAAAATTATTTCGCTATCATCCAACAAAACTAGCTTTTCTTTATCCTTAGCTCTCCTAACTACAATTTCCGTTTTTTTGTTTTTATGATTTTGGATTTGTTCCGCATCAAAAGCGTGCATCGGTTGCCCGAGTTCCAGCATCACATAATTGGTCGCATCCACGACATTGTTAATGGCTTTGATGCCGCAAGTTTTCAATCGATCTTGCATCCACTCCGGCGACGGTTTGATCTCAACATTCTCCATCACGGTGCCGATGTAACGCGGACATAGTTTCTTGTCTTTGATCACTACGGATAATTTTTTGGATTTTTTAGCCGACAATTTTAATTCGTCGAAATCATAATCAAATTTTTTGCCTTCCAACGCCGCCATTTCCCGCGCCACGCCCACATGACTCATCGCATCATGTGCCCGGTCCGGCAAAACTTTGATTTCAAAAACCGTATCCGCCTCGCCAAAATATTGTGCCAATGGTTGACCGACTTTAGCAGATTTATCTAAGATGAGAATTCCGCTATGATCCTCGCCCAGTCCCAGTTCATCCTTGGCGCAGAGCATCCCGAATGATTTTTCGCCGCGAATTTCAGTGGCTTTGATTTCTGTTCCATTTGGCAATTTAGCACCGACAAGTGCCACTGGCACTTTTTGGCCAACTGCAATATTGGGCGCGCCACAGACAATCAAAAGTCCATCCTTATCACCCTCTCCTGTACTCAGGGGAGGTGTCCCGTACCCGGTACGGAGGGGTTGTGCGCCGCCTACGTCCACCCTCGCAATCTGTAATTTATCCGCGTTCGGATGCTTTTTGACTTCCAAAATTTTCCCGACCGCCACACCTTCAAACTCTTGGCCGGCTTTTTCCAAACCTTCCAATTCAAAAGCATGCATCGTCAAAACATCCGCCGCCTTTTCCGGTGACAGTTTTGTGCCTGATAATTCTTTGAGCCAATTATAGCTATATTTCATATTTTTAATCAATATTTCTTTAAAATTGCGAAGTGCGCTGGCATACTAATGGTATATTTTTGCGGATATAGCATTAAGTTCTTCTCAAATTCATCTTTGTCCATCCATATCACTTCATCCACCTCATCTTTTTGAATTGTAAGATTACTAATATCCAAATCTTCTTTCAATAAATACCATTGGCAGAAAAAATTGTGTTTGACATTTGGCACTCTAATCTTATCTATTTTTTTAAAATTATACTTTTTTAAATCAACTCCTATTTCTTCCTGAGTTTCTTTCAATATGTTATCCATGTAATCTTCACCTTGAGCCACGGTGCCAGACACTGCTGGACCCCATCTTCCAGGATCATTTTTTTTATTAGCACTTCTCTTGGAAATCAAAATCTGATTTTTGGAATTAACAATCCATAACGCTGAAACCCGATAAATATCGACTAGCTGAATTTCAGATCTTTCCTTGGCTCCGATTGGATTATCTTCATTATCGACAATAACACTCTTTTCACCCATATTTTATAAATAAACTAGAATTGTTTTATGAATCGCAAATCCCCCGAGTGAAAAAGCCTCACGTCATCAATCTTATATTTCATCATCGCCAAACGTTCAAAGCCGAAGCCCCAGGCGAAACCTTGATACTTATTCCGCGGATAGCCCGCAGCCACAAAGACATTTTGATTGACCATGCCGGCGCCGCCTAGTTCCAGCCAGCCCCCACCGCGACAGCCTTTGCAGCCAGTTCCGCCGCACATCGTACAAGTGATGTCAAACTCAAAACTCGGTTCGGTGAACGGGAAATAGCTGGGACGCAGCCGCACTTTGACATCGGTCTGAAAAAATTCCGAGAAAAAAACTTCCGCGACATGTTTCAAGTTGCCCACATTCACTTTCTCTCCCACCACCAGCGCTTCGAATTGATAGAAAGTGTGTTCGTGTGTGGCGTCCGTCGCTTCATTACGGAAAACTTTTCCCGGGGCAATGATGCGGAACGGTGGTTTATGCAATTGCATATATCTAGCTTGCACCGCCGAAGTTTGAGAGCGCATAGTCAGGTTTTCACCTTTTACAAAAAAAGTGTCTTGCATATCACGCGCCGGATGATCAGCTGGAATATTCAAAGCATCAAAATTATAGAAATCAGTTTCCACTTCCGGTCCGTCGGCAATTTCAAAACCCATGCCAGTGAAAATATCTTCGATTTCCGCGCGCACAATGGAAATCGGATTCAAATGCCCGATGTTTTGTTTTTGGCCGGGCAACGTCACATCTATTTTTTCTTCCGCCAAATTTTGTTGGCCGGACAGCGCTTGGCGCTTGGCTTCAATCAGGGCGGCGATTTCATTTTTCGTGTTGTTGGCGAGTGGTCCGATTGCTTGGCGCTCGCTCGGCGTCAAATTCTTGAGGTTTTTCAGGATTTCATTGAATTCGCTCTTGCGCCCGGCATATTTCTTCTCTAACTCAAAAAGCGCGTCAACTGTGGTGACCTTCTCTATTTCCTCCAAAAACTGCTTTTTTAAGCCGGCTATTTTTTGCGTAGTCATTGATTTTTATTCCTAATAAGCTATTTTATCCTGCTTCTATTCTATAATTTAACCTTAAAAAAGTCAAAAAATAATTCAAGCAGTCCCACCGCCATAAATATTCGAGTGTTGATAACTTTTCTTGACAAAGAGCTCTTCCGATGATAGTCTAAAAAGTTCCAAAAACATCAGTTCTTTCCATCAATAATACTTTCAAAAAAGGAGATTCTCATGTCATCACTCATAAAATTCCCGGGAAGATTCATGGGAAAATTGAGTGAAGAAGAAATTCTCCGCTCAATTAAAGAACTAGTCCTCATCAAGAGGAGCAACTCGATACTAATCATTTTTTCGAAAAAAATTAAATGGTTTGATATCGAAAAATTCTCCCGCTATTTCGCAGTCTATTTCAGCCGCAAAGGTAAGGAAAAATTTTATTTATCAATGCCGTTGGTCGATGTAAGTACGAGAAACAACAGACATGCCTTGGAAATGAATTTGTCTCTACCCAAAAAAGGGAGTAACATCACGCATATCTTATGCAAAACAGATAAAGTGATGTTCGTCCATGTCGCAACTGACAAAGGCATGGAGTTCAACTTCAACCCATAAACAAAGCGATGCTCACTCATGTGAACATCGCTTTTTATAATTGTTCGGCTTCCATCACAACTAGGCCTGTTCAATATCCTTCTTTAACATTTCGATTACCAACTTGCTATCTTTGACCGCTTCCTCATCAACCGCATTAATATTATCCCAAACGCTTATCGCCATAACCATTTCGTTTTTCACTTTCTGAACTTCCTCCAGGCGACCACTTTCAATTGTCATTCTGGCAACATCATTAAGTTTTAATGAAAGCCCTCTTAAATATTCCTTGGCACCTGGCGACATCAATATTTTTGCAATTTCAAATGATCCGCCTTCAGACAAGATTTTTTCCGCTATTTTCAAAAGTTTCAAGGATTTTTCCATATTGCCTATATCCATCTTATCTTTTCCTTTGTCTGTAGGATATTCTTGGATATGTTCGATATGTTCATCCATCAGAGCGATCATGCCCTTGATTTTCTCTATAGAAGGGCTCCCTGCCAACATTTCTTCCGCTTGCTCCAGGTTCTTATTTGTGACGCTCCGGACTATCTGCTCTTGGCCAATGATGTCTCCGTCAAGCACAGACTCTCTGCCTTTGGTAGCTTCCGTTACTAGTGATTTTTCCTTCCTCTTCGCCTGAGCAGCTATAAATCTTTTTCTTTCTTCAGGATCATCGGCAAAGACCCCGAATTTTGGCATTTCACTTATCATATTTTTTTTATTAAAAAATAATTAATTTATTTTTTTACTTTAATGTGATTATACATTAACCTCTAAAAATGACAATTACAATCCCAAGTCCTCTAAAAGTTCTTTCAGTTCGTCTTTTCTGATCGGGCGATATTGGCCTTCGCCAAGACTCCCCAATTGCACGTTCATGATTCTCACGCGGTTCAAATCCACGACGCGATAACTCAAAGCGGAACACATGCGCCGAATCTGGCGCTTTTTTCCTTCAGTCAGAGTGATGGAAAAAAAATCCGGTGATTCTTTTTTGATGATACACTTCTTCGTGCGATAACCATCGTCCAATTTCACGCCGTCCCCCATCCGTTTGATGAATTCTTTCGTAATCGGACGATTCACCTGCACCACATATTTTTTCTCATGTTCATAATCCGGGTTCAAAAGCTTATCCGTCATGCGCCCGTCGTTGGTGAGAATGATCAGGCCACGGGAATCTTTGTCCAACCGCCCAAGCGGAAAAACTTTTTCCGGAAATTTCACCGCTTCCAAAATGCCCTGCTCGCCTTTTTGCGGACTGTGCGTCACGATGCCGGTCGGCTTGTTAAGGGCATAATAGACACATTTTTTCTGATTGGAAAAAGTGACTTCATCGGTTTCATTCACCATATCGCCCAGTTTGGCTTTTTTGCCATTAAGTTTGACCAACCCGCCTTCAATCAACTCGTCCGCTTCGCGCCGGCTGGCGACATTCTGACTGGCTAAATATTTATTGATTCTGATGGGAAATTCCATAGTTTTAGAAAATAGTCTTAATTGTTGCGTCTGGGAATAATAGCACGCACAAATGCGCCGTCAAATATATGCAAAATAGTTTCCAGCGCAGTAGAGACGCAGCACTGCTGCGTCTCTACTTTACACTAAAATAATCCCCTGAAATAATATTTGACTTTAGTTGGTCGGAGCGCCAGCCGGAACCGCTCCAGCCGTGTCTTGCGGAGCTGCCGGTCGGATTTGGATGTTTTGCGCTGTTACTGAGCCGTCTGAGTTAGCCGTACCATTGACCATCACATTTTGACCGGTCGCCAGATCAGAGAGAGCGCCATCGACCGATTTCCCGACGGTCGCCGAAGCAGAATACAAAACAATTTTAGAACTGCCATTCCGGTCTTGCACCGTAATACTTTTATCGTCTTTAGCGGTTATTTTACCGGTCAGGAAGCCGCCGCCATTCCGCATGCCGCCGCGATTTTGACCTTGACCTTGTGCGCCGCCATTTCTGCCAGCAAAATTTCCTCCGGGAGTCATCATGCCGCCTTGATTTTGCGCGGCTAGAGAATTCTTTTCATAGACCGTGCCGCCATAAAATCCTGCCCCGCCCACAATGAGGGCAACTGCTACTGTAATTATAATTGATTTGTTGTTCATAATTTTATTATTACTTAATTATTCATATCTTAACGCTTCAATCGGGCTCAAAGCCGCCGCGCGCCGGGCTGGATAGAAACCGAAGATGATGCCAATGGCCGCTGACACTCCGAAAGCGAGCAGGATGGAGGAAACGGAAACTTGCGTAGTCATGCTCAAGAAATGCGAAGCGAGCATAGACATCAACCAGCCGAGAATAATGCCGATGAAGCCACCAAGAAATGTTAGCACCACCGCTTCGGCCAGAAATTGCAGATTGATATAAATCCGCCGCACCCCGACCGCTTTTCGCAGGCCAATCTCGCGCGTCCGTTCGGTGACGGTGGTGAGCATCATATTCATGATCCCGATGCCGCCCACCAGAAGAGAAATACCGGCGATGGAAGCCAGGAGCGCAGTGAAAGTGCCAGTCACACTGGAAGCGGTGGAAATAATGTCGGCTTGATTTAAAATATTGAAATCAGCTTGGGTCGGATCAGTGATTTTGTGGCGATTGAGAAGCAAATCAGTGACCTCTTGCTGGGCGGCTGCGATGTTGTCCGGCGAAGTGGCTGCCGCACTGATGTCGGAAACAAAACTATTACCAGCCAGATAGTGCTGGTCAGTAGTAATCGGAATATAGACATAATCATCCGGGTTAGTAAATCCGGCGCCACCTTTCAAAACTGTCACCCCGATAACCGTAAACCCCACTCCATTAACACGGATAGATTGCCCGACTGGATTAGCATCCGTTCCAAATAGGTCATCTCGAGCAGTGGGTCCCAAGACAGCCACTTTCGAAGAAGCCTGCACTTGTTGAGTACTGATAAAAGAACCAAGGTCAACTTGGACATTACGCACATCCAGATAGGTTGGCAAAGTGCCGACCACTTGCGTGTTAGTGTTATTGCCCCCGGCGGTGATTTGATAGCGGCGAGAAACTTCCGGCGCCACTGCTTTGACATCCGGTACTTGCGTCGCAATGGCATTCACATCGTCCATCGTGAGTGTCTCAGCACTGCCCCGTCCCGCACTGATCCCGCCGCCGCGTTGCGCTCCCGGCATCACAATGATCAGATTCGATCCGATCGACTCGATACTGGCTGAGATAGAACTTTGTGCACCTTGACCGATGGCCACCATGGCGATAACAGAAGCAATGCCAATCACAATGCCAAGCATCGTAAGAGATGAGCGGACTTTATTGCCGGTCAAAGACCAGAGTGTTTCTTTTAATAAATCAATAAACATAATTTTATAATTTTTTTACCACATCACTTTCGACCACTCCATCTCTGATTGAGATGACTCGCTCAGCAAAATTGGCAATTTCTTCTTCATGTGTAATGAGAATGATTGTATGGCCTTTGGCATTAAGGTCTTGGAAAGTTTTCATCACGATATGACTGGTTTTAGTGTCCAGATTGCCCGTCGGTTCGTCCGCCAGAATAATAGCTGGGTTATTGATAAGCGCCCTAGCAATCGCCACTCTTTGCATCTGTCCGCCGGATAATTGATTGGAAAGATTATTTTTTTTACTTTCATCCATACCAGCATACCTCAAAGATTCCAATGCCCGCTGCTCGCGTTCTTTTTCCGAAGTGTTGGAATAGAGCAAGGGCAACATCACATTTCGCATAACCGTGGTTCGTGGCAAAAGATTAAACGACTGAAAAACAAAACCAATCTTAGTGCGCCGGATATCCGATAATTCATCATCATTAAGACTAGAAACTTCATGGCCATCTAAAATATATTTGCCCGAAGTGGGCGTATCCAGCGCGCCAATAATATGCATCAAGGTGGATTTGCCCGAACCCGACGGCCCGATGATAGCCACGAACTCACCCTCTTTGATTTCGAAGGAAACACCTTTTAGGGCATTAGTTTCCACGTCGCCATTGATATATGTTTTCACTAAATCACGACATTCAATCATAATCTGTTTTCTAATTTATTTAAGTTAGCCTCGTCCGCCACCGCCGAGTCCGGGAATTCTGATCCCTCCGCCACCAGTGTTGCCAGTAGTGGTTGTCGTACTCTTGGCACCGGCCGCGATAGTCTGCGTAACCACATTGTCACCGACATTCACCCCACTAGTGATTTCCGTATCCGTCCCATTAGTATCACCAACCTGGACATTCACTTTCTGCGGCACGCCGTTTTGCAAAACTTGTACGTAAACTTGTCCGTTCTGGTTTTTAATGGCGCTGCTCGGCACCATAATCACATCGGCTTTAGTATTGGTGATGATGGCGGCTGATACACTCATGCCCGGTTTGATTTTCGGATCTATTGTGTCAAAACCAATCGTCACATTATACGTCACCACGCCAGAACTGACTGTGCCGAGAGAATCCATAGTTTCCACTTGGCCGGTCGCCGTGAAATCTGGCAGGGCGTCAAAAGTCAAAGTCACTTTCTGACCAATTTTCACATTCGACACATCCACTTCATTGACTTGCACCTGCGTTTTCAGCGTGCCCATATCCCCCACGATGATCGGCGCCTTGGCATTACTGCCGGAACCGGACACCCGGCTCAAGTCGTCACCATTTTTGATGTTCACTTCATTGACTGTGCCATCGATCGGAGAAGTAACATTCCGTTTAGCTGCCTGCTGCTGGGCATAACTTAGATTGGCAGCCGCACTGGTCAAACTTTGCTTAGAGGCTGTGACGGAAGATTTGGAAGCATCAATTTTTTGCGCCGCCGCCACCTTATCTTCATGCACTGAGGTAGCACTTTTTTTAGCGGCCTTAAGACTGGCTTCAGAGGAAGTCACTCCCGCCTGCGCACTCAACAAAGAAGCTTGTGAGGATTTATAGCTAGACTGCGCTTGATCGACGTTCAGTCCCAATTGATCGTTGACAATAGTAAAAAGCAATTGCCCTTTTTTCACTTGCTCACCCACGCTCACCGCTAGGCTAGCCACAGTGCCTGTAATCGTCGGGTCAACCGTCGCACTTTGATTGACCACAACATTGCCCGAAGCCGAAACAGAACTAACCAAAGTGCCCTTAGCCGCCGCTTCAGTCCGATACTGCACCTGGCTTTGAGTGGAATGGGCCTTATTATACCAATAATATCCTCCTGCCAACAGGATAATAGCCATTGCTAGATAGACATAACGTTTCTTTTTCATATTCATAATTATTGGTTATTATTCGGAGCCGGTTGATTATTGTTTTGGTCAGTCGGAGGCAAATTGCCAAACACTCGGATAAGATCCGCGTCCAGAGTGCCAGCATCATTCGGCCGACCCATCACCACCACGTTATCGTTGGCCTTAAGATCACTTAGCTTCAAATCACTCGCTTGATTCTTAATAATCGTATGATTCGTCACCGCCACGGTGTTTTCTTGGCCGTCCCTATCTTTGATGATTATTTTATCCGTCGCCACGGAAATGATTGTGCCGGCCAAACCATGGGCGTTACGAAAATCACCACCAGAAAAACCGCGCATCATTGGCCCAAAAAAATCTTGATGACCATTCATCGGTGGCCGACCACCCATAAAATTCCGTTCATAATTTTCTCCCCACCGACAGGAAAACAAAGCTCGGTGTGCGCCGACTTTAGCCCCGCCTATAAAACTCACCAGGGCGATGAGCATGGCCGCCACCACGAGCGCGGCAATTTTGAATCCTTTGGATTTCATCATTTCATGCATAAATTTATGTTAAATATAATTATAATGACTGCGCTTCTCCAATTTGAAATAAGCGGAAAAAGAAAGCAGCAGGATAAGCACGGGCATCAAAAGGATAGTGGCGCTGACCGCCGGGAAAGTTTCCAACAAAGAAAAGGCAAAATCATTCCAATTGCGCAGGACGGAGGAAGCATCAGTCAAAAGTAGCCGGAGCAGGACCCAAAAATCTGATTGCAAAAACGCATTGCCATAGGCCATGGCCGCCCAAACAGTCGCTCCGAGCGAGCCCACTAGGCTGAAATGGGCCAAGATCAATTTTTGTCTAATCTGTCTTTTTTGCAACCGCTCTATGCGCGCCAAAATTGAACCGGCCAGCTTCGCAGATGGCTCAATTCCTCTCATTTCCTTAAATATTTGATGTAAATTCGGTTTCATACATTTATATACGATTCATTTATTCTTTTAGACACAACTACAAGTCCAAAAAGGTTTTTTTCAGCGCCGCTAAAGCTCGACCATGATAAGCCTTAATCGTGTTGTAGGGGCGGCCTAAAATTTCGGCAATTTCAGTGAGCGTAAAATCCTCTTTGTAATGCAGCGTGAGAATCACTCGATATTTTTCCGGTAGAAGTGCCAACCTGCCTTCCAGTTCGCGCGCTAAATCTTTTTTCACCAAGATTTCATCCGGCCAGATTGCGTCCTCGGGCATATCCTCCAGTCTGTTGCGCCCATCTTCATCCGCAAAAAAAGCAAACGGCGTCGTTTTCTTTTTTTTAAAAAAATCCAACGCTGTATTTTTAGTAATAGCAAAAAGCCAAGTCTTGAAACTTTTAGACTGATCGAACTTGGACAAATTTTTCCAAGCCTTGATGAATGTCTCTTGCGCCAGGTCTTCCGCGACCGTCGCATCTTTGGTCAGATAATACAAAAAACCGTAGATCGGTTTCAAATATTTATCCAGTAATTTTTTAAAAGCGTCCTCATCCCCCGCCAGAGAAGCACTCACCAGCCGGCTGTCTCCCTCATTTGTATTTGGCACCATAGACTATTTTTGATCATACTTCATCTTTTCAAATTCCAAGGCCGCCCCAATGTTTTCCGAAAGAGCACTGCTGAGTTCCAAAGTCTTTTCTCTAAGCCCGGTCAGATCAAAAAAGTTGAACGCTTCTTCAGCAATGAGCGGATTATAGCTGATTACATGATTACCGTTTTTGAAAAAAATAACTTCTTTTTTGACACTGGCAATACGCGGCAGATACTCTTCCAAGGCCAAATAGTCCGTCACGCCATCCCGCCGGCTGTGCAAAAAAAGAACCGGAGTAGTAATACTTTCCAAGTTTTCCAAGAATCGCCTTTCCATAAAATCAACCATGACCGGCGCCGCGCCCAGCGGATTGAGCCGCCACCTTTCAATTTTTTGCAGCTGGCGCCAAATCGGATAAAGTACAGGAAATATTTTTTTTCCAAAATTCATCAATCTTTTGTTCTTCAAACGAAACGGTGTGCCGATACTCACAATCCCAGCTAAATTAGAATTCTTTTTCGCGTGCTCTAGCAGCAACGCCCCGCCCAAACTGATGCCGATGCCAAAAACTTTTTCGTATCTGGTCGAGACATCTGATACGACCTTACTAATATGCGCAACACAGTCTTTTTCGGTTAGGTGCGTAAAGTCGTTGATAATTTTCGGACCATAAAAACTAACTGCGCTGGCACTGTAGCCCACGCCCTCCAAAATGTTTTTCAAACCTAAAACTTCCTGATTATCCGAAGAAAAACCGGCCACTAAGATAAAATGAATTTTGGATTTTTCCTCCATCATTCTTTGAATAAATTATATTCTTTAGCGAATACCTTCATCGCTATATGAAAAATTGCGTAAGTCATAAAGAAAGCCGCAAAAACATCGATGGAATAATGTAAATGACCCAAGAGGACCGAACTGCCAAAAACTATCGAGGTGAGAATCGCAATATATCTGATCAATTTTTCATCCCAGAAAATTAAGGCGATCAAAAAAGGCACTCCAGTGTGGGCACTGAAGAAAAAGTCATTACCCGAGATGAGGGTGGACAATAAGTTGCGCGGATCAATCGGTGTCATGACCGGATACGGGCCCAGATGCGTCAAAGTGATGGAAACTGAACGGATCAGATAGAAAAGCGCCATGCTTTTGAAAACGAAAGGCGCTCTTTTCGGTTCGACAATCACACAGTACATCACAAACAGAAAAAACAGCTCCACCCCATAATTCAAAAGACCATCCACATCCATCACTGGCAGATTATCCAGGACGATATCATTCACATAATTACTGGCTCGCAGATTGGCGTAGAGACTGGCAAAATGATTGATCATCAGACTGGCCGCCAGCAAAATCAAACTGGAAAAAACCGCATAACGAAAACCATGTCGACGCCAATAATATTTATATTTAGAAGCAATTTTTTTCATTTTGTTCTATTCGCGAATATCGTTGTATTTTCTTGAAAAAGGTTTCTTAAAAAGAGTAATCCAAATATGGTTAATCGCGTACCGGATAGCCGTCACAACCACCCCTTCTCTGGTCAATCGCCGTCCGGAAGTGAACATGGGCAGTTTAAAAGTGAACTTCACCCGTCCAACTTTTTGAATCCTTTTAGCAATATCCGTATCCTCACCGTAAAAATCAATATTGAGGTCATAACCACCAATTTTTTCCATGGCTGATTTTCTTACTATAAAATTTCCACCTTGCAACATCGCGCCACGCCGGAGAATAAAATGATTGAACAGATACCCGAGATAACCGATAAAATAAAAAATCTTAGTGCCGATCTTGGCCAAAGGCGATAAGTCATAATAGATATATGGTCCGCTGAGCGCGACCAGATTTCTATTTTCAGAAAATTCCTTGTATACCCTGTCCAGCCAGCCTTTCGGCAAACGTGTATCCGCATCGACATTAGCAATCAATTCCCCCGTGGCTGCCAGAAAACCGGCGTGCCGCGCCCAGGTCAAGCCTTTTTTCGGCTGATCAACCACCTGCACGCCAGGATATGACAGTGCCACTTCGCTGGTCCGGTCAGAACTGGCATTGTTTACTACAATAATTTCAATATCATAATTCTTACCGGAAGTTTCTTTCAGGATAGATTCCAAACAACCACCAATCTGTTTCTCTTCATTATAAGCCGGAATGGCAAAAGTGAGTTTCATATTATTTTTGCTTAATCGTCTCTTCATAAATTTTCGCCCACTCGGCCGCAATCTGCGAGGGCGAAAAATTAGCTACCATCTTCAAGCCGCCTTGTCCTAGAGCTTGTGCCGCCGCTGGATTATTATAAAGATAAACAATTTTTTCAGCCATCGTGGCAAAATCTCCCGGTTCCACGATAAAGCCGTTTTGTTCATTGATATATTCCGGCAAGGCCCACGCATTCACCCCGATGGCCGGTAATCCCGTGGCAAAAGCTTTCATAAGGCTCAAGCTCTGCATCTCGGCCGTACTGGCAATGGCAAACATTTCCACAGCGCGATAGATCCGCGCATGCTCGGGAGTCGGCAAAGTGCCAAAAAATTTCACCTGATCGCCTATTCCTAATTCCGAAGCTAATTTTTTCAAATCTTTTTCCGCCGCGCCATGTCCCGTAATGGCAAAATTTATGTTTGGGATTTTTTTGGCCGCCGCGGCCACCGCGCGGATAATCACATCCACGTGCTTTTCTACTCCCAAACGGCCGGTATAAAGCACGGTGAAATCAGACAGGCCGAATTCTTTTTTAATAATGGCTTTTTCTTCCGCCGAAGCCGGAAAGAAATTTTTGAGATCGACTGGATTGGAAATGACCCGGCGCGTCTTCTTGAAACCATTTTTTTCCATCTCGGTAAAAATCGCAGCGCACGGCGCACTGACAAACTTGCAACGGTTATAGAACCAAGAAACATAGTTCAGCGCCAGCTTGTCAATCAACTTGTTCTGCACCGGTCCATATTTCAGAAATTCCGTGATCGGGGTATGATTAGTGCCCACTAAAGGGATTTTCAAAAACCTGGCGGTCGCCATGCCTTCCACGCCCAAGCCAAAACAATCATGCACGTGAATAACATCCGGCCGATTTTTCTTAACTTTCAGCCAACGCAGAAAAGTCGGCACCACCATCCGCCCTTGATTGGTCGGGGCCGGATATGAAAAAGCAAAAAACCGATAAACTTGAATATTTTTGCCTAAGTCCAATTCGATGGCCGGCACTTTGAAAATCGCAAATTCTTTCGGAGAATATTTCGCCGCGTAGATATCCACAAAATGCCCTAAGCTCGCCAACTCACGCGCCGACTCAATAATAGAATCAGAAATCCCACTCATCTCAGGATAAAAGTTGTCAGAAAACATGGCTATTCGCATAGTCTTTTTTGTTCGCTTTATTATATCCCCATAGTAGACCAAAACTGTTTTTTTGTCACTTATATTGCGCCTATCTCATTATTGTTATACTATAATTGTACTACTAAAGTTATGAACGACCAAATCGAAGCCATTAAAAAAGAATACGCTGAAATTTCCGCTGAGCTCAATAATCCTGAGAATTTTTCTGATTCCCCCAAAATGGCGGGTTTAGGCAAGCGAAAATCGGATTTAGAAGAAATAATAGCTAAAATTGGCGAATTTGAAGCGGTGGAAAAAGCCATGCAGGACAATGCGGAAATGGTCAATTCGGCCGAAGAAGACCCGGAGATGAAACAGATGGCCATGGAAGAAAACGTATCGCTTTCCCAAAAAATGGATGTTTTACAAAAAGAATTGGAGCTTTTAATCCTTCCGAAAGATCCGCATGACAACAAAGGTGTCATCGTGGAAATCCGAGCGGGCGCCGGCGGCGATGAAGCTGCGCTTTTTGCCGGGGAAATTTTTCGCATGTATTCCAGATTTGCCGAGCGTGATCGTTGGCAAATTTCCCTGCTCAACACTAGCGTCATCGGCATCGGTGGGTATAAAGAAGTCGTTTTCGAAATCAATGGTCAGGGCGTATACGGCAAGATGAAATATGAATCCGGCGTGCACCGCGTGCAGCGCATTCCGGAAACGGAAAAGAATGGCCGGGTGCAAACTTCCACCATCACTGTGGCCGTTCTGCCACAAGCTGAAGAGGTGGAACTCAAAATTGAAGACAAAGATTTGCGCATCGACACTTTCTGCTCATCGGGCCCGGGTGGCCAATCCGTCAACACCACCAAATCAGCCGTGCGCATCACTCATCTCCCGACCGGCCTCATCGTTTCTTGCCAAGATGAAAAATCACAGATTAAGAACAAAGAAAAAGCTATGAAAGTTTTGCGTTCGCGACTGTTGCAAGCCGAAGAAGAAAAAGCGGCCAAAGAACGGGGCGACGCACGCAAATCTCAGATTGGCACCGGCGACCGCAGCGAAAAGATCCGCACCTACAACTTCCCCCAAGACCGCATCACTGACCATCGCGTGAAAGAATCTTGGAGCAACATCAAAACTATTCTCGAGGGCAATCTCAATCAAATTATCGACGTCCTGATCCAAGAAAATCAAAAAAGACTATTGGAGAAAAAATAAAGATATTATTTGCCTTGCAAAAACTTCCCCACCTCCGGCGAGAAATATTTCTCGCCTTTAACCATTTTGTATTGATGATAGTCTTTGCTCATGTGTGAGCGATGCACTTCCGCAAAAATATCTCCGATCTTGTCTTGCAAACCATGTTCCAAGATCGTGCCATACACGCCGTATAAAATATCACACAATTCTTTGGCAATGTTTTCCAGGTCATTATTTTGTACACCTTTAGCATATTCTCGCACCTCTTCTTCCATCAAACGATAGCGCAAATCTGACCGGTCTTTCGGAATCAAAGCTGGCCTTTCCAAGATGGGCGCTTGGAATTTTTGGTGGAATTTTTTGACTAAGTCGAGTTGTTTTTGCATGTATTTAAAATAATCATTTATTCAAGATACTGTCTATGTATTCTGCTTTTGTTTGAGTTGATAAGTAGAACCTGACATTAAACTGTTTTATAGTGTTACTTGGATTAATTTTATCATAGCTTGCGGCTCCCACTAAGGTTGCTTTCTGAGAAAAATCTCCACTTTTAATGGAATTGCGGAACAAAAAATTTAGGAGAGAAAATTTTGTTTTCCTTATCGTAATTTATTTTGGTGATTCCAATTTTTTCGCGCCATTACTAGTTAAAAGCGATTTCATTTGAATAATCGCAGTATTATTTAATTTTAAAATTCGGTCTTGTTGGGTCATTCCATCACGAATTAGCAGTGCGTTGATACTCTCGATATTAGATAAAACCACCAACTGTTCAATTGTGGCATAGTCTCGAATGTTTCCTTTTAGCTTTGGATTTTTGTCCCGCCATATTTTGGCGGTCATTCCAAATAATGCCATGTTGAGCAAGTCTGCTTCATTGGCATATTTCATAATTGCTTGATCCTTCGTTAATTCGTGTGGGATTAGATTATCCTTGATGGCATCAGTATGAATTTTGTAATTGATTTTTGCCAGCGTTCTTTGAAGATTCCATTCTAATTTTTGCCTGTTATTTTCATCCTCCTTTAATCTCTGAAATTCTTTTATAAGGTAAAATTTGAATTCCGCCGAAATCCACGAGGCAAATTCAAAAGCAATGTCTTTGTGGGCGAAAGTGCCGCTATTATAGCGCCCTCTCGTGGCAAAAATTCCAATAGCGCCCGTTTTATTGACCCATTGTTGGACTGACAATGCAAATCCATTGGCGCCGCTTTGATTTTTAAAGTCACTGAATTCAGTTACTTTAAAACTGGAGTTGTTCATCTTCTCCCATATTCCCATGAATTCAATAGCAAAACGAGTGCTCATCCAATGAGATATAACCAGGCCAGCTTCTGAGTTTTTATGTTTAGCTATATCGGTCAAAGAAATATAATCTTCGCTCCTCTGTTTGAAGACTGTAATATCCATGCCCTCTACATTTATTTTTTGATTCTTTGTCATAAGGTAATTATGGCGAATTCGCCGTAATTAAAAAATTTACTTTGTCTAACGTTTCGGCATATCTGATGTTTGCCGTAGCGTAGCGGAGGCAAATATGGGTGGAGGCTCGCCGGAGGCGAACCGCAACCAGATATGCCGTGTTATGTGATGTGCATGTTTTACTTTAATCCCGATGGCAATCGGGATTGCTCTAAAAAAGAATTTTAATTTTGTTTTTTTGTTTTGGATTTTGGGCAGAGGGGTTAGGGGTGAATGCCCAAAATCCAAAACTCCTTATTCTGTTTGAGGGAGGGGCAAGAGGGGAATTAAAGGGGTGAATTGCCCCGACCGAAAAAATTCAATTAAACTATCAATAAGACAAATAATAAAACTACTAAAACAAACAGGCATTTTGTACTGTTTTTAACATTATTCATTTTTTGATCAGCAATTATCGAGTTTGTATATATTTGCTCTGATATTTGCTTTTTTGCATCTTCTTCTGTTAATTTTTCCATTTCATTAAAATAATCAATCGGTTTTAACTTGGCGACATTTCCAAAGTAAAAAAGTGATTTATTTGTATTTGTATTTTTCAAACGAGGGAAAACGGAGCTGATTAAAAAGAATATTCCTAAAATAAATAGACCAATAGTTATTATAATTAAAATAGTATACAGACAAAGACCCCAGTTCTCAAAGTTTGAAATTGAGGAAATCACAATTCCTTTAAATGAAACAGTGCCTAAAAAAATTCCTGAATAATAAGCAGACAAAAACGCACTTTTTTTATCAGCAGACTGAATCCAGTCGCTAACTCTATTTAATTCATTTTGTAAAAAAGATAATTCTAGGTTTTTCATAGTTTAATTTAGTTTATCTATATAATTATCAGCACAGTGCACACACCAACCAACTTGGGTGTAATAAAATTTGTCTCCAAGCG
The DNA here is from genome assembly GCA_903831805.1 of uncultured bacterium. Classification (GTDB taxonomy): domain Bacteria; phylum Patescibacteriota; class Minisyncoccia; order Moranbacterales; family UBA2206; genus CAIKZD01. The sequence continues at coordinate 260,117 of CAIKZD010000009.1, forward strand.
TATCATCTGAAAAATCAGTAACTTCTATAAAAACAGGATTTCTTTGTTCTAAAATGTCGGTATCGCCATTATGGCAGTTATATAATCCGAATTTCGGTTGCGCAACAAAATCTTTGTAGACTTCCTCAGATATTATTATTGGCGATTTGGCCCCATTAAATTTTTCAGGGGCGTCTTGGAATTGCTTGGATAATTTTGCAGCATTATTAACAAGTCTTCCTGCCCATACCTCATTATAGTCACCTCTCTTGCCGATCTTTTTGACTAAAATTTTGTCTTTATGGATGCCAATTTTACAACTAAGATTACCGCCTTCATCATCTTGAAATTTTGTTTTAATCTTTTCTTCAAAAATTTTTCTAAAAGTGATTGATGCGTAAAATGCTTTATACGAAGCATGCTCGCCTTCGTAGATAGCAAATGCGCCATCTCCTTTTATATCTACATAGTCAGCACAGAAAGATTCATGATTAAAAACATCAACTAGCGTTTGAGTAAAGTAGTCATAGATCTTTGCCATTGTGACCGGATGTTTTTTGAATGAGATTTTTGACGATTTATCTAAGTCAACAAAAAGACAAACAAATTTATTATCACCACCAACCCAAGTAGGTTTTTCTAAGTAAGCATCTTCTTTGATGCTTGAAATTGATTCAATTTCAGCAATTTTAAAATCATCAAAGCGTTTTTCTGCCTTTTCCTTCAATTCTTCTATAAAGTCATCAATTTGCATATTGTTATTATAAATATTATAAATTATCCGTTACTCCAAAAAAATTCTTAATTATCGGATACTCTTGTTTTAAAAAGTATCTTCCCGACTCGTTGTCTTTGATGAGAAAAAATTGTTTTTTTATACATTCCTCGTCTTCTTCCAAGCAGGCAATGCAAACGATAAAATCAATATGCGGATATTCTATGCTGACGGCAGTATTTTCTTTCCAGCTTTCTAAGTCTTTGTCATAAGTCCAGCCGAAACGGTTTAAAATTGTCTTTTTCTCAATAGCAGTGTTGTAGCAAAACAATCCGCATAGTGGCTTGATGCCAGGGTCAATGGCTTTTATCCTTTCAAAATTCTTGTTCGTCTTTTTTATGTCTGGTCCGGTTGCGTTGGATTTTACTTCCAAAACTAATTTGCAATGTCGTGGATCAATCATTACTTGGTCGCCCAATGGGGTCGTGGTTGCCGTGGTTTCGTGAAATATCAAATCACATTCTCCGCTCTGTATTCCGTTTTTGGCGACTATGCCTTTTTTGCCTCGCAACGATTCTTTTCTTTTTAATACCAAATCACGCAAAAAGTCTTCTCGGATTGTTCCTCTGGGCAAGTGTTGTTGCACAAATTCCGACACTCGATATTGAGCGCGGAGCAGGTCTTCATAGTATTGTGCAAATATCTCGTCCATACATAAAAATTACAATTCACCCTTAAACGCTTTTTGCATCAAGGCTTGAAATTGGGTTTCGAGTTCGTTGGATTGAGAAAGCATTTTTTGTTTAATTAATTCGGTTTTTTCTTTCAATCCGAGATAAATTTTTTGCTCATCAAGACTTGGTACTAATATTTTTATTTTTTTAATAATACCTACATTTACAATTCCCATCGTCCCGCCATGAGATACATCTTTTATTTGTTTCTGTACTGATTGGCTAGTTAATAATTCTTTCAAAAATAACGGCAGTATAATATTTTGATTTGGTGTTATTTTCATTAGACGAGGATTAATAATGCCTGGTTCAAATTTTTCTGGCACAACACTAATTTTCCCAAATGTTCCTACTAAGCTTATTAAAATATCTCCTTGTTGTATTTTACAACTTTCTAAGGTTCGATATCTTTCTTCGTTAATATAATAATCTCCATAATTGAAGTCATCTTTAATAACCTGTTCTTGTCCATATATTTTATAACCTGATTTTACATAAAATTCCTTCTTCAAAGATGAGCCAAATGGACCTGCCTTGATTCCATTTTTTTCTTTAATGGCAACATCATTAATTATTTGTATATTATAATTTTTCGGATTCTTCACTGGATCCCCAAACATCTCCAAAAACACCGACTTCAAATAATCATCCAAAAGCCCGATGGCTTGTTTTCGTTTTTGGCGAAGCGCGTCCGCCTCATCAAGAATTTTTACAATGCGTTTTTGGTCTTCGAGCGGTGGAAGTGGGATTATTGGATCAGTTAAATTATTTATCTTTATGTATTTTATAACTCCGCCAATAGATAATTCTCTTAATTTTTCAACATACTTAAATAAAAACCAATAAAGATATCGGGTATCCAAAACTGATTCGTCTTTACTTTCGATTATATAGGTTCTTTGATATGCATCGAATTTACCTTCGTAATATTTTACATTTAAATCACCATTTCCAGCCACAAGCACGCACTTACAATCATAAGAATATGAGCTTATTTTTAAGGGCTTTTTGGAACAAGTAAAAAAAGGATACTCGCCATCAGGCGAGCTCGCATTTGCATCAAGTTTGCCAGTCCTTATTTTTACAAAATTTCCAAGTTTATTTTTAATCATAATTACAAATTTTTCAAATCACTAAGTCCAGCAACGATTTCTTGCTCCAGCGATTCAATCTTTCCCAAAATCACTTTTGGATCTTCGTAAACCATTTCATCGTAATCCGTTACTTTGTAGCGATTGATACTCAAATCAAAATCAGCTTTTTCTATATCACTTTTATTAACATAGAAAAATTTACTATTGAGCTTGTTTTCGGTTTGGTCTTTTCTTGTTTTCCATTTCGCCACAATATCCGGCAAATCACCCCCGCCGTTGATCTTGCTTCGCTTGTCGTCCAATGTGTAGCCGTCGGATTGCATATCATAAAACCAAACCTTTTCAGTTTCGCCGCCTTTTACAAATATCAAAATCGCGGTGCTTACTCCAGCGTAGGGCTTGAATACTCCGCTCGGCATCGAAATAACGCCTTGCAGTTCACACTCATTGATAAGCATCTTGCGCGCTTGCTTGTGGGCATTGCTAGAACCGAACAGCACGCCGTCTGGCACAATCACACCGGCTCGTCCTCCGATTTTGAGGGATTTTATAATGGTATTGATAAACAATAATTCCGTTTTTGTCGTAGCGAGTGAGAGCGATTCGTTGATGTCGCCCTTATCAATACTGCCTTTGAAAGGCGGATTCGCCATGATGCAGTCATAAAAATTATTCTCGTCGTATTTTTTGGAGAGCGTATCTTTTTGTTCGATGTTTGGATTGGAGATGCCGTGCATCATCAAGTTCATGAGTCCAATACGCACCATGCTTTCGTCCATGTCATAGCCGTAGAAAGTTTTTTCTTTGAGATGCGTCCATTGTCGCTCGTCGGTGAGCTTGTCGCCCAGATCGCCACGCGTCAGTCCGTTTTCATCAGTTTTTCTGTGTTCTTTGCTGGTATGTGCTGTGAGAATATGCTGATAGGCACCGAGCAAAAATCCGCCTGTACCACAAGCTGGATCACAAATAGTATCGCCCAATTTTGGATCTACGAGTTCACAAATAAGTTGAATGATGTGGCGCGGTGTGCGGAATTGGCCGAGCTTGCCGGCGCTCGTGATTTCTGAGAGCAAATATTCGTAGAGATCTCCCTGGGTGTCTTGAAAACCTTGTCCGGCCGAATCTTGCTTGGCGATTTCTTCAAAAATATCATCAATAATATTCACCGCTTCCACCAAAAGCGACGGCTTGGAAATGATAAAAACCGCGTTGCCCATGTGTTTGGCAAAGGGACTTTCTTCTTTGCCGATAGTTTTCAGAAATGGAAAAACTTTAGTTTGAATATGTGTCAGCATTTCGCCACCTTCCATTTGTCTGAAATGGCTCCAGCGCAAATTTTCTTTGTCATTTCCAAAAAGTGACTTGTACGCTTCTCCGGTAAATTCGGCGTCTTGTCTTTTCTTAATATCCATCTCGTCCAAGCGCTTCATAAAAAGCAAATAGGAAATTTGCTCAATAGCCGTGAGCGGATTGGATATGCCACCGCTCCAAAATTTATCCCAGAGCCTGCCAATTGATGATTTGAGTGTTGGATTAAGCATAATGTAAAATTTTATTAGTAAATGACAAGATTTCCGTTTGCAACTGCGGAGTGAATAGCCCCAAGAAACCGCGAGCGTGCAATTTGGTAAATGGCTCGCTAACGAGATCTTTCTTTGTCAGTTCACCATTGTTGATAATAAAATCACGAAGTACAATCAGAAACTGGATTTGATTTGAAGCCAGTGTGTTATGTTCGGCAATAAATTCAGCAAAAGCCTCCGAGACTTTTTCGGAAAAAGTGACGAGTCCGCCAATACCCATAATGTATTTAATCAAATCCAAAAACTGTACCTTGCGGGCATCATAGGCTTTTTGCAGGTTCTCTTCGGTTGGATAGGGATCATACTCGTTTAGCGTGTCAGCCAGTTCTTCCACTTCTTCCTGCGTAATATCTGCACCTTGTTTTATTTTCTGCAATATTTTGTTTTCTGCTTCCAATTTTTTCACCAGCGCCTCAACTTTTTCACGATATTTTTTGATAGTAATGCGTTCATGCGCCGGACCAAATTTGATAAATTCTTTTTCGCTTGTTATATCGCGTAAATCCAGAGAATCTTGGTCGGGCTTGATGCCTTCTTCGCGATATTTCATCAATGGAGCGATTTTTTGGATCAGAATTTCTAAGGCATTTTCATCGGCTTTTTCAAGATAGCCATTATTCAATATCTCTTCTATCAGTTCTTTCTCTTTGACGACAACATTCACAGACAACGGCAAATCAGACACCATTTCAATAATTACTTCCGCAAGAGTTTTTACCTTTTTATCTTGACCATCTTGTTCATCAAGTTTGGCGATGGAATAATATAAAACTTTAAGTTCAAAGCTCATTGCCTTGTAGTCTTCGCCGGTTCGCGTGCGCATAAGTGGCGCGATTTCCTTTTCTAAAAATAGTTTTTTATCTTCATTAAGTTTTTGCCAAAAGGTTTCATCGACTTTATCAATCTTGCTTTTTGCGTCCAAAATAACCACATTGTTTGGTGGAAGTTTGGCAATATCTTCTTTTAATTTTTGAATGGTATTCTGTACAAGCTCAGCATTATTTTGCGCTTCAGCCAGATTGAGTTTTTGTAGTTTAGTTTCAAAAAGACGGACAGGCAGCGGTTTTGATGGCTTATCTATTTTTCCGGTTGGGTTCATTTGAAAATATTCAAAATTTTCCCAACAATCAATGATAAGGAATTTATCTTTTACCTTGCACCATGGCTTTATTTTCTTAGCTTCCAAAAGTCTTGTTCCTCGCCCGATCATCTGCCAAAATTTGGTATAAGAAAAAACTGGTTTTACAAAAACAAGATTGACGAGTTCGCGCACATCTATACCAGTATCAAGCATATCCACGCTAATGGCGATGCGCGGAAAGTCTTTATTAACAAATTGATCGAGCAGACCGCCTTTTCCATAAACACGAGAATCGTCCGAAACGATAACTTTGGCAATATTGCCTTTATGTTCAGGGTAGAGATCATCAAAAACTTCTTGTAATCTTCGTGCGTGCTTCATCGTCATGGCAAAGAAAATAGTTTTGCCGGGCAGAGTTCCACTTTCGTCTTTTATGCACGATTCCATAAACTCTTGCACGATAAGCGCGTTCGTTCCTTTGTTGGTTACTTTTTTCTCAATTTCACTGCCATCATAATTTATTTCTGTTGGCTCTTTGCCGTCGGCAAGTAATTTTTGTTGTTCGGCAATGGTAATATTGTCTTTTCTTATTCCTTCTTTTTGGAATTTGGTGCGAACTTTTAGAACTTCAAAATCTGAAAGATATGGGGGCTTATTGTTTATCGCTTCCTCGTATGAGTAGGCATAAGTCGGTATGCCGTCTTCACATTCAAAAATACCAAAAGTATTATGCTCAATCGCATCTTTTGGCGTAGCAGTTAAACCAAGCTGAACAGAATCAAAATAATCAAAAATATTTTTGTAAACATTGTAGATTGACCTATGACTTTCATCTGCCACAATCATGTCAAAAAAATGAGGACTAAGCGGACAGTCTTTATCTTCAATGATATTGAGCATTGTCGGATAAGTAGCACAATAAATTCGTCTATCCGTTACAATGTCATGCTCGCCGACTTTTGGCCAAACCGGAGCGTTTGGTAAAAATTCTTTAAAAGCATCAAGAGCTTGATTTCTAAGTGCGATTCTGTCCACTAAAAACAAAACTTTTTGCACTTTGTTTGCTCGCATCAACGACTCAATCATTGCCACGCAGGTTCTTGTTTTTCCGGTACCTGTTGCCATTACAAGCAATGATTTTCTCTTTCCTTTGTCTAAGTTTTCAAAAACTGAGCGGATAGCCTCGATCTGATATGGTCGTCCAGCAATGTCTTTCTGGATTAATTCTTGGGAAAGTGGTTTCTCGTTTTTGCGCAAAAACAACATTCTTTCTAAATCTTTTTTTGTTGGAAATCCGTACACTTTGCGGGGTGGATATTTTTCAGTATCCCAAAAATAAATATCGTGTCCGTTTGTATAAAAAACGAATGGCATATCCTTACCAGAATTTTTCTGAATATTTTCGGCATATTGACGGGCTTGTTCTTGTCCGACCCTCGCATCCTTCGAGGTTTTTTTTGCTTCTACAATTGCCAAAGGATAACCACTATCTCCAAGTAAGGCGTAATCAGCAAATTGAAAGCCTTGATATTCGTGTTCCGGCTCCTTAACCCCTTCTGGCAAGCCAATCCAAATATCAAGCTCGGATGTAACTTGTGCTGGATCATTAACTTTCCAGCCGGCTTTTGCGAGCCTTCCATCTATAATTTCTTGTCTTGTTTGTGCTTCAGTTTTTGTCATAATTATTTTCAAGTTAAACAATGTTATTGTATTCGTTTTCCCCTTATAAATAAATCGTTTTCGTAGCGTAGCGGAGAAAACACCTTATACCCCTTTCTAAATAAATAAAAAACAAAATTCAAATTCTTTTTTTGAGCTGGGCGATAGCCCAAAAGTAAAACATGCATTTCACATAACGTGCGCGGATAATCCGAAGTAGTCGGAGGGAAATTCATTTCCCGACGGCTATTTCGGATATCCGCTGATATCCGATGTGTCGCAAGCGAAGCGAAGCGGCACAGAGGGTATCGGCGGAGGTATCCGCGCACGATATTCAAAATGGAGCAAGCGTAGCGCGCGACATTTTGGATATCGTTTACGCATCATCTGAAGTTTTCATCCCGACTTTGCAGGATAAACTTTTGATTTCAAACAATGCTTTATTAAATTATCTCCGCCTAAACCTTCATCTAAACTAAAGGATGAAAATTTGGGCGGAGGGAAATTGACACTCCTTGAATCGCTTTGGTCAATTTCCTGTAGCCAGATATGCGTTGTTAGGCGATGAAACTAAAAATTTCCTTTCCTAATAATAAAGAATTTTTGGCAATTTTATTTAAAAACTCTTTCCATCTTCGTTATGACAACCATTCTCATTGCAAGTAAGTATTTTGCCAGATGATGTTGTAGCACAATACTGGAAAGTCGCCTCATTGCCATTGCGCCTTACAAAGAATTCACAACCACCCCATTTACCACCATCAATCTCAAGATTAAGCCAGACCTCTTTTACTGCGCTATTCTGACACACAGACAATCCTGTTTTTGGCTCAAGTAGATACCCACCATCATCCACACAGAGGCTAGCATCTGGCCATAGAAATTGAATCTTATCTTCTATAATTTTATCATTTATATCATTCATGTATGCAGCATTAACAATTTTAGCAGCGCGCTCCTCGCCAATATATTCACTCAATTTTTTATTTTTTTCTTCTTTGAGCGAAGAACTATCATTTTCATCAGAAAGAAGGTTCACGGTAGTTAGCTCAACCAAAGAGATTGCGCATGATTCATCCTGTGATTGTGCCATCGCCATCATCGCCCGCTCTCTTTTAACTTCATATCGAGTTATATGGATATAGTCAATATTATCAGCCACGAATTTTTCATTAAGCTTCTTCTTAAGCGCTGTGGCTTGTTCACAAAGATTATTCTTCACCACACTTTCACTTTTTTTATCCAATACTTGAGCTGTTGGCTGTTGACCACACCCAGCCAAAAAGACTACTCCAAACAGCACTGAACTTATTGCTATTACTTTTTTCATAATTATTTTTTTGTTAATTTATTAAAAATTATTATTAGAACGAGTTGCCGACCGAGCAAAATTGCCAAAAATTCTTTTCAAAATAGATAGGAAATTTTTAGTTTTTTCGCCTAACGTTACTCATATCTGAAGTTTTTGTCTTCCTTCCTTAGTGTAATATATAAAGAAAAAGAAGGCAAAAATTTGGGTGGAAGAAATTTGCACTCCTTATTATTAGTTATTGATGCAAATTTCTGTAACCAGATATGAGTTGTTAGACGATGTAAATTTATTTTCTTTTTTAAATCCGCTTTTTATTCTAAATAGATTAAATAAGTTTTTTTGTTTTGAATTTTGGGCAGAGGGGTCAGGGGTGAATGCCCAAAATTCAAAACTCCTTATTACAATTTTTCCGTAACATTTTATTTATTTTTGTTTGTCGGTTAAATTTTGTATCACAGCTTGATTAACTCTATACATATCCAAAATATTTTTTTCTAATTCGCTTAAATTAGAGATTATATTAATATCGTCTAGGGCATCAAGAGGTTGAGTGATTTGAATAGGATTATTGTCACGTGTGCCAATATTTAGCTTTAATAATCCGTTTTCTACATGAGCATCAATTTCGTGCATTGGCCAACGTGTTTGTGCAACTTCTTTTGTGTTATATTTATGATTTACATCCTCATAGCCAATATATAATGCATCGACTCCAAAGGAGCTTCCGTTTTCACTTTGATATTGTATATACGCAACACGACCGTTAGAACCTTGGACTGGTTTTGACAATGAAATTTTGTCGTATCCCATGACGATCGCTCTATTTTTTATTACGTCGACATAAAGCTTGCGTCCAATCTCGGTGCTGATTTTTGAAAGTTCTCTTGCAAGCTGTGCTTCTTCGTGTGAAATGTTTTTCCTAACAGGAGGGGTTAATTTCTCCGACATATCTTCTCTAATTTCTGAATTGTATTCGAAGGAAAGCATAATATTCTTCGCCTGGTCTCTGAGTGACACACCATAATCTTCTGAGATGAAAGTGTGGCCTCCGTGCGACAAGCTACTAAACACCTCGGATAAATTATCCACACTTTCCTTATATATTTTCTCCACTTGCTCAATGTTGGATAATTTTTGAAGACTTTTGATATTCATCATTTCTAGGTCTGCGATTACTATTTTCATATCAACATCGCTCCCTTTTTTTGGAATAACTACAAAAAAGGCATCGAATCTAATTTTGATACCGTAAAGAGCTGCTCTTATAAGATCGTGGTGTATATCCTCAAGGGCTTGCACAAAGTTTGTAATTGATTCGATTTTTTCATCTCGACTCTCTTTTATTTTGTTATGTGCAAGGGCGATGTTATTGCCAGCATTAAAATCAGTCATTGCGATTTCATTTTTGCCAATTGCTCGAAATGTAGTAGGTATGTGTTTTAATCCAATTATTTTTAATGCACTATACACATCAATAGCAACATCACGATTGTAATTACATTCTTCCGCATCATAACCACGAAAATATTTTAGAACTAAATTCATCTCTCTAAAATTTTCGCCTCGTTCAACACGAGCTACGACACGAGAGATGTTTCCTACATTAGCAAAGCTTAAATTAGGATTATCTATGGGGTCTTCCTCCTTTTTGATTGAAAATTCAGTTTCCTTGCCACTGCTATGAGAAGCAATTTTGGTTATTCTTTCGAACATGTTTATATTATCTCAAAATATTAATAAATTCGTTTTCGTAGCCTTAGCGGAGAAAACACCTTTTTCCCCTCTATAAATAGATAAAAAAAACTTATTTTTCCTTATTATAAAAAGCGAATTTAAAAAAGAAAATAAATTTATTTCGTCTAACGTTAGGCATATCCGAAGTTTTTCTGTAGCGTAGCGAAGGAAAAATTTGGGAGAGAAAATTTTGCTTTCCTTATTTTATTATAAAGTGCAAAATTTTTGAACCGGATATGCCTTGTTATGTGATGTAAAATTCTTTCTTTTTTCTTTTTTTAAATTTGCTTTATAAATGATAAATAAGTTTTTTTGTTTTTGATTTTGGGCAGAGGGGTAAGGGGTGAATGCCCAAAATCAAAAACTCCTTATTCTTAAACAAAAAGGCAAAAAGGAAGGGGTTTAAGGGGAGGGAATTTTTGCCTTTTTGTTTTCTTTCACCAATTTACTCATTTTTATTTTTGGAGATATTCCTAACTCAAAACATTTTCTTGCCCACGATTCAATCTTTTGTTTTAAAATTATAGAATTAATTTCGGATATTTTTTTAGGTAAATTCTTATTTTGGATAACTAACCAAATGCAATAATTTTTAAAATCAATATCAATCTTTTTTGTGTTCGCTTTTTTGCCGATGAGTTCTAATGTATTGTTTGCTTGATCACAGACATAACCTAATTTTTGAGCAGTTCCAAATTTTACGGCATAAACAGTTTCGCCCTTTTTTGAATCCCACGCCTCAACTAGCGTTCCAGCTTTAACCTTAATAATTGAAAAGTTTTTATCGGCATCAGAATATCCATGTTCTTTTAGACTTTTATTAAAATCACCTTCTATGCCAGTAATTTCAAGTAAGTCATTTTCAACTTCATCCAGATCAATGCTATCGATGTATTCGTTTAATTGATCCATATAGTCCTCATTAAATTTCATCCACTTACCTTGCGTTAGAAGGACATTTTGATCATCAATAATATAATCTATCGATTCTTTTACAGTTTTAGAAAACGGCTTAGCATCTTCCTTGATTATATGAACCCTTATACTGAGAATTTGCTCCTTGGGAATGGAATTCGTTGATATAAAAGTATTTAATCTATCGATTGTAAGTTCTTCGAATTCAGCCGATGTAAAACTGTCTAAGGAAAATTTATATTTTTCCTGTCCAGAGAAAATAAAATCAATTCCGATAAGCTCATGACTATTTGAAGTGAAATCTGTGCTATCTTTTGAGGCAATAATCTCTTCTGCTAATTTATTTTCATACCCAACTGTTATAGGGGATGTATCAAGAATGATTGTTCGCGGTAATTTAAATAATTCAGGAGATTCATAAACTTTAATTATTGATTCTAAAAATTCTGGCAATGCTTCTTTCTCAACTAGTGGACTTAGTAATGAAGAAGAACCAAATTTACCTGACTTGCCAAAATTTTCTATAAAATCTTTAGAAATAGATGATTGTAAATAATCGATAGATTCACCACTCTCAATATCCAGTTGGCTATTTTTTGTATAACTTTTTATTTCTTTTTTCTTTTTTCCCGCGAATTTTTTTGACGATTTTTGTCTGATATCTTTTTGATTCGCAATTCTTTTGGCTATATGAATGCCAAAATCATGATCGCAAAATTGTCGTAGATAAAAATGCGATTTCCCATAGCTTAATGCAAAACAATATTTTTCATTTTCCCAAATATAAGCGCAAAAGTAGATTCTATTTTCGGGCTTATCTTCGTTGAAAAAATCTTTGTATGTTTCTGCCCACGGAATTTGAATCGGATCAATATCTTTGGAAAAATAAAAATCACCTTTCCAGCCTTTTTCTTCGCTCGAGTTAATATTTTTAAGTCCTAATGATTCAAATTTATCTTTTAAATCATTGACTTTGTCTTTTGGAATTTTAAAAATATTTAGCTTCATGCTTATTTATGCGGTTACTTCATTTAAAGAGGTTTTCATCTCAAGGCTATTAACAAATTTATCAATATTTGAGATTCTCACTTCCAAACCATCTTTTTTGATAAAATCAAAGTAGCGTTCGGTATCAATAAAAGATTTTGGCGAGATAAACACGGAATATGATTTTGTGCCTTTTTTTACATATTCTTCAAGGTGTCGATGTATAGAAAACGACTCTCTGATATGCTGTTGCGTTCCAGTCAGTAAAGTTACTTCGATCAAAACTGTGTCTTTTTCTTCCAAACATTCAATGTCGGGGCTTCCGCCAGACGCAAAACTTGTTGGCAAGCCTTCATCGTCGGATATGAAATTAGGTTTTACGATAACATCTGGTAATTTTTTGAGGATTGCCAATGAAGTTAAAAATTCCAATCGTAATGGTTGCTCAATGACTTTCAAAATATTATCGCTAGAAGATTTTTTCTGTGCCAAATTAAGAAGTTCGGTTTTAATTGAATCCCAAGCATAATGATCAACCCATTTTTCCAATTCTGCCTTTGTGGTTTTCGCTGGTGCTCCAAATACGGTAAGCGTTGAGATTAAATCGTGGTCGACTTGTCCGATATACTCAAAAAATTCTTTTTCCGTTTCAAATTCTTTGTAGGAAATATAATTTTTTAAAATATAATCAACGGTTGTAGATTCTTTTGAGTTTATATCTATAAAACGACCACCGCCACGCAAAGAAAGTAAGCCAGTTAAACGCATTTTTCGTATAAAATCGTCAGGATAATCACCAAGGATTGAATTATCATCTCTCTTTGTTTCGTTTAGCAATTCATAGCAAAGATCTAAAATTACTTCGTTGCTCGGTGTATAACCATGTTTTTTGCGTAATTTTTTAATTTCTCGATATAAACTTTCAGCGTTATCGTTTTGCCAACATAGCAACAATGGTATTTCCGATCTGGATATACCAGCACCCTTGTATGCTGGGTCATTATTCAAAAGTTTTATGGTTTGTATAAGCAAAATAAGCGGAACATTTTTATTTAAAACGCGACGAAATGGATTTTGGCGTTGATATTTTGCAAAAGCATTTGCAAAAACCATTAACTCATTTTCTGGCTTTTCTTTGTCCAATAACATCTTTCCGCTTTCGGAAAATTTTATTTCTTCATTTTGCCAATACCAAACAAAACCAAGTTCTTTGGCAATTTTAAACCAAGTATCAAATCTTGATGGCCATCCTTTTTCAAACCCTGCTTCTTTGTGGCTTTGAGGGTTGTCGGAAAATACTTTTTTGGTTTCAGTTTCGCTTAATTCAATCTCATTTTTCCATTTATCTTTTACAGCCGAAGTTACTTTCATGGGTTGGTATAATCCTTTTTGAATTAAGGATTTGGCGACTTTATCAATAATTTCGTTTGTTAAAATTTCGCCGTCATATTCCGCAAGTACGGTCAAAAAATCCTTCAACCGTTCAGGATTCCTCATTGTTGTTGTAAATAGCAATGGTTTGTATTCAGATTGTCGTTTAGTCATAATTTTAATAGTTAGTAATCAGAACTTCTTTAATTATCTTTTTGCCGTTGTTATGATAATTAATGTAGTTGCTTTCAATTTTGTGTACCTTGTATTTTTTCATCCATTCTAATAAAAAATCATTTTTGCTCCCGTTATAGTGAGTAACATTTGATAAAGCGAATTTAACACCTTTTTTGTCTAAGACATCAATCATTTTCAATAAATCAATTTCTAATTCCTTGTTCCATAATTTATTATATTCGCTTGCGGATATTAAGTATGGTGGATCTAAATATACAAAATCATTTTTTGAATATTTTTTGTCCGCAAAAAACTTTTTGAAATCTTTTGAAGTTATAGATATTTTTTTATCATGTACAAAATCAAAGTAGCCGTTCAAGGCGTTAATCACATTTTTATTAAAATCAACATTGCCAACAGGTAAATTAAATTTTCCTCCGCCATTGAATCTTAACATTCTATTAAATCCATAAATAAGTAGGATGTATAAAATCAAGGGGTCGTTTTTTTGATAATTATTTACGCTCATTCTTAATTTATCGTATCCTTCCTTATTAAATCTTGCGTAATAGGTTTTTTTAAACTCCTTTTTTAACGAATCAGGGACAATATCTTTTTTATATGAGTGCGAAAATTTATATTTGTGGATTATTTTTTCGGTATCCTTGAAAAACTTTTCTGGATTTTTTGAACTGGCGATTAAAAGTTTTTGAATATTTATCAGATGTTTGTCTATATCATTGAGAAAATATTTTTTTGCCTCAATATTCAGAAATACCGTGCCACCGCCGACAAAAGGTTCATAAAAATTATTTATTTCTTTGGGAAATAAATTTATGAGTTGTTTCATCAACTTATATTTATCGCCGACATAAAACAGGGGCGATCTTTTTATTTTATTGCTCATATTTTTGCTTTCGTTACAAACAGGTATTCCTTGTGATTATTGAAATTGGTATTGCCTGCATTAAAATGTCTATAATTTTTTTCAAAAACTTTGGTTGGTCCTTTTTTCTGCAAAATCTGTTCAATCTCTTGGAGTGTAATTTTGTTTTTTGATGAATTACTCTTTGAATCGTAAGTGTTATTGTATGAAACGACCAAAAATTTAGCGTCAAGGTCTCTCACGAGTTCCGCAAATTTATCTTTGGCGTTGGCTCGGCAGTAGTCGCTCATATTTTCCGGGTCTGGTTTTAACGCAACCCCATGAAGCTTTGGCTTGTCCCACTTAGTTAATGTTTCAAGTACATGGTAAAATCTGCTGTATTGTCTTGAGTTGTAAGGTGGGTCAATGTAAACCACATCAGCATTAATTTTTTTTGCCAGATTGTTTGTGTCTTCCTGAAAAATAGTTATTTCTTGCGTATCTATCGGATCAATCGGTTTCATGAAAAAACTATCATTTACAAATTCTTTTTTAAAATATGCGTCAAAATGTCCGACTGTGTTGGCAATTTTATCGGCGGTATAAAGCAACGAGGCGATTAACATAAAATATTCTCTCTCAGTTAAGTTTTTCCTGTTTTCCTCTATATTTTCACGAATAAAGCCGATGATTTTCGCTGAATTTTTACTAAAAAATTTACCGCCAAAATTTTTAGAAAAATAATTTTCCTCTAAATCATCGCCATAAATATTGTTGTAACTTTTAATAATGTTATCGATTTTGACTTTATTCCATGCCTCGTTTCCAAAAAAAGCCTGATATATCGCGTAATTTGAATGCAGAAAGTCGTTTAATAAAACTTTTTCAAAGTGTTTGGTTGCAACAGCGGATACAACACCCGTTCCTGCAAAAATATCCGCAAAGGAATTGCCACTGCATTCTTTATTTATTATAGAAAAAATCCATTCAATCAGCTTGTGTTTGTTACCAATATATCTGCGATTGTGTAATTGAAGATGGTTTTCTTTCACTTGTGGGATATAAAAATAATTTTCTTGGATTTTTTCAGCGGTTATTTCATAGGATGGTCGTTCAGTTTCAAACATAGCAAAAAGCGTGCCTTGTATTCCGTCTGCAACATAATCAACGCTTGCTTTTTCCTTATTTAATTTTTCGTAGAAACTGTAATGATTATTTTCAGAGATGATAATAAAATCAATAACTGGTATTCCCATTATTTCACCAGCTTGTACGATTTTTTCAATAATTTGATTATCCTTTTCGCTTGGTAAAGAATCGCCCGAAGGGTGATTATGAACTAAAATTACACTGGCGGCGTTTAATTCAGTCGCGGGATAAAAAATTTCTCTCGGATGTAGTAGCGCTTTATCTAAAAGACCGACACTAACAACTTCTTTTTTCAACAAAACATTTCGTGCGTTTAAATAAAGACAAACTAAATGTTCTTTTTTCTTGTCTCTTAAATCGTAAGTAAGAGATAAAATATCTTGAGAATTTTTTATAACAATCTCGTTGGTTTTGTTTTCGTCGTAAAATCTTTTTACTAATGAAATTGCGGAAGCAATTTGCAATGCTTTTGCTTGTCCGATTCCTGAAATCTCTAAAAGATCATCAACGGTTATATTCAAAAAGTTTTTACCGAATTTTTTGATAATATTCTCAGAAAGCTGTCTGACATTTTTTCCCTTGATTCCGCTACCCAAAAGAATTGCCAAAAGATCACTCTTTGAAAGTGCATCAGCTCCTTTTTTCAGAAACCTTTCTCTCGGACGATCAATTTTTGGTATATCCTTAATTTTTGGCATAATTATTTTTTGTAAATTTCTTCAAGAGTTTTTCCATTTTTGGTTTTCCATTTTTTCCATCCGCTTGTTGAGTTTCCCAAAATAATATCTGAAGCTGCGCTTGGGCTATTAAAAACATAATCCTTGGTGAATATATAAAGATCACTATCTTTCTTTTCCAAATATCCATTTAAAATTAACTTCTCGATGTTCTTTGAGTTTCTTTCGGCTACCGCACTAGAAAATTGAGTTGTGGCTGTAGAATCTTTATATACAACAAAACCTTCGTTGGTCATACGGCCACTAGCTAAAGCCATTTTGCCACCACATGTAAACAATGGATCGGATGAGTTTGGTTGCTCTTTTGAGGTAATCTCTTGCAAAATAGGATAACCGACCGCAGTAAGAAGTAATTTTAAGTTACTTAAAAATTCTTCCATTTCAGCAATATCGGCTTCGGACAATGAGGGCAGTACTGATTTGGCGCCATTCTCTAAATTAAATCTTTTTACTAATGTAGCAATTTCTATACACCTACTTTCAAGATATTTTACATGTGCTTTTGTGAGGTTATTGTCTTTACTTACAAAAGCTATTGCAGTAAACCAAAAGTCTTTTGAGCTATCATGTGTAATCAATCTGTTCCATAAATTTTCAGCTTCACCTATGTATGCAGTAGACAGTAGGGCTTCTTCATCTTCTTTTCCAATTAAAAAATAAACTGCAGGCTTGTTGCAATCGGGGCGTTGTTTCGTGTCCTTGAGTTTATTACGTGGAATAACTATTGCTTGACCCACCCAGTTGCTTAACTCAACAGTTTTTAGACCATTTGGTTCACCATCGACGAGAAAAATTTTAATTGTCTTTGCCATATTTTATCTAGGTCAAGTAATTGAATTATATCAGTTTTCCCCTTATAAATAAATCGTTTTCGTAGCGGAGCGGAGAAAACACCTTATACCCCTATATAAATAGATAAAAAAACTTATTTTTCCTTATTATTAAAAAAGCAAATTTAAAAAAAGAAAAAAGAAAGAATTTTATTTCACATAACTCTTTATATACGAACTGATTGATTTTTTGTTGTTAATTGGCTATAATCCAGATATAAACTTTAAATCATAATGTGTTATGAATGAAAGTTATTATCCAAGTCAAGATCCAATTTTAAAATTGAAGCAGGAAATGAAATTGCGGAAGTTTAGTCCGAAAACCGTCAAGTCCTATTTATATTATATCACGGATTTACTGAAGCAATCAAACAAAAATCCCAAAACTGTCAATACGGACGATATTCGGGGATATTTAGAATATCTAGCTGACAAAAATTTCGCTGCTTCAACCCTAAATGGTGCCTATAGTGCTTTCAAACTCTACTTTGAAAAAATCCTTTATCGTCATTTCTTTGCCAATATTCCACGCGCCAAATGCCCCAAAAAATTGCCGGAAACCCTCACCAAAGAAGAGGTGAAAAAAATTCTAGGCACGATTCAGAACGTAAAACACAAGCTGTTACTAGGATTGATGTATTCATCAGGACTGCGAGTTTCGGAAGTTGTGAATTGCAAGGTCAAAGATTTGGATTTTGAAAGCAAATTGATGCGGGTGCGCCAAGCCAAGGGAGCTAAGGACAGAATGACTATCTTATCAGAAAAAATGATTGTTGTTTTGCAAAGATATTTAAAGAATAAAAAATCTGACGACTATGTTTTCGAAAGCGACCGTGGTGGCAAACTGACTGAAAGAACGGCTCAGAAAATTTTTTGCGACGCCTTGCAAAAATCTGGCATCAAAAAACCGGCTACTTGCCACAGTTTGCGCCATTCTTTTGCCACTCACCTCTTGGAATCCGGCACCAGCATCCGCTATATCCAAGAACTTCTTGGCCATGCACGCCTCGAGACCACGCAAATTTACACCAAAGTGGCCAACACGAACCTGCAAACTATCAAAAGTCCATTAGATTAGAAAATTATTATGCCAGTCAAAACTATTGCTGACCTCCAGAAAGAATACGCCGGCCGGATCGACCATCTTGATTTGGAACTTTTGATCGCGCATACCATCAAAAAACCGCGCGAATTCGTCATGGCACACCCGGAATACACTCTTTCGCCAGCGAAAATTGAAACTTGTAAATTGAAACTTGCTCGCCGGATGCGGGCGGAGCCCTTAGCCTATATTTTAGGCTCTAAGGAGTTTTTTGGCCTCCCCTTCCTGGTATCGCCTGCCACCCTTATCCCCCGCCCTGAGACCGAATTGATGGTGGAGATGGCGTTGGAAGAGGTCGCCAGTCATCGGTCATCGGTCATCGGTATTGTCGATGTAGGCACCGGCAGTGGAAATATCATTATCTCCATTGCAAAAAACTTAGAGAGTCTTTGTCATCCTCGCGTAGGCGGGGATCCAGTCGCGCATCAAAAAGTTTCTACACTAGATTCCCGTCTTCACGGGAATGACAGATATAATTTTTACGGCATAGATATTTCAAGAGATGCACTCGCTGTCGCCAAGCGTAACGCCAAAAAAAATGATGTCGCAACAAAAATAAAATTTCTGCACGGTAATTTATTAGAACCACTCATTCAAAATTCAAAATTCAAAATTCAAAATTCCAAGATGATAATTTTAGCCAATCTTCCCTATCTCTCCAAAAAAATTTATGCCGCCACGGCACCCACTGTGAAAAAATTTGAGCCGAAGTCCGCGCTATATTCTGCCAAAGAAGGCTTAGCGCATTATGAAAAATTATTCCAACAACTGAAAGAGCTGACGACCAACAACCGAGAGTTAATGGCCATCTTAGAATTCAGTCCTGAACAAAAAGCTGCACTACAAAAATTGATTCTAAAATATTTCCCTAAAGCTAGAGTAATTTTCAAAAAAGACTTAGCCCGGAAATGGCGCTTAGCTATCATTACGCCTTAAAAAAGACTTGGAAATACTTACAAAATATAGCAAAAAACCGCCTGTTAGCGGTTTTTTGCTTGCCCCGAGATTGCGGTTAGCAACTTTTCGGGACTTGCCCCGAGATGGCAAAGCCATTTTTCGGGGCTGTATGCCTTTAACTCTTGCTGAAAAAGGCGGTTTTGCGACCAATTACATTTGAATTGGTCTCAAGAAGTCAGACTATTTCTTTTTCTTAGTCGCTTTCTTTTTGGTAACTTTTTTCACAGCTTTCTTCACGGTTTTTTTCACAGCTTTCTTAGCAACTTTTTTCACAACTTTCTTCTTGGTAACTTTTTTCTTTGTAGCCATTTTTTATTTCACCTTCCTTTCTAATTTTATTTTTCAAATTTATAATTTTGTTTTCGACCTTTTGTTTTAAGTGAAAATATTTTTTGATAAAAATATTTTCCACTTGATTAAATTATAGACTATTTATTTTTATTTGCAATAGAAAAAAGTTATCCACACCCTAAAATTTTTAAAAAATATTTTTCTATCCTGTTTATTACTACATCTTATAAAAAATTTTATTCGATTTGTTTAGAAAATAATTTCAAATTTTTAATTTTTAATTTTTATTGAATTTTAAATTTATTAATTTTAAAACCCCTTAAGAAATTGGTTTTATGAATTAGAAATTAAAACATTATTTAAAAATTACAAAATTAAAAATTAAAAATTTCCCCGATTATTACGCCCTAAAATGACTTTTTGTCCAGTTGACGAGAGGGCCGGATACTATTAAGATTTAGAAGAAGAATACGCTTCAACGAAAGCACGTTAACAACTTTTGCGTCATAAGAAAGAGAGGTAGGCGCAAAAACCATAATTAAACTAACATAGAAAGGAAGGTGAAATCTATGGAATTCAACCAAGAAGAAAATGATGAGAAAATGAAAGAGGAAGGCGAAAACTCACAAGGTCAAGCCAAGCAATGGTTGCAAGACAACTTGCGCATCATCATCAGCGTCCTGATCGTAGTGTTGATTGCCGGTGGGATCTATTCCTATTCAAAAAGGACCCAAGCTCCGACAGCTTCAGATAACTCTGGCGTAACGACAAGCCAAGTAGCTTCCGATAGCAGCAACCAGAACGATCAAGCGACCGACCAAACAACAGCCAATACGACTCAAGCTCAACCGGCAGCCACAACGCAAGAAAAAGTCTCTTCAGTTGCCACGAGCCAAGAAACTGATAATTCATTCATCGAAACAGCCGTCAAGGGTGATGGGATGACGAAATTGGCCCGTAAAGCGGCCGCGAATTATCTCGAAAAAAATCCTAACTCGGCCTTGAGCGCTGAACACAAGATTTATATCGAGGATTATCTCCGAAAAAACGTCAACCATACTAAGGGAGTTTCCGTCGGAACATCCGTGGAATTTTCAAAAGAACTGATTAAAACGGCGATTGAAAAGTCTCAGACTCTCAGTCCAAAACAACTTACTAACTTGCACAAATATGCAGTGAGAGTGCCGTCACTATCCTGAAAAACAGATTCTGCAAGCTAAGCACAAAAAAATTACTGTTCTTTCATTGAGATTAAGAAGTATATTATTACTCACTTTCTAAATAACAAAAATCCCTGCCGATGAGGCAGGGATTTTTGTTATCCGGAAAATTAGTATAGGCTGACGTCATCCCCCACTTGAAAACCATACCGGTCGCTTAATCCGGCGCCAATTTCCAGCACATTATCAGCGGGGACGAGCGGACGAGCGATTTCCGCCGAATCAGCGGCAAAATTTTTCTTGATATACACTATTTTTCCGTCCGCGAGGAAGAGGATGTCTAGCGCGAACTGCATATCTTTCATCCAAAAAGCATACTTCCCTTTTTGGGGAAAAGCAAAAAGCATCGCACAATGGGGGCATAGATTTTCTCGGCCGCCCAATCCTTTTTGATATTCTTCTTGGGAGCGCGGTAATTCGGCTATAAAATTTTGACCATCAATCCTGACCACTTTCCGATAGAAAATGTCCACCAAAAATCCCGTGGCGAGGACGAGGCTACTTAGCAAGAAAAAAATCGCCAGTTTCTTTTTGATCATATTGAAAAAAGTTAGCCTTGCGTCTTGAGGGAAGAAATTTTTTTATTCACCGCCACTAGTACCCCGGCCATGATTAGCGCTATCAAAAACAAAGTTATGCCCTTTCCGATTGCCCGCGTATTAAGCGCCACTGCGGCCACCACCACCGTCACTGCCCAATAGCTGCCCACTATTTTTTTTTGCGACCAGCCCAGTTCCATCAGCTTATAATGCAAATGATTCTTGTCCGGCAGAAAGATGGATTTTTTGTTCTTGAGTCTTTCGCCAATGACCCAAAGAAAGTCCATGATTGGCACCGCTAGGACCAAAAGAGCCGTGGCCACCTTGGTGCCGGAAAAAATTGACATGACCGCCAGAGAAAAACCCATGAACATGGCGCCGGCCGTCCCAGCAATGATCATCGACGGATTAAAATTAAATATCAGAAAGCCCAAAATTGTCCCCATGAGGATGGCCGAAAGGATGGCCATCGGTGGTTGATTAACTTCCGGTCGGAAACTCAGGATAAAAATGCTGGCCGCGGTGATGAAGGTGATGCCGCTCGCCATCCCATCGATCCCATCCGACCAGTTGATAGCGTTTATAACCAGGACGATCCAAAAAATCACCAGCGCCACAGACAAAATTATGCCCAAGCCGGAATCTAAGTTTAAGATGCCGCCAGAGAGTGGATTGGTGATGTAGTAGATCCGAATGCCCATAATGAAAACCAGAATGGCCACGGCTACCTGGATGAAAAGCTGAATTTTCCAAAAAAGTTCTTTCAAATCATCCAAAAATCCGACTATTAGAAGAATGATGCTACCCAAACAAAAACCATACAGTTCCGGACTGAGGAAAAGATCGTGATTTAAAAAAACAGTGGCATTGAAGGCCACAATCATCACCAATCCTCCCAACCGAGAGACTCCGGGCGCATGGATATGCCGTTCATTTTCTCGGCCATACCAATGAAAACCCTTGGAAATCGCAATCGCCACCAAAGCTAAAACGATGGTTATTAGGAATGAATCGAGAAATGGTATAAGGTATTTTAGCATTTTTTTAATCTTTTCATTATTTTCTCATTTTTTCCGTGACCCAGAATTCTCCAAAATATTTGCCTAGCATGATTCTGGTTTGTGATTCGACAGCTGGCATCGACCCGAGGAACGGCGCAATGATTGGCACCAGGGCCCATTGCAAGAGCATATAGACATTGCGCCAGCGGGAATATTTTTTCGGGCGGGGCGGCATCAAAAGAAAACTGAGTGACATCGAAACGACCAATCCGGCCATGGCCAAGGTCATTAAATAGCGCGTAATGAAAGGCAAATTATGAGCCAAGACGGATTGATTGAACTGATCGCCGCCAAAAATGAGCGGCAACCAGCCGAGGATGGCCAGAATGAGTGAAGAAGTCGCCCAACTGTGATGGCCCTCCAACATTTCAAACGCGATTTTCATTTTTTTCCGCAATGCGATTTTTTTGTTCGGCCCGATGGCGCGCATGATAACCGGGAAATTTTCAATGCCATACGCCCAACGCCGCTTCTGTTTATATTGGTTCTTAATGGTCTTCCAATAAGTTTCCGCCAGAACAGCGTCCAGCGAAATCGGCAAATAGATCGGTTTCACTTTGTAGTCTCCATTGTAATAGGAAAAACATTTCCAGTAGATGATCGAGTCTTCACTGATCATGTTGAGCGGCCAGAAATCCACCTGGCACAGCGTGTCGAACGGTTCAGAGTGGGAGGAAAAAGTCACCATCCCTTCGTCGCGCGTACTTTGAAAAATGTGCCAAAAACTGGAGCCGGTCACGATCACCCGCACGAAAGCATTGGTGTCCCACAGATTATTGTGATACATCGGGAGCGGCTGATAACTGCGCTGTAAGCGTTTAGGATCGGTGATATATTCATAAGTCAGCGCGGCAAAATATTGCGGATGCGCCACGGAGTCGCAATCGAAATTGGAAAAAATGACTTTCTTCAAATCAATCTTCTTTTCTGCCAAATATTTCTTGAGGTAATTGGCCGCGTAAGTGGCGTTCGAGCCCTTAGCCTTCATCTCCGTGCCTTTCACGATGTGCGTGGTCACCAGAAAATCACCAAACACGCCTTGGAATTTTTCTTTCAGATAATTCACTTTTTCCAAGCGTTGCTTTTCCGGCTCGCGCTCTTCAGTGGCCAAAAGAATGATGAACTGTTGATTGGGAAAATTGGCATCGGCCACGGCCTGGATGGCCGGTTCAATGATTTCCGCCGGTTCATTGGCGGTCGGCAGCATCACCACATGCACGATCTCTCGCCAATCCAAAATCTTGTTTTCGTCGGACGCCGCAGCTGACGCCGCGATCATTTTGACTTCGTTAAGATAAGCACTGTCTTTTGCAATCGCTCTTTTGACAATCTTTTTTTCCTTGCGCGAACAGAGGGCGCAACCCTGTAAACTTTCTTTCATCTGCTTTATCCGTTCAGCAATCATCAACGCATATTTCTCCGGATAAGTGATATTCTGACATCTTTCCCACCAATCGATTTCCTTGCCTGCTTTCAAGCGCTGGTAGCCTTCCACGGAATAATATGCGATAAAAATTGTCCGGTAGATCCAATAGATGTCAAAGGCAATAATAAAAATCGCCACGTATACCGGCAAAAAGAAGGAGAAAAAAAACATGCCCAGGAGCGTAAACCAAGTCAATGTGCCGGGAATGATCTCCATCACTCGCTGCCAACGGCGCTCTTTGGGAACTGTAGTTTTAGGATCAGGAAAATTAAACATGTGAGTTTAGTAATTTATCATCATTATGCTAGCCGCGGCGATAATCAGATTGATCTGTACCATAAACGCAGCAAGCAGTAGAATGTAGCTGGCAATACGTTCTTTTTTTATGTAGAAATAAGCGGCTAAAACGGCGTTTAGGGCCAAAATTATCACTCCAATAATCGGCAGAAGGAAAACTCGGTGCCAATCACCCATCGCATCCACCCCGAAATATACATTATAATGCAAAATGATATCCCCGTCAAGACGATTGATGAAAATGGCAATGATTATCCAATTCGCAATATTAGCAATCACGTTCAACGCTAACAGCCACAAAATTATTCTGCTGCGAAAAAATTCTTTCTCCAAGATATGTTTTTCAAAAAAAAGCTTGAAGGCACTTTTCAAGCTTTTAGATATACCTGTTTTTAATTTTATATTTCCCTGATTCATAGGCGGTCGAAAATTAATCCTCGGTCGGTTTTTCCAAAATCATCACTTCTACGGTTCTTTCCCCTTCTGTTATCTTGGCCACGTCTTTGTCGATTTTCACAAACTCTTTATGGGCGGCGTTCCAATGGTTGACCGAAGTCGCCATACTGTTGCCCAATTTTTTCATAAAATCTTCGTAAGATATGATATGCTTGCCCAACTTTTCCACGTTGGCCCGAATCTCTTTGGCACTCTCTTTGATTTCGAGCGCTCTGAGTCCCTGCAAAACCGTCTGCAAGTAAGCAAAAAATGAAGTGGGCGAAACAATAATCACTTTTTTGTCGCGAAAAGCGTATTCGATCAAATCGCGGGTGGCCACCTTGACCGCCCCGACCTTATTCACCAAAAGATCATAGTAGATTGCCTCAGACGGGATGAACATGAAAGCGAAATCCATCGTGCCTTCTTCGGGTTTGATATATTTAGCCGTTTCGTCGATCCGATTTTTCAGATCTTGCTTGAACAATTTTTCCAGCTGCTCCTTTTCTTCCGTTTCCCGCGCCGCCAGGATTTTTTCATAATTTTCCAAGCTGAATTTGGAATCAATCGGAATGATTTTTTTCTGCACAAACACCACGGCGTCCACAATATATTCTCGGCCGGTCTTCTCATCCCGCTTAAATTTATATTGCATCTGATAAGCACTCGGCGGCAAGACGTTACGCAAAGTTTCTTCCAAAAAATATTCTCCCAGAATGCCGCGCTGTTTCGGATTTTTCAAAATATCTTGCAGATTTTGCAGCTGGGAAGAGAAATTCACCACTTGCTTATTCGTCTCTTCCAATTTGGTAAGGCCGGCCACCACGTCCGCAATTTGCCGGGCCGACTGTCCGGTGATGCCTTGCACCGCCTGCATGGTGTGGTTGATCTGCTCTTGCGTGGCCCGGTGCGTTTCAGACAATTTAGAGTCCATGGTGTGACGCAGTTCCCGATTTTGTTCTGAGAGAAAGGATAACCTTTCCAAAATGGCCATCGATTTATCCCCTTCCTTGCCGTTCTCGAAATTCTTTTTCAAACCCAAAACAAACCACACTAAAGCGGCGCTGATCAGAATAAGAATAATGACTAAAATATTAAGCATTACGAAAAAAATTACATCTTGCGCTTGGCAATGAACTGCCGCAGGCCCGTGATCTTGTTGATGAGTTCCTCATGTGGTCCCTCCAAAAATTCCAAGACGAATTTGTCCAACATATTCAGACGATATTTGAACTCGTCCATGGTCATCAGAACAAAGCTGATTTCCTTGCCGATTTCCGCTTCCAAAGCTTGCATCAGATTATTGAGCCGGGCTTTCGAAATATTATCGCCCACCAAAATCATATCCGCTTTGCTTTTGTGATAGTTGATGAACGCCCCGCTGATGACCGCCAGCTTGATGTTGCCCACTTTCCCCACGCGCGCCAAACTTTTGCAACTGGGTGAAGTGTTGGATTTGGCGATCAGATTTTTCAGTTCCGGATAGAAATAGAATTCCTGATTGAGTTCATAAGAAAAACTGCCTTTTTTCGTCCTTTTTAAAATAAATTTTATATTAGACAAATTGGTCAATTCTTTTTTAGTCTTAGCCGTGTCTAACATATTTTTCTTGACAATATCGGCCGTCTCAAAAACCTGCTCGGGATTTTGCAAAAAAAATCGCAGCAAACGCGCCCGCTCCTTGGAACCGAAAAGATTTTCTAATATTTCAGACATGCCATTTTTGTCCGCGAACTTGCCCCTTTTTGCCAAGTAGCGAAATATATTAAGTGATCTTGATTAACTTGCTCTTACGTCAAGTATAATAGCGGGGCGATAAAAAGTAAAGCTAGGGCCAAAACCAACAGAAGGCGCGATAAATCGCGCCTCTACAAAAATACTGCAGTATTATAACATTTTCCTATCTTTATTCTTCAAAAAATTATTCTTTGAAACAACTGACCGGCCGATGCGTCTTTCGATTTGACGGCGCGCGCTGCCGGCGATTTGACCGCCTACTCTGGCATCATCTTTCAGTCTGGGTACTCCCTTTGAATCTTTAGTGCGATGGATTTCCGTCGTCGTCCTTTCTCCAAGCATCGTCAAGATCAACTCAAAATCGTCCATGTGATCGCGCAAATTTTCCCGTTTCAAATTTTTCAATTTTTTATACTCATTCGGCTTAAGGCCAAAAGTCG
The DNA here is from genome assembly GCA_903831805.1 of uncultured bacterium. GTDB lineage: Bacteria > Patescibacteriota > Minisyncoccia > Moranbacterales > UBA2206 > CAIKZD01. Next base: position 286,544 of record CAIKZD010000009.1, read on the forward strand.
CTTGCGAAATCTCAGCGGTCAAAATTTCATAATCCCGATTGGTTTCCGCCCCGCGTTTTTGCCATTCATCAGTCAGCTCCTCCCGAATGGCAATCCCTCGCATTCTTTTCTCAATCCAATCAGATGGATAACCCTTGAGTTTGTAAAGCAATTTGGTCCGTTTGGTCGCCAGCCCTGGATCTTCAATTTCTTGAATGCGCTCATAACCGACTTTAGCCAGCCATCTTTTCAATGACTCGGCCTTAGGAGAAGGCACTGACTGTACGATTCTAAACATAGTTTCTGTATTAGCACAATCCGTTTCACGCAACTTGCCATCTGGAGCTATCATTTTCAACTGTCCGATTTTTTCGGACAGTTCATTATAGCCCTCACTTACCAATTTACTTTTAAGATCACTCCAATATTTTCTAGGTCTTTCCGTGCCTGTTAAAACTTCAACAACATCCACCACTGAAAACCACCACTCTTTTTGAAAGATAGTTTTCCTGATTGATTTGCCTTTGAAAATGGCAATATGTTTTTCTATTTTTTCCATAAAATTATCCTAAGGAAATTATAATGATATTGTATCATTATTTGTCCAATCTGTCCTGTGGATAACTTCTATACTAGCTTGTGATTTTATTTTTTGCTTAAAATTATATCAGCAACTCTTCTTGCAACTTCTTCTGGTGTCAGATCGGACGTATTAATGATCGGGCAACCCAATTCTTCAAACGATTTTTTCATCTGACCAGAAATCCAAATATTACCCGCGATAAATTCCTCGATTGGCTTACCAATGACTTTTTGATTTTCATCAAAAACACCATCCTTAGTGTATCTTTTAGTCAGTCGCTGACGAATTATTTCCGGCTGCACGTCGAGGAATATTTTGACGATTTCTGGCGACTCAGAAGCTGTAAAATCAGCCACCTTAACAAAACCACAAATTACTGTGCTTTTATTTTCCTTTGCCAATTTTATCCCTTCATCCACCCAATATTTTGTTTCAGAAACTCTCCACACGCCATCAGCATTCTCAGGCACGCCACGTTCATCGAAATCATGGATTTCAAATTTATCCGTAGGAAGAAAAGAACTCAAAAACGGCATTATCGTAGATTTGCCCACACCATTAACCCCGCTTATGAAATAGATTTTTTGCATATATTCTTCCCGTTCTTCATATCACCAACTCTCTCATTACATCAGGAACTTCTTTTTCAAAAAACTTCTTCACTTCATTCCAACTGGCTTTGAAGGTTATATCGGGATTCGGATCACTCTCGGCATCGGCAAAATAGACCAGGCTTTTCAGAATGTGATTGTAGTCATGTGCCACTGATGGATATTGCGCTCTAAGACGCCGGATCGTTTCACCCAATGGTTCCACATTTTTTGCGCACCAATACAAATCGAAAAAATCTCTTTTGCGGCCACGTTGGGAAATAGCGATGATTTTCATCACTGCAACATCAATCGGCTGGATAATTTTCACCGCACCATATTTGACATATTTTTGTTTAGGAATGAAAAAGGGATAAGCGATAAAACTGATTTTGGCGCCCAACAATTCGCCATAGACAGTCCCCTCTTGATTGATAGTAGTTTTCCAATTTTCATTATTCAAGAAATGATTCAGCAACGCGACATTATTGAAATCTTTTTTTTGTGTGAAAAAATCCAGGTCAACTGATTTACGATGTCCGGTTTGCAAAGCCAACGCCGTTCCGCCAGCCAGATACCATCCTGATTTTTCCAGCCATTTTTGACCCGCTAAAAAATCCAAAGATTCTTTGGTTTTTTTTGGCAAAGCGGAAAAATGCCAGTCTATTTTGTTTTGAACATCAGCGTCCATAATGATTTTGATTGCGGAGTGAGCATCCTTGATTTGGCGACAGTTTTTTTGAGCATATCTTTATCATAATTCTTCATAAGCCATTTGACCTCACTGTCATTGCCAAAATCTAAAATCCGCTCAATTATGTATTGAGCGTTCTTCTTTACATCTATTTTATTCGGGTTTACATCCCAGAAAAGGGCTTGTCTAAATTTCATAATTTTCATACGCTTACAGCTTAATTATAGCAGAAATAACCCAATTTTACAAGCAATTCTTTCTACACCTCTCTCCACTCCTTCTTCTTCCACGCTTCATCCTGGCGGCAGAGCAAGTAGGACGCGGCGGCCGGTTCGGCCATAATTTCTTCCACGACTTTTTCCATGCGCATGCTTTGTGAGCCCTTGACTAGGATCAAGTCGCCGTCTTGCACGATTTCTTTTAATTTCCGACCAGCGCTTATGGGATCGGGGAAGATAAAGATTTTTTCCGGATTGAAATTGTGTTTTTTGAGTTCTTCGGCCGCAAATTGCATGCGCCGACCGACCGCGAAGAAAATGTCACCTTTAGCAGCGAGAAAATTTTTGGCCACCATCTGATGTCCGGACTCGGTGTCTTTGCCGAGTTCCAACATGTCGCCCATCACGGCAATTTTCCGCGGCGCTTTGATCTCTTGCAAGATTTCGAGAGCCGCCGTGGCGCTCACCGGCGAAGAATTATAAGTGTCGTCAATAATGAAACTGTTTCTGAGACCGGCAATGAGCGTGGTGCGCCCGCTGGGCAAGGAAAAGTTAGTGAGTGCGGCGGCGATTTCCACCAAATTAAGTTTAAACTTCAGCCCCACCGCCACGGCAGCCAGAGCGGCATAAATGCTATGGCGCGCCAAAACATTATTTAGGCGCACCGGAATCATCGTGCCCTTATAACTCAATTTGAAAGAGAGTCCCTTAATTTCTCGCTGGGAAAAACCATCTTCGCTGGAATAATTGAAGAAAGCTTCTTGAGCTTGGATATCCGCCTCTGGTGAAAAACCAAAAGTCAAAATTTCTATCTTGTCATTCTTATTCTGACTTTTGAATTTAGCAATGACCGGATTGTCGATGTTCACTGCAGCCATCCCATCCGGCAGCACGTTGTCCACCAAGGTCCATTTTTCCTTGGCCACACCGTGCACATTCTTGAAATATTCCAGATGACTGCCGGAAATCTCGGTCAGGACTGCCGCTTCGCAGCGGATAAAACTAGTCAGATAACTGATGTCCCCTGGTCGGTCGGCCCCCATTTCCAGAACTAAAATTTCCGGATATTCCACCGGGAAAATGACCAACCAGAAAGCTTTCAGAAAAACCATCAGCCAGCCCAAAATGGAACTACCGCCTCCTTCACACCCGAAAATAGTCAGCGGCAAGCCGATTTCATTATTATAATTTTTTTCGTTCTTCCTCACGCGATAATTTTTGGACAGCACTTCAAAAATCGCCTCCTTGGCGGAAGTCTTGCCTACAGAGCCGGTCACGCCCACAATGCGCGGATTATATTTTTTGAGGATCGCAATCACCCAAAAGCGCAACACTTTTTCGAGGAGTAATAATTTTTTTGATTTATCGGCTTGGTTCTTCATTGGGTTTTTTGTTCTTGAGCAGCTTGTTCTGCTTCATTTTTCGCCGCATATTTGCTTAGATCGTGCGTGTTATTGAATCTTTCCAGGTCGGCCTGAGTATATTTTTCCGTCGGTTGGATATTTTTGTAATTTAGTAGGAATTTCATCAGTTCGCCCCACGTCGGCGCGGCGCTGGACTCGGCCCAATTCACCCCTTTCGGATTATCGATTCGGACCAGGACTGTAAAGCGCGGATCATTCACCGGGGCAAAACCCGCAAACGAGCCGATATTTTGACCATCTTGATAGCCCTTGGCGTCAGTACTGGCCACCTGAGCGGTACCGGTTTTGCCGCCTACCAGATATCCCGGGACATCAGCCATCTTTCCTTCCCCATTCACCACGACACTTCTGAGCATTTGCCCCACTTCATTGGCCGTCTGTTCAGTCACCACTTTCCGCACTTCCTGCGGCGCGATTTCTTCCTCAGTGCCATCCGGATGAATGACTTTTTCCACTATAGCAGGCTTCATGAGTCTTCCGCCACTGGCTAAAGCATTATACGCCGCCGCCATTTGCATTGGCGTAACGGTAATGCCTTGCCCGAAAGAAGCGGTGAAAAAATTGATATCTGTTTTGAAGTTTTTTAAATTAGCCAGGTTGCCGGCACTTTCTCCGGGCAGTTCAATGTCTGTCGGGCTGCCAAAGCCGAACCGCTTGGCATAATCCAAAAAATTCGCATTACCCAATTGCTGCTCGGCAAATATCGCCCCGGTATTTATCGACATATCCAGCACTTGGGTCATCGTCTGCTTGCCATAGGCTTTGTAATTGGCATTTTTAATGGAATACCCCGCCTCTTGTACTACGCCTGTGTCCACAAAAGTTGTATCCGGATTCACACGCCCCGCGTCAATGGCGGAAGCGAGTGTAATAGTTTTGAAAATACTGCCACATTCATAAGGATCACTGACCGCAAGATTGCGGAAGCTGCCCATATCTTCGCCTTGATAATTGTTCGGATTGAAATCGGGATAGCTGGCCATGGCCAAGATTCTGCCTGTTCCAGGTTCCATGACGATAATGGTGCCTCTTTGCGCACTAAATTTGGCTATAGCACTTTTGAGAATTTTTTCCGTTTCATATTGGATGATGTGATCGACCGTGAGCACCAGACCGTCGCCGTTCTTAGCGGGCACAATATTTTGGTCCCCGGTCGGAACCCAAAAACCGGCATTGGAGTTATCTTGCGAGAGCTGTCCCGGATGTCCGGTCAGTTGAGAGTCAAAATAGTTCTCCACGCCGTAACGCCCGCCCAGACCATTATCTTTCCAGCCCACAAACCCCAGAATCTGCGAAGCTAAATTTTCCGCCGGATAATAGCGGAAGGCTTCGCTCGCCAGATGAACTCCTTCCAATTTCAAATCGTTCAATTTGGCCACTTCCTCATCGCTCAAGCGATGTTTCAAAACTTCATACATATCATTCGGTTTGGAAAGCCGGGCTGTCAAATCGTCTGCGGGAAGACTAAGTACTGGCGCCAAAGTTTTCGCCACGCCCGACGGATCAGACATTTCCCGCGGCACAGCGTAAGCCATTTTGGCATCTTTGTTCACGGCTACCGGATAAAGCATCCCGGCATCTTGCAAAAAGATCTCGCCTCTTTGCGGAAAAATATCCTCCAAGATGGAATGTTGATTATCCGCCAGTTTTTTATAATAGTCGTGCGAAGCAATTTGCAAGAAATACAGCCGGATAAAAACACTGGCCGCAAAGAGAAACACCAAGAAAAACAAAACATAAACTCGCGTTTCGAGACTATCTCCCTTTTCCGGTATGCGACAGCGACTGCCTTTCTTGTAGCGGTTGTTCGGTGAAACTTTAAGCGCCATAGACGGTTGTGTTAGATTTTCTATTTCATCGCGACCGGAGAGTTCAGTTCCAGATAGGTCACATCATTCAAACTGACCAGGTCGGAATTCTGAGTCACTTTTTCAATATTATACATCGACATGAGCTCCACCTCCTGGATCCGCCCTTTTTTATTGGCTTCCTGCAGACTGAGCAAGTTGTTTTGCAATTCTTTCAACTCATAACCCTTGGCGGTTAGACTGTTCACCTGGAACAAGTAAAATGCCCCGGAAAAAACCACCACCGTCGCCAGCACCAGCCAGGCACTTTTTAATTCCATTTTGAGGTCTACCCGAGAACTTCTTTGACTAGCATTCTTCCTGACGCCACGAGAACTGCATTGGCGCATATTCAAAACACTGCAGTTCGAAGCGACTGTTTTTTTCCGGCGACTGGAGTTTCCCCGATTGAAACTGCCAAAGCCAAATATGCGGATGGTTGATATTCCCAACATTAATTTTCAGTCCCCCTGAAAATTACTTTTTATGTTTATTTATATTTTCTCGGCTACCCGTAACTTCGCGCTTCTGGCGCGCGGATTGTCGCCCAACTCTTTTTCTCCGGCAACAATCGGTTTCTTTGTGATTACTTTTACGACCGGACTTCCACCGCAAGCGCATTGCGGAAAAGTCGGCGGGCAAATGCATCCCCTTGCATTTTCCCTAAAAATATTTTTAACAATCCGATCTTCTAATGAATGAAATGAAATCACCGCCAATCTTCCGCCTGCATTAAGTCTGCGCACCGCCTGCGGCAAAAACTTTTCCAGATTCGCCAGCTCATGATTTACCTCAATCCGGATAGCCTGAAAAGTGCGCGTGGCCGGATTGATCGGACCATGTCGGTATACGCCCGGCACGGCCGAACCGATGATGGTCGCCAACTCTTCAGTAGTCACGATGGCCTGCTCTTTCCTCGCAGTCACAATTTTCCGCGCGATACTGGTAGCAAATCTCTCTTCGCCGTAATTTTTGATTATCCGCTGCAACTCAGCTTGTGGATATTCGTTCACTACTTGCCTGGCGGTCAATTCCTGCTGTGCGTCGAGCCGCATATCCAATTCTTCGCTTTGCTTGAAACTCATCCCTTTGCCGATCAATTGATCGCTCGACCAACCCAGGTCCGCCAAAATCGCATCCACTTTTTCTATTTCTAATATTTCTAAAACCCTCTCCAGATTACAAAAATTATCATTAACTAGGATTATTCTCTCATCATCTTTATTTTCTTTTCTGAAATTTTCCAAGGCCGCGTTATCCGCATCAATCCCGATCAGTTTTCCCTTGGTAATTATTTTCAGTATCTCGCGGGAATGCCCAGCCCCACCAAATGTCGCATCTACTACGATCGCATCAGGCTTCAGATTTAGGTTTTCAATAGTTTCTTTCAGCAAAACAGGTTTATGGATAGTCATCGGGTTTTTATTAATATTCAGTGTAATCAGGATAATCACGTGCTAATCAGTGGTTCAGACTAATATACCCCCAACTTCCCTAACTGCTCAGCAATCTCATCGGTATTTTTCTCAGCGTGCTTTTTATACTCAGTCCATTTCTTCTCGTCCCAGATTTCCAAACGATTGAATAGTCCGGCAATGATGACATTCTTATCCAGCCCAGCGTATTCTTTCAAATAATCCGGCACTAGCACTCGGCCTTGTTTGTCAATCTCACAATCCGTCGCCCCGGCCAACATCAAACGCACAAAACTCCGCGTGGCCGCTTCCCCGACCGGCATCGAACCCAACTTGCCCGCAATTTCCTCCCAAGCTTTCATTGGATAGACGAACAAACATTTGTCCAAGCCGCGCGTCACTACTACTTTGTTTTTCAGTTCACTGCGAAATTTCGATGGCACCGCCAATCTTTTTTTCGGATCAATACTATGTTGATATTCGCCGATGAACATGCTAATTTTGTCTGCGTAGTTTTTTAAATTTACCACTTCTCCCCACTTCTATATACTATGGCTCTATTTTACTCCACTCACCCACAGCGGTCAACACATCCACTCACCAAAAATTCCAGCAAAAAAAGCCCGCTAATCGGACTTTTCTCAAAAAGTTATCCACAGTTATTGCACTCTTACTGCTTTAATAAATTATTTTTATTTTTTCTTCATCGACTGCTTCCCTCGGCGGGTCATCTCGGCGGCGTAGGCGTCGGGGCCGCTCTGCTTCAAGAAATCGATGGACGCCTGGCGATCAGAACCGAAAATGAAACCGAACAGCTTGGAAAAAATATTATTGAATTTCTTGCACTCACTGGCACTGGCATAAACGCCACATTCGGCGCAGCTAGCCTTGCCGTTTTCAAGACAGCATTTCCGCACCTTGCACCAACTCGCCCGCTCATTCTCCCGGCACCCCGGACATTTTTTGCTTTTATATCTCCCGCATTCTCCGCAATACAATCCGCAAAACGCGATTAGTTTTGTATCTGGTGTTTTTTCTTGCATAGTTTTGAGGTAAGTAATTAATTACGTAATCAGGGTTAATTAAACAATCGGGAGGCTATTTTTCCAAAATTTCTTGAATTAGTTTGTATCTGCGCTCTTGCGTCAGTCCTCTGTGGACTCGCAGGAGCGTTTTTGTTTTTCCAAAAAATCCATCTAATGAATTTGTCG